>NZ_JBEOPN010000230.1:0-204 GCF_040310085.1 Shewanella sp. S1-58-MNA-CIBAN-0166 | reverse complement strand
TTCATGCAGAATCTCCCTGCGTATATATTACGAGAAAATTCTACTTTTGAAATCTACTATTTTTAGGGGGGATTACCAATAAATCCCATCGCATAAGATGCATCGACAGCCTCAACTAACAAGCCTTGCGGCGTTTTTCAAGACAGTTGTCGCCTAAATTGTTAAGCAGCTTCTTTATGTTGCTCTGGATTTAACGCCACAGCG
>NZ_JBEOPN010000229.1:0-207 GCF_040310085.1 Shewanella sp. S1-58-MNA-CIBAN-0166 | reverse complement strand
GATAGCATTAATTGAATTGTTATCGAGAGAGCAGAACATCGTCAAACAGCTTTGTCATTTGTTTGAAATACCGCGTAGCAGCTACCATTATCATCTCAAACATCGTGGATTAGTGAAGCCTGAACGTGAGAAACTGCGCCAGCAAGCGATTGCAATCCACCGTGATAGTCGTGGCTCTGCAGGGGCAAGAACGATAGCAGGCCAGCT
>NZ_JBEOPN010000228.1:0-209 GCF_040310085.1 Shewanella sp. S1-58-MNA-CIBAN-0166 | reverse complement strand
GCTCAAACCGCTGAAGGTGCAATGAGTGAGTCTACTAATATTTTGCAACGTATGCGTGACTTGTCTTTGCAGTCTGCTAACGGTTCAAACTCATCTAATGACCGTGCAGCAATGCAAACAGAAATTAGCTCTCTGCAAGAGGAGTTAACCCGTATTGCAGATACCACTTCATTTGGTGGTAAAAAATTATTGGATGGTACTTTTGGTAG
>NZ_JBEOPN010000227.1:0-212 GCF_040310085.1 Shewanella sp. S1-58-MNA-CIBAN-0166 | reverse complement strand
TTCTGTTCTTCGGAATGTTGGCAATCAAAAAATTACAACTCAATGCAACGATGAATGTTCATAGTAATATGTACAAAGACTTTGTCAGCTTCGGTTGATAAAGCAATCAGAATTCATTGAGCCGAAACCTTCGGGTTTCAAAAGAACTTTAATTGAAGAGTTTGATCATGGCTCAGATTGAACGCTGGCGGCAGGCCTAACACATGCAAGTC
>NZ_JBEOPN010000226.1:0-216 GCF_040310085.1 Shewanella sp. S1-58-MNA-CIBAN-0166 | reverse complement strand
TTCTAATCATGATAAATACCTTTAAGATTTTGCTTATTTTAAGCTATAAATCTCTACAGTTTCATTAGACCATTACATACATACAGACGGCTGTTAATCATAACTGCATCACACCTGCGACCGTGCAAACAAGTAGCCGACACCGCGCACAGTAATAACACGACGAGGCTGTTTAGGGTCGGTTTCAATCTCGGCGCGTAACCTAGATATATGCAC
>NZ_JBEOPN010000225.1:0-224 GCF_040310085.1 Shewanella sp. S1-58-MNA-CIBAN-0166 | reverse complement strand
GCCGAAGGCGCTCCCCTGCTAAGGGAGTATGGGCTTTAAATCCCATCGAGGGTTCGAATCCCTCCTTCTCCGCCATTCATTAAATAACGTCACGCACATGAAGTGCAGACGATAGCATTATTTATGAATGGCTTGTTTTACCGATTTTGCGCGTGTAGCTCAGCTGGATAGAGTACCTGGCTACGAACCAGGCGGTCGGAGGTTCGACTCCTCCCACGCGCACC
>NZ_JBEOPN010000224.1:0-229 GCF_040310085.1 Shewanella sp. S1-58-MNA-CIBAN-0166 | reverse complement strand
TCTAGCCCCAAACGCATCCACTTTCTTGCTAACTCATCATGGTCGCTGAGCATACTCCATAGCGCATCTTCACTAAAGATAGAGTGCTCTTTACCTGAATGTTCAATTGGCAGATCCGCTTCACGATCCGCCATCCAATGCGCATTAAGATAGAAATCTTTTAATTCGTTTAGCAATGATTAACATAATAATAACTCATCTTTCGCCTCAAAATGTTTAATATGTATAA
>NZ_JBEOPN010000223.1:0-229 GCF_040310085.1 Shewanella sp. S1-58-MNA-CIBAN-0166 | reverse complement strand
CCTTACATACTCAGCAAAGATAACGTTGCACTATATGGTAGTGACTAGCTAAAAACAGCTTTTTTTTATCTCTTCCTCTAAAAGCGCAGCGTCTCCTCGCCCTCTTTGTGCATAAATCACTAAAAAACCTTATTTAACAAAGAGAAGTGGATGGGAGGCTTCGGGCTACGAGGCGCGAGTAAAATGCTAATGCCCATAAATACGCGATATGAAATCGCTTCTACAGGGC
>NZ_JBEOPN010000222.1:0-229 GCF_040310085.1 Shewanella sp. S1-58-MNA-CIBAN-0166 | reverse complement strand
CATAAAGACCGTGTGATGGAAGAAATAGTCCCTAAGTTAAAAGAACTTGCTCTTGCCGCTAAAAAATACGATATCGGCTTTACCGTTGATGCAGAAGAAGCAGACCGTTTAGATATTTCATTAGATGTAATTGAAGCGGTATTCAGTGATGAAGATCTTGGTGATTGGCAAGGTTTTGGCTTAGCAGTTCAAGCGTATCAAAAACGTGCTATTTTTGTAATTGAATGGC
>NZ_JBEOPN010000221.1:0-229 GCF_040310085.1 Shewanella sp. S1-58-MNA-CIBAN-0166 | reverse complement strand
CTTAAACAAGCCATTGTTGTTGTTTTATTAGAAAAAAGTCCTTTTTCATTTGTGTTTTCTTTTTTTATATTCAATGGCTCATTATTAGGTAAAGAATCGGGTGTATATTTTGTTGTCACCAATTAAAAACCGAAACCTAAAATAATAGTTTTTTATGATTTTATTGAGTTTCCCCGCTTAAATCAAAAAAAAGCGGCAGTGGGTGAGTATAATGCGCACCAATTAATGC
>NZ_JBEOPN010000220.1:0-229 GCF_040310085.1 Shewanella sp. S1-58-MNA-CIBAN-0166 | reverse complement strand
AGGCAGAACAACCAAGCAACCTTATTTGGAGCCCAGACAATCGCTTTTTAGTGTATTTACTAAACGGTGAATTAAAACAACTCAACCGTAAAAACTTATCAATAAAAACCCTCTCTACTCGCTTAGAAGGCGCTAGCGGTTTTACCTTTTATAACGAGCACAGTGTAATATTTAGTTGGTCTAACCCTGCATCAGACAAGGGTAATGACAAGCTTACAAAGCATTATAA
>NZ_JBEOPN010000219.1:0-230 GCF_040310085.1 Shewanella sp. S1-58-MNA-CIBAN-0166 | reverse complement strand
AAGTAGGTTTTTAAAATGGCAATTTCTTCTTTAATCGCTACTTTTTCAAGCGGATCGGTATACAAACTATGGCGCAGAAGATCACAAAGCTTTTCGAGCATATTCACTGCCTGCACACTTTCTTTTTTTAAGATTAAGGTGCAAATAGCATTAATGCTGTTAAACATAAAGTGCGGATTAAGCTGATATCGAAGCATTTTAAGCTGTGACTCTTTAGCTAGGTGTGTTGC
>NZ_JBEOPN010000218.1:0-230 GCF_040310085.1 Shewanella sp. S1-58-MNA-CIBAN-0166 | reverse complement strand
GTGCTGACTGATGCCAACGGCACCCAAGTCACGGTGCCCAATGTCACCGTCGATGCCAACGGCACCTAGTGGATTGCTGGTGTCGATGTTTCCACATTAGTTGATGGCGACATCACCGTGTCTGCCCTGTCTCTTATAAACATCTCCGAGCCCACGAGACAGCGAATTAGATCTCGTATGCCGTCGTCTGCGTGAAAAAGGGGGGGGGGGGGGGGGGGGGGGGGGGGGGG
>NZ_JBEOPN010000217.1:0-230 GCF_040310085.1 Shewanella sp. S1-58-MNA-CIBAN-0166 | reverse complement strand
CTGATATTGAGCAAGCATTAGTGGTGGGGGCTCATGGTGCCTGTAGTTTAAATGTGTACTTATACTAATGGTTAGTGACTAGCGGTTAGTTGCTTGTGTTGTCATTGATTGAGTGTGTCAGTCGATGGCATCACGCTAAACTATAGCAATATTAATCGCACCACTTAGGTTAGAGTAATCTGCTATTAATCAGAACGTTCAGTTTCAAATTCAAATTCAAACTAAAATTC
>NZ_JBEOPN010000216.1:0-230 GCF_040310085.1 Shewanella sp. S1-58-MNA-CIBAN-0166 | reverse complement strand
TGCATGTGTTAGGCCTGCCGCCAGCGTTCAATCTGAGCCATGATCAAACTCTTCAATTAAAGTTCTTTTGAAAACCCCACTCTTATAAATAAGAACGACGCTTTCGGCTCAATGAATTCTGATTTCATTTAAAAGACTCGGAAGAATCAATTAAATGTTTGTACATATTACTATGAACATTCATCGTTGCATTGAGTTGTAATTTTTTGATTGCCAACATTCCGAAGAAC
>NZ_JBEOPN010000215.1:0-231 GCF_040310085.1 Shewanella sp. S1-58-MNA-CIBAN-0166 | reverse complement strand
GGGGTGTCGGTGTGGGATGGTGGGGGGGGGCCTGCGGGGCTGGGGTGGGGTGGCTGGATCATAGGCGCGGTGCTCAGGGGGGGGGGGGGGGGGGGGGGGGGGGGGGCGGGGGGCGGGGCGGGGGGGGGGGGGGGGGGGGCGCATTGGCCTGGCGTGGGCCGGTCAGGGCGAGCTCTGCGGCTGGTCGGGGGTCGGGTCGGTGATGAGCCTCGGGGCGGAGAAAGCTGGCAG
>NZ_JBEOPN010000214.1:0-231 GCF_040310085.1 Shewanella sp. S1-58-MNA-CIBAN-0166 | reverse complement strand
GGTTTAAATCTACATCGTTAAACCAGTGCATTATAGCAACGGCTAAAGTGGGAGGGGTATTTGGGCCAAGAATGAGTGGCATTTCAACGCTGGCGCTGGCATAAGCAAGTACTGCAAAAATAGGTAAACGTAACAGTGGGTATAAACTGGGTAGCACCACTTTAAAAAACGCCACCATAGGGTAATAACCTAAATTAACCGCAATTTGATGCTGCTTGCGTAGCTTTTTAC
>NZ_JBEOPN010000213.1:0-232 GCF_040310085.1 Shewanella sp. S1-58-MNA-CIBAN-0166 | reverse complement strand
ATTTTAGTGTGTAATGAGCAGCACCGATTTATTGCCGCCGAGCAAGCTGCAAGCTCAACTCCTAGTGCATTATTACTCGAACCCAAAGGTAAAAATACCGCGCCTGCCATCGCATTAGCCGCCCACTATGCACTGCAAAATGGGATTACCGGTCCACTATTAGTGATGCCTGCCGATCATCATATTAAAAACTTTGATGTATTAACAGCTAAGCTCCCAGAAGCTGTAAAAC
>NZ_JBEOPN010000212.1:0-232 GCF_040310085.1 Shewanella sp. S1-58-MNA-CIBAN-0166 | reverse complement strand
CGGAATGACGTAATAGTGAGCGTTGCTTCCCCGCCCGTCATCCTCGAATGCTTTTATCGGGGATCCAGGTGTTTCTCCACCCGCCCGTCATCCCTGAGATCTGTTATCAGGGATCCAGGTTTTTCATTTGGCTTTGACTTTCACTTTTACTTTTACTTTCAAGCTTAAAAACAACACCTGGATTCCGGCTCAAATGCATTACCGGAATGACGTAATAGTGAGCGTTATTTGG
>NZ_JBEOPN010000211.1:0-233 GCF_040310085.1 Shewanella sp. S1-58-MNA-CIBAN-0166 | reverse complement strand
GTTGAGGCTTTTTTACACCACTCTCTATTACTAGAGATTATAATGGTACCCGAGGCCGAACTTGCGCCTGTACGCCTTATATTCAACCAGAGCGCGAGGGATTTTATTCTTTCAATCTAATTCACACATTTCAGACGTAAAAAAGCCCCAACTAATGTTGAGGCTTTTTTACACCACTCTCTATTACTAGAGATTATAATGGTACCCGAGGCCGGACTTGCGCCTGTACGCCT
>NZ_JBEOPN010000210.1:0-234 GCF_040310085.1 Shewanella sp. S1-58-MNA-CIBAN-0166 | reverse complement strand
AGCTAACATAGTGGAGCCACACGAAGTTCCCTCAACCGTGGTAACCATGAATTCAACAGTGAACTTTGTTGTTGAATCTACAGGTGAGGAGTTTACTTTAACGCTTGTTTACCCGAAGAATATTGACTCAAGTGGCAACAAAATATCAATCTTAGCCCCTGTTGGTAGTGCATTACTTGGCCTTTCACAGGGAGATCAAATTGAATGGCCAAAGCCAGGCGGTGGGTTAATAAC
>NZ_JBEOPN010000209.1:0-234 GCF_040310085.1 Shewanella sp. S1-58-MNA-CIBAN-0166 | reverse complement strand
TGGAGCGGTAGTTCAGTTGGTTAGAATACCGGCCTGTCACGCCGGGGGTCGCGGGTTCGAGTCCCGTCCGCTCCGCCATTCAAGTGACTGTTTACACTTAATAAAACAGATAATTTTTATACTATTGTTAGTTTTATTAAGTGTATACAAACCGTTTTGGAGCGGTAGTTCAGTTGGTTAGAATACCGGCCTGTCACGCCGGGGGTCGCGGGTTCGAGTCCCGTCCGCTCCGCC
>NZ_JBEOPN010000208.1:0-235 GCF_040310085.1 Shewanella sp. S1-58-MNA-CIBAN-0166 | reverse complement strand
ATATACAACTCCCTTATGGGTGCTGTGCACGCGTGGCAAGAAGTGTATTTTATCAATGGGCAGAAATAGCCCAGACAGACAAACAGGGTTATTTTATAACATCTGCCGGGGAGCCGTTTTATTTATCCTAAACTCGGGTAATCGCGGATAATAACGGCTTAGGGTTTGCAATGTGCGCGTGGCAAGAAGTGTATGCTATTAATGCAATAGGCTGAAATAGCCGAGACAGATAAGC
>NZ_JBEOPN010000207.1:0-235 GCF_040310085.1 Shewanella sp. S1-58-MNA-CIBAN-0166 | reverse complement strand
CCCCCCCAGACCCCCCCCCCAACCCCCCCCCCCCCCCCCCCCCCCCCCCCCCCCCCCCCCCCCCCCCCCCCCCCCGCCCCCCCCCCCCGCCCCCCCCCCCCCCCCCCCCCCCGCCCCCCGCCCCCCCCCCCCCCCCCCCCCCCCCCCCCCACCCCGCGCACCAGCCCCACGACGCCGCCCACCAGCATACTCTGGGCGCCCGCCCGCCCTCCGTGCCCCGCATGTCCCGAGACAT
>NZ_JBEOPN010000206.1:0-236 GCF_040310085.1 Shewanella sp. S1-58-MNA-CIBAN-0166 | reverse complement strand
CTTTTAACCAATTGGTCGAAGGTTCGAATCCTTCACGACCCACCACTTTTTAAATCGTGGTTAAAGAATTTAAATGTCATATCAATATGGGTCGTTAGCTAAGTTGGTCTTGAAATAGAGACAGTTGGCTTTTGTTCCAGTAAGAATATTAGTTCTTGTAAAACCAAGATGGGTCGTTAGCTCAGTTGGTAGAGCAGTTGGCTTTTAACCAATTGGTCGAAGGTTCGAATCCTTCA
>NZ_JBEOPN010000205.1:0-236 GCF_040310085.1 Shewanella sp. S1-58-MNA-CIBAN-0166 | reverse complement strand
TGACTGGTCACTTTCTATTGATTGAGAGTCAACCGTCCAAATAGATTGGATGAATGCAAAGCAATACCGGGAACGTTGTTGGACCAACTAAATTAATGCAGCGCTTGTGGCTGTTGATATCTGTTCGGGCAAGATTGGTAAGCTTCAGATACAAAAAAGCCTCGTCGTTAGACGAGGCTTCTATGTAATTGGCGGAGCGGACGGGACTCGAACCCGCGACCCCCGGCGTGACAGGC
>NZ_JBEOPN010000204.1:0-237 GCF_040310085.1 Shewanella sp. S1-58-MNA-CIBAN-0166 | reverse complement strand
ACTTTATAGAGACTACATTGCATGCAGACGAGCACAGCTGGCCTATCGAGCTTACTTTAACAAGCCGTGCAACAATGAAGTTTAGAATGTTATTAGGGCGTACAGCCATGGAAAATCGTATAGTCGTTGACCCGGCTTTATCTCATTTATTATAAGGATGTATTAACTTTTAGAGGGACTAAGCTTCTAAAATAATACGTACTTATTAAGGTTTAAATTATGAAAATTGGTATTTTA
>NZ_JBEOPN010000203.1:0-237 GCF_040310085.1 Shewanella sp. S1-58-MNA-CIBAN-0166 | reverse complement strand
GGGTAAGCCTTTGCTAGCATGGCTTATATAAGAAAAAAACTTTATTTTAAGTTGAGATAACCATGTCATTTTTAACACGTATATTGCCCTCATTTTTAGTTTCTTGGTTATTTACATTCACACTTGCTAGCTTGTTTCATAGCCAATACGTTGTCAATCAATTAGTTAATGTAGGTGTTGTAGTGGGCTTTAGCGACCGTGTTAGTTTAACACTGGATGATTGGCTGGGCTTATTAC
>NZ_JBEOPN010000202.1:0-237 GCF_040310085.1 Shewanella sp. S1-58-MNA-CIBAN-0166 | reverse complement strand
GAAGGATTCGAACCTTCGAAGGCTGAGCCGTCAGATTTACAGTCTGATCCCTTTGGCCACTCGGGAACCCCTCCACATATTTTCTTTTTTTCTTACTCTCTTTTTACATTCTAACTCTTTACATCTTTAACACTTTTAGATTTGAACTTTGAAGCAACGCAAATGGTGGAGGGAGAAGGATTCGAACCTTCGAAGGCTGAGCCGTCAGATTTACAGTCTGATCCCTTTGGCCACTCG
>NZ_JBEOPN010000201.1:0-239 GCF_040310085.1 Shewanella sp. S1-58-MNA-CIBAN-0166 | reverse complement strand
GCTTTATGCAGGTAAAAAACCAAGCTTACAGATTTTAGCGATGATGTTAGTGACTGCATTTTTATCAATGTGGATGTCTAACACGGCCACAGCAGTAATGATGCTACCTATCGCTTTATCTATTACCCATTTAGTTAAAAGCTCAGATCCTAGTAATGAAGGTTTTGGTAAAGCCCTTTTACTATCTATTGCTTATGGTGCGAGTATTGGCGGTATTGCTACTTTAATCGGTACTCCAC
>NZ_JBEOPN010000200.1:0-239 GCF_040310085.1 Shewanella sp. S1-58-MNA-CIBAN-0166 | reverse complement strand
GACCGCGTGGGTTGGTTTGGCACTAGCACCCGATGTAGGCAGAGGCATGGGTGTGCAGTTTATAAGCTTACTTGGCATAGGATTACTTTCAGCAGCAGCAGCGGTAATTAACCATGTTGTTGATAGTGAAATAGACAGCAAAATGGCGCGTACTCGTCATCGCCCAGTGGCTAAAGGCCGCTTAAGTAAGGCGCATGCACTGAGTTTTGCAGCAATAATAGGTGTGGCAGGTTTTATTA
>NZ_JBEOPN010000199.1:0-239 GCF_040310085.1 Shewanella sp. S1-58-MNA-CIBAN-0166 | reverse complement strand
CCTGTCACTAGTTCAACGTGAACATCGTCTTTGTTTACTTCAGTGATTACTGCATTAACAAGTGCTTGGCCAAGTTTAACTTTAACCTTGTTATTAACCTTGACCTCGCCTGCAGGTAAAGGTTCAACTTTTCCTGAACGCTTAGGCGCAGCGGCTTTGGCAGGTTTTGCTGCAGCTGATGGATTTTTAGCTGAATGCGCTGGCTTCTTCTTAAAAGATTTTGCATCTGAGTCTTGACG
>NZ_JBEOPN010000198.1:0-239 GCF_040310085.1 Shewanella sp. S1-58-MNA-CIBAN-0166 | reverse complement strand
ATCATAGACGCCAGTACGACCATGGCAAGCGACATCATTACTGCCTGATTGATGCCCGCCATAATACTGGGCAATGCTTGTGGTAACTTGATCCAAATGAGTAGCTGAAAATGGGTGCTACCGAACGAGCGCCCCGCTTCGATCATTTCATGATTGACTTGCGTTATACCCAATGTCGTCAAACGAATAAGCGGTGGCAAGGCATAGATAATCGTGGCAAATAATGCTGGTACTTTACC
>NZ_JBEOPN010000197.1:0-240 GCF_040310085.1 Shewanella sp. S1-58-MNA-CIBAN-0166 | reverse complement strand
GATCAGCGGCACGCCGGTCAGCTTCTGCAGCTCGTCGAACGACAGGTCGGTGAAGATCTCGCTCACCGCGAGGCCGTCGGCCGTCACGTCGAGCACGGCGAGATCCGTATAGATGCGGCTCACGCATTGCACGCCGGTGACCGGATACGAGCACTGCGCGACGATCTTGCTCTCGCCCTGCTTCGTCAGGTGCTCCATCATCACGAACACCTGCTTCGCGCCGATCGCGAGGTCCATCGC
>NZ_JBEOPN010000196.1:0-241 GCF_040310085.1 Shewanella sp. S1-58-MNA-CIBAN-0166 | reverse complement strand
AGTTCAAACTGATCGCGGAACGGAGTTTTTTGCTGAAAAAGTACAGCTCAAATTGATGGAGCATGGCATTAAATTTCGCCCCAATAAGCCAGGCTCTCCTCACTTAAATGGCAAAGTTGAAAGGTCACAAAGAACTGATAAGGAAGAGTTTTATTCGACCGTTAATTTGGATTTGGACGAACTCAAAAATGAAACGTTACCTGAGTGGCAGCATTACTACAATTGGCAACGCGCTCACGGC
>NZ_JBEOPN010000195.1:0-241 GCF_040310085.1 Shewanella sp. S1-58-MNA-CIBAN-0166 | reverse complement strand
GCCTGATATCGCGCTAAAAGCGGTGAAGGAGCAATGGGGGCCTGAGCTATTTCTCGCTCAGTTATGTGAAATAGAGGCCTCACACCGACAAGAAATACGCCTAAAGCGCTTACTGAAAGACAGCCAATTACCCATAGGGAAACAACTATCACAGTACGATTTTAGTGAAGTGACAGGGATTAGTGCCGTTCAAATCAAGCATAAAGCCAGTGAGCTCGGGTGGTTGAGGCAAGGCCACAAC
>NZ_JBEOPN010000194.1:0-242 GCF_040310085.1 Shewanella sp. S1-58-MNA-CIBAN-0166 | reverse complement strand
ACACGAGGATCTGCATTAATTGGACCTGGTCCCATTAATAAACGCTGTGGTGGGTTTAAGGTTTGAACTTGCGTGTTATTAAACATATTTTAGGCTCCCAGAGTCTGAATGAGCATGCGAATGCCGGTTATCATTAAGACAACGGCAAAAGCGCGTTTTAGTTGTTTTTGATCCAGCTTGCTACCAATTTTTACGCCAATAGGCGCAAATAAAATAGTCAGCGGAATAATAAGAAAAAAGGC
>NZ_JBEOPN010000193.1:0-242 GCF_040310085.1 Shewanella sp. S1-58-MNA-CIBAN-0166 | reverse complement strand
ACTACAACGCTAAGTAATTTTTCCTTGTCTAGAACTGTCAAGCAATGAGTGTTTCTGAACAGTTAATGCGACAATTTTCAGAGAAAGAATGGGATTTAGATTTAGAAATACCAACGGAAAATGATGTTAGAGAATCATCACTTTCATCATATAAATATTTTAAATCTCAAATGGAGGCAATTAGCGGAAAGGTAGGGTTCCTCATTCGAAGCAATACTAATGAAGATTTCATAATTTCAGAC
>NZ_JBEOPN010000192.1:0-244 GCF_040310085.1 Shewanella sp. S1-58-MNA-CIBAN-0166 | reverse complement strand
GCGCTGTGCACCTCGACGTTGTCCATCAGCAGCGCGACGTGCAGCGTCGACGAGATCTGATAGACGCCTGCGGGCTTGCTGAGCAGCGCGTCCAGATGCGCGGCCGCGCGATTGAGGCTGAGTTCCCATGCGGCGGGCAGGCCCTCGGGCGGCGCGAAGCGGGCGAGCAGTTCGATCCAG
Organism: Shewanella sp. S1-58-MNA-CIBAN-0166; assembly: GCF_040310085.1. Classification (NCBI taxonomy): domain Bacteria; kingdom Pseudomonadati; phylum Pseudomonadota; class Gammaproteobacteria; order Alteromonadales; family Shewanellaceae; genus Shewanella; species Shewanella sp. S1-58-MNA-CIBAN-0166. The sequence goes on along the minus strand of NZ_JBEOPN010000192.1, from coordinate 64 downwards.
GTCGCCATCATCGCATCGTCGGCGTCGGCTTCGGCGCATGAGCTGTACTGGCCGCTCTTCACGC
>NZ_JBEOPN010000191.1:0-244 GCF_040310085.1 Shewanella sp. S1-58-MNA-CIBAN-0166 | reverse complement strand
CCCTGATGCATTTATGCGTATGATTGATTCAAAACGCCTTGGCCGTAAGTCTGGTCGTGGTTTTTATGAATACGATAAAAAAGGCAAAAAGGTTGATGAGTCAGTTTACGAACTATTGGGTGTTACCCCGGCTCCACGTTTAAACAAGAGCGAAATTGCTAAGCGTTGTGTATCGCAAATGCTTAACGAAGCAGTACGCTGTTTAGATGATGGCATTATTGCCAGCCCACGTGATGGCGATATC
>NZ_JBEOPN010000190.1:0-244 GCF_040310085.1 Shewanella sp. S1-58-MNA-CIBAN-0166 | reverse complement strand
CTCATCCAACGTGAAATCGCTGAATTTTTTGCTACGGCTAACCTTGAGCGACGCACTATCATCTGGGATATAAGGAATAGTCGAGACAAAGTCATAAGCAGGTGCAATCGATGCGGTGCGCTTGTCTTTATAAATCACAGACCAATTCTTCAAATGCATATCGGCATTGCCAATTAACGTATTGAACACTAACCTGCGAGTAAATTCTGCGATGTCCTCGTCTTGACCTTCGATGCCGATAACC
>NZ_JBEOPN010000189.1:0-244 GCF_040310085.1 Shewanella sp. S1-58-MNA-CIBAN-0166 | reverse complement strand
CGTAACCAGTTGCCGTTCTCATCTGAAATTAATGGCCTATCGCCATCACCATCGGTTGAAAATACAGCATCTAAATTATGCTGTTTAGACCAATTTATAGCTTTTAATGTATCTTCTTCTGAAACAGCCTCGGTATCGATAGGAACGAAATGGTCGGTACGTTCTAAAGCAATAATTTCGGCACCAAGGTGTTCAAAAATACGATAATAAAGATCACGGCCAGCGCTCGAGTGTTCATAAATAC
>NZ_JBEOPN010000188.1:0-244 GCF_040310085.1 Shewanella sp. S1-58-MNA-CIBAN-0166 | reverse complement strand
CGTTAGTGCTGACTGATGCCAACGGCACCCAAGTCACGGTGCCAAATGTCACCGTCGATGCCAACGGCAACTACAGCATTGCTGGTGTCGATGTTTCCACATTAGTTGATGGCGACATCACCGTGTCTGCCACCGCGTTAGACAATAACGGCAACAGCGTTAACGACACCGATGTCGATAATCTGGACGCGACCGCCGGTAACATCACTGTCGATCTAGTCTTCCATGACAGCGGCGCCCCCGC
>NZ_JBEOPN010000187.1:0-245 GCF_040310085.1 Shewanella sp. S1-58-MNA-CIBAN-0166 | reverse complement strand
CCCCAACAGTGGGTGATGCCTGTGAAAAATTCTCAGATATATATCGCAGCGCACGTGGATTATTTATTTCATATGAAAATCGTTTTCAAATAGACGACATTTTACGCAATGCCACCAAAGGTAAAGTAAAAGTAATTGTGGTAACCGATGGTGAACGCATTTTAGGCTTAGGTGACCAAGGTATTGGTGGCATGGGTATTCCTATTGGTAAGCTATCTTTGTATACCGCATGTGGTGGCATTAGC
>NZ_JBEOPN010000186.1:0-245 GCF_040310085.1 Shewanella sp. S1-58-MNA-CIBAN-0166 | reverse complement strand
CCGCTAATATTTGATGATCAGGTCGTCGGTTATTTATACAGCAGCCCTATTAGAGACATTGAATCTTCTTCGGCTACTGCATTTTCTCAGCAACAACGCTGGACCAGTATGGGAATTGGTTTATTGTGTTTACTGCTTGCGAGTGCGATTGCTTGGTGGTTATCTCGTTTTCTGCTTATTCCGGTAAAGCAAGTTATGCTGGGCGTGTCATATTTATCTCAGGGTAATTATGATCAACGTTTATC
>NZ_JBEOPN010000185.1:0-245 GCF_040310085.1 Shewanella sp. S1-58-MNA-CIBAN-0166 | reverse complement strand
CCAATACCAAAGATGCGCCGGTGATATCTGGCACTCCTGCGACCTCAGTCAATGAAGACAGTGGTTACAGCTTTACCCCAAGTGTCAGCGATGACGACAGTGGTGATAGCTTTACCTTTAGCATTACCAATAAACCGACGTGGGCCAGCTTTAATATCGCCACGGGAGTGTTACTCGCTCGGCAACCCATGTTAGGGGTGGGTACGTCTTCCGGGTGTGTGGTGCTAGTCGCAGTTGGCAGGGTA
>NZ_JBEOPN010000184.1:0-246 GCF_040310085.1 Shewanella sp. S1-58-MNA-CIBAN-0166 | reverse complement strand
GGACAACGGCGTGCACGACTGGCTGCACAAGCCGTTCGCGTGGTTCGGCGACCGCACCGCGTTCGAAGGCTTCTCGGGCCTCAAGCACATGGGCGGCTTCAATCTCGCGTTCTTTCCGAGCAACCGGCAACTCGAAACCGACATGCCGGTGATCCTCGACGTCGCACCGGTGCTCGACGGCATCGTCGCCGACGTCGGCTACGCGCACTGCCTGGGCCACAACCCGATCCTCGAGCAGTTGCAGGA
>NZ_JBEOPN010000183.1:0-246 GCF_040310085.1 Shewanella sp. S1-58-MNA-CIBAN-0166 | reverse complement strand
AGCAAGACGTGATGGATTACCAATAACCACGCATAAAGTAGTGCCGAAACCAGATCAAAGTTTTTGGGCATGCTTGTTAGGCAAAGGTTACCCTGCCCCGACTCAAAGCTTCCGTTGGTGTACTGAGCGGATGAAAATCGATCCTGTCAGTAACTTCATTAAAGACAAAGTATCGACTCATGATGAAGTCATCGTAATTCTAGGGTCGCGCAGCCAAGAAAGTGCTTCTCGTGCACAGGTTATTGC
>NZ_JBEOPN010000182.1:0-247 GCF_040310085.1 Shewanella sp. S1-58-MNA-CIBAN-0166 | reverse complement strand
CCACTGAACCAAGTGTCTCGAGATTCGTTAGTTGTACCTGTTTTACCCGCAATGTCATGACGGCTGCATCGTATTGCAATGGACCATCGATAATCAAGTCCGGACGTTTTTGTTTAGCGATTCGTGTGGCTTCGCGTACTTTATACACAACTGAAACCGTGCCAGAAGTCCCCCTTGAGTAAAAGATCATAGCAACCCGAGGCTCAATACCAAACGCTTTAGCTGATTAAGCTGACTGAATCGCAAT
>NZ_JBEOPN010000181.1:0-248 GCF_040310085.1 Shewanella sp. S1-58-MNA-CIBAN-0166 | reverse complement strand
ATATATAGGTTTTCATAATGCGCTATCCTTTTGTAATAGCTATTCCTTGAACATTAGGGTCTATTGACCTTTCAAGGTTGAATTTGCAGCAGTCTGTTTGGTATTTAGGCAAGGCAGAGCCTATGTAGTGTGGTTATTCCCCATAAATAGGTGATAACGCAGCATCAATGCCAAACAGGCGCTGCCCTTCGGGTTCTGCCTAGGGGCGATTTACTCTTTGTTGCTCGGTTTTGACTTAGCCCACTAGG
>NZ_JBEOPN010000180.1:0-249 GCF_040310085.1 Shewanella sp. S1-58-MNA-CIBAN-0166 | reverse complement strand
CGTTAATACAACGCGAGTCGGTAACACCTGAAGATGCTGGCTGCCAACAAATGATGAACGATAGATTGCAAGCAGTTGGCTTTAACATCGAATCGTTATTTTTTACCGACACCTTAAATACCTGGGCACGCAAAGGGACGCAATCGCCACATTTTTGTTTTGCCGGGCACACCGATGTAGTCCCCACTGGCCCTGAAAAAAACTGGCAGTACCCGCCATTTTCTGGCCTAGTTGAAAATGGTTTATTAC
>NZ_JBEOPN010000179.1:0-249 GCF_040310085.1 Shewanella sp. S1-58-MNA-CIBAN-0166 | reverse complement strand
ATCATGCAGTGCTTTGTGCTCGAGTTCTTGGCGAGCTAAATGCCTGTCTATAACCATACTTATTTGTCGGCTCACATACGTCAACAGCGAGCTATCATGTTCGTTGTAGTAATGTTGCTTGTCATAGCTTTGTACGACAATAACGCCACTCATGCGCTCATTAACTTTATATGGCACACCAAGCCAAGAGTCTGCTAGTTCACCGACCAATTTAAAGTGGCCTTGCTCTATATAGTGTCGGTATTGCTC
>NZ_JBEOPN010000178.1:0-250 GCF_040310085.1 Shewanella sp. S1-58-MNA-CIBAN-0166 | reverse complement strand
AGCTAGGCCTAACGACTGAGAAAATATGCTTTCCGTTAAACGGGTTACCTAAGAAATCATTTCCTAAATCATCACACAGTAAAGGATGAACTGTAGGGTTAGAGCCATTAAGTAAATGAGTTCTATACTTATTAAATATCACGTAAAGTAATTTAACAATTTGTTTTAATTCTAAATCAGTATATGGCTTGGTACTTTCATGACTGTCTTTTATAAATAAAAAATTATCTCTTAGCTCATGAGTTAAAAC
>NZ_JBEOPN010000177.1:0-251 GCF_040310085.1 Shewanella sp. S1-58-MNA-CIBAN-0166 | reverse complement strand
CCCTTTACATGGGCTATTTATAAAGATTGGTAGATCTAAAAATGTACTCCAGCGTTTACAAAATTTACAAACTGGTACGTATGGCCAATTAATTATTGGCGCATTAGAACCAGGAGGCTCTGCTAGAGAGGCTGAATTACACCAAAAGTTTTCTCATCTAAGAAGACAAGGCGAATGGTTTTCTTGTAATGAACCTCTTTTTAAACATGTTTTTCGTACATGGTATAAAAATAAAATGCTTCCTCCTGAGC
>NZ_JBEOPN010000176.1:0-251 GCF_040310085.1 Shewanella sp. S1-58-MNA-CIBAN-0166 | reverse complement strand
ATGCAGTAAAACTAGTTCAACAAATGCTCTTTTAGCAGGCGAGACAAATTAATCTGATAATCTAAGGGCTTAACACTTGATAGTATTTTAAGCTCTTGGGTGTGCTCACTTAAATCGATGTCTTTCGGTGTAACATGATGATTGTGCTTAGCATTATAAAATAGCTTAATTTTAGGTTTAATAGGATTTAATACGTTCCCTTCAAGCACTAAAGCTAAACGTTCATTCGTTAATTTTACAATAGTTCCTAC
>NZ_JBEOPN010000175.1:0-251 GCF_040310085.1 Shewanella sp. S1-58-MNA-CIBAN-0166 | reverse complement strand
ATACCACTACAACATAAAAAAAACCAAACAACCCCCCCACATACTCACACATAATAAAAAACACCACCACCCCCCCCCCCCAACCCACACCCCCCCCCCCCCCACCCCCACCACCCCCCCCCCCCCCCCCCCCCCCCCCCCCCCCCCCCCCCCCCCGCACCCCCCCCACGCCCGCCCCCACCGCGCGATCGGGGAGAGGCCCCCGGCCGGCCGCACCGCGCCCGCAACCCCCACCCCGGCGCCGCCGCGAC
>NZ_JBEOPN010000174.1:0-252 GCF_040310085.1 Shewanella sp. S1-58-MNA-CIBAN-0166 | reverse complement strand
GTGTGCTGCTTTAGTGTTCGCTTCATTTTTAAGACGCTCTTCACCTAGACCAACTGTAGTAATACGGTCTTCTGCTACGCCATCAGCTACTAATTTTTTAGCTACTGCGTCAGCACGTTTTTTAGATAACCACTTGTTGTAAGATGCTTTACCTACAGAAGAAGTATGACCTTCTAAAAGAACAGTTGTATCTGGGTACTCTTTTAAGAACTCAGCTACTTTATCGATATCGTTTAAGTACTGTGTAGATAC
>NZ_JBEOPN010000173.1:0-252 GCF_040310085.1 Shewanella sp. S1-58-MNA-CIBAN-0166 | reverse complement strand
ACAAACAGCCGCATAAATATGCCGTAAAGCGTACCAAGTAAAATACCAATTGATTTAGGGGAGTTGAGTTGCATCTCTATTCTTTATTGTTGTTATTAACAATCCGAAAGTAACAGAAGTATTATTTCACCACAAATAAAACGAAATTAACGGCTGCTACCAATAAGCTTTTCAAACAAAGCGGCTTTTACAGCCACTAAGACTAAAGGATAATAACCTGCCATTAACACTATTTCCCGCTATAAACAGTGA
>NZ_JBEOPN010000172.1:0-253 GCF_040310085.1 Shewanella sp. S1-58-MNA-CIBAN-0166 | reverse complement strand
ATTAAGCATATAGCGCGCGATACCGTATTGTTACAACAAGGGCAAAAGCAGCGTTATGGCTATTTAATTCTTGATGGGGTGTTAGGTGCAATACATGATGATGCACAGGGCGGGCAAAGGTGTAAGGAGTTTTACTTTAAAGATGAGTTTGCGCTACTTTATGGAAACTGGCTAACGAATACCGAAGCGTTTTATCAACTAAAAGTAATTAATAGGGTAAGCGTTATTAGCGTCCCATTGAATATATTTAATC
>NZ_JBEOPN010000171.1:0-253 GCF_040310085.1 Shewanella sp. S1-58-MNA-CIBAN-0166 | reverse complement strand
TCATTAAGTTACTTGAAACGTTTTCCGGTGGATATTCTTAAAATTGATCGCTCATTTATAAAAGATATTCCAGATGATAATAATGATATGGCAATAACAGCGGCAATTATAGCCATGGCGCAAAAGCTAAAACTCGATGTGGTTGCCGAAGGGGTAGAAACCGTTGAGCAAGTAGAGTTTTTGAAAAATAACAATTGCTTTATAGTACAAGGGTATTACTTTAGCCCGCCAATTGCAGAGCGCGATTTACCCA
>NZ_JBEOPN010000170.1:0-253 GCF_040310085.1 Shewanella sp. S1-58-MNA-CIBAN-0166 | reverse complement strand
CTCTAGAGTATTTAGCTAGAGAGCATTTGGTTTAAATAAGTAGGTAAAAGTGTAATAGGTAGCCATTAAAAATAAGAGGTGCATATATAGTACTTCTTATTTCTAAAATTTCTTGTGGAAAAAACAACCGGCGAGTAGCAATGTGTTTTAAGTGCTGGTATACTCCCGCGTCTGCCACGTTGCGTTCTATGCCCTCATATAGTCTAGCCACTTGTGAGCGGCGCAAAAGTCTAAAACTCGAAGGGGTTATAGC
>NZ_JBEOPN010000169.1:0-254 GCF_040310085.1 Shewanella sp. S1-58-MNA-CIBAN-0166 | reverse complement strand
ATTTAAAGCGCCCTGATGGAACTCGGTTTATGAAAGACTTTGATAGCCGTGAAGAGCTTGCTCCACGCGATATAGTGGCACGCGCAATCGATTTTGAAATGAAGCGCTTAGGCGCCAATTGTGTTTATTTAGATATTAGCCACAAAGATAAAGACTTTATTATTGAGCACTTTCCTACTATTTACGCAAAATGCTTAAGTGTAGGCCTCGATATAACGAAAGAAGCAATCCCAGTTGTGCCTGCTGCGCATTAC
>NZ_JBEOPN010000168.1:0-255 GCF_040310085.1 Shewanella sp. S1-58-MNA-CIBAN-0166 | reverse complement strand
CTCTCCGCCAATGTAGTTCCCGTATTGTTGTTTAAAGTTTACGAGTGCGCCATCGCTACCTGGATTTGCATATATCATGTGTGTGCTCTCTTTATTGTTGTTAGCTAAAGGTCGAACATTTATATAAAACAAAATGCTTTATATTTAATCAATGTTGATTGACATTAAACTAACAAGTACCTAAAAACTTGATTAGCTGTCCACAAAAGTTGTCTGTGAGTCCAAACTAATAAAACCTAAAGGATTGATATGCAC
>NZ_JBEOPN010000167.1:0-255 GCF_040310085.1 Shewanella sp. S1-58-MNA-CIBAN-0166 | reverse complement strand
ATAATGCGCATCCACTGACACGGCATACAGCGAAAGCGAAAACCGGTTAGCGTTATTAACAACTACTTAGTGGTGTTGGTAACAGGCGAAAAGAAGTTTGAAAAAACACTTGACGCAATAAAGGGAATGCGTAGAATACGCATCCCAAGCCAACGACCTAGCGTCTGACGGCGATGTTTGAAAAATCGACATCAAGCTCTTTAACAATTTATCAAGTAATCTGTGTGGACATTCACAGGTATTGAGTTATTCGAA
>NZ_JBEOPN010000166.1:0-256 GCF_040310085.1 Shewanella sp. S1-58-MNA-CIBAN-0166 | reverse complement strand
ATGTAGAAACGCTCGTACTAGATGAAGCCGACCAAATGCTAGATATGGGTTTTCAAGATACCTTAGATGCAATTATTGAGCGTATTCCTACTAATCGCCAAACATTACTATTTAGCGCTACGTTTCCACGTGCAATAGAAGCTGTTGCAAAGCGTGTGCTTAGCAATCCAGTAATGGTTAAGGTAGAAGAAGAGCAAGCTAAAAGCACTATTAAGCAATACTTCTATAAAATGGATAACAATAAACAACGCTACCC
>NZ_JBEOPN010000165.1:0-257 GCF_040310085.1 Shewanella sp. S1-58-MNA-CIBAN-0166 | reverse complement strand
CGGTAAAGCTGTGCATGCAACCGTGGCTGGCCGCGTTTTAGCCATCGGTTCGCCGGTCTACGCTGGCCAAGTCGCAATACTGTCGTCCGCGCAGCAGACTCAAATCGAGGCGCTACAACATGACGGCAAGACTGTGTCAGTGCTGTTCGACGAACAGAGCCATGAAGCACTTGGATTGGTAGCTCTGCGGGATGAACCGAGAGCCGATGCACAAGCAGCCGTGGCCCAGCTCAAGGCCATGGGCGTGCGCTCCGTCA
>NZ_JBEOPN010000164.1:0-257 GCF_040310085.1 Shewanella sp. S1-58-MNA-CIBAN-0166 | reverse complement strand
AGCGCGGTCAGCGCGGCCGGCACGGCTTCCGTCGCGTCGTCCCACGGCACCTCGACCATCTCGCGCAGCATCAGGCACGACACGTACAGCAGCGCGGGCGCCGTTGCATAGGCCGGCACGACGCCGGCGAGCGGCGCGATGAACAGGCACGCGAGGAACAGCACCGCGACGGTGATCGCCGTCACGCCGGTGCGGCCGCCGGCCTGCACGCCCGACGCGCTTTCGATGTACGCGGTGGTCGACGACGTGCCGAGCAC
>NZ_JBEOPN010000163.1:0-258 GCF_040310085.1 Shewanella sp. S1-58-MNA-CIBAN-0166 | reverse complement strand
AAATGAGGGCGTTCAGAATTCTGTGTCAGCCTAAATTGCTAAATATCTAGCACACCATCTAACCTACCTTCGAAGTGGATGGCCAATTGCGACAAGAAGCGAATGGGGTCACCCATTAGAAAATTCCGGTCAAGCAGGCAGCTGTGTTTTCTTGATCTTTTTATTCAAAAACCAAGTGTTCTTATTATTTAAACTCAATTTAAATATGACTACGCACCTAGTAATGACGTCGATTGGTGTGAATATGCACCAGTCACC
>NZ_JBEOPN010000162.1:0-258 GCF_040310085.1 Shewanella sp. S1-58-MNA-CIBAN-0166 | reverse complement strand
CATTCGTATTGTTTAATGACCAATCATTACCACCTGTTAATAAAAACCCCAGATGCAAATTTAGGCAGAGCCATGAAGCATATTAATGGCCTCTATACGCAATATTTTAATAGAGCACATAATACAGATGGTGCACTGTTTAGAGGTCGCTACAAGGCGGTGCTGGTGGATGCTGATAATTACTTACTACATGTTAGCCGTTATATACATCGTAACCCAATAGAAACAAGTACACCGTTAGTAGATGTACTTATTGAC
>NZ_JBEOPN010000161.1:0-258 GCF_040310085.1 Shewanella sp. S1-58-MNA-CIBAN-0166 | reverse complement strand
GCTTTCATCTCCCGCCTGAAACTCAAGCATTTGTTGGGTCATTTCAACCGTTTGTTGCTGAATGGTTTCTATAGGAGTTGGCTCAGGTTTACCCGGCGTAAACTCCATAGCAATAACAGATGTCCCTTTTGGAATGTCTTTTACTTCTATTTTATTTTGTACACCAAAAGCAAACTTCATTGAGCCTGCAATTTGTTTAAATTTAAGTACATCCATTTCAGAAAATGCGAGTAAAAGTACGAAAAAGCACATTAATAA
>NZ_JBEOPN010000160.1:0-259 GCF_040310085.1 Shewanella sp. S1-58-MNA-CIBAN-0166 | reverse complement strand
AAAGTAAGCTAACCACTGCGCACGTGAAGCTCTATTGTTTGGTTTTAGTTGTTTTACATAATTATCAATACGATTAAAAAAGTCAGTGACGTCTTTATCTTTAGGAACACGGCGACTACCGAGCATAATTGCAGGCACTGCAACATGATCACTCTTTCCTTTTGTTTTAATGATTTTATATTGACTCATACTCCCTTTATGTTTCAGATTTGGATCAATATTTTCGTAAGGCGTGTCTCTTAGGCGCTCAGTAATAAGG
>NZ_JBEOPN010000159.1:0-260 GCF_040310085.1 Shewanella sp. S1-58-MNA-CIBAN-0166 | reverse complement strand
GAGTAACATAGCCACCTAAGCATCTGAACATCTCCGCCTGGAGGTGGACTATATGTATAACTTAGTAGTAATCGTCCCATCCATTCGTAGGAGTATGAACATGACTTGGTCCAAACCTGCTTACACTGATCTGCGTATCGGCTTTGAAGTCACCATGTACTTCGCAAGCCGTTAATACCTTTGTATCGCAGCGCAACGCCTCGGTTCGCCGGGGCGTTTTTATTTTTGAGTCTTGTGTGATGGAGCGGCCATGTTTGTCC
>NZ_JBEOPN010000158.1:0-261 GCF_040310085.1 Shewanella sp. S1-58-MNA-CIBAN-0166 | reverse complement strand
CCCGCGGGAAATACAAACAGGGCGAATTGGTCAAACGGTGCCTGCGTTTAATTTACCTGATTTAATGCAAGACGATAAACGTTGGACTGATGAGCAGCTAAAGGGTGACGTGTATTTGCTAAACGTTTGGGGCACATGGTGTCCGACGTGTTTAGCTGAGCTTGGCTATTTAACTAAGCTACGCGAGCAAGGGGTTAAAATTATCGGCTTGTATTATGTACAAAGTTACGACGCCGATTTTGATGGCCCATTTGATATGCA
>NZ_JBEOPN010000157.1:0-261 GCF_040310085.1 Shewanella sp. S1-58-MNA-CIBAN-0166 | reverse complement strand
GAGCAATACCGTTTAGGCAGTGTTGGCCTTGACTTTATTGGGCTAGGCGACATGATAGCCTACGATGTAAATGGTTTAGTTAATGATGGTTACTATGAAACCCTTGACGAAAGTTTAACTAGCTCAACTCATGCAACTAAGTCGTGGACAGTAAAAGAAGAAATCACCTCAGCATTTGCACAAGCTAATATTAATGCAGAAGTAAGTGGTCTTCCATTAACTGGTAATGTTGGGGTGCGCTATGTTCATACAGATCAATCC
>NZ_JBEOPN010000156.1:0-262 GCF_040310085.1 Shewanella sp. S1-58-MNA-CIBAN-0166 | reverse complement strand
GTCTTTGGCGGCTACAAATAACTGCTCATGATCAGCAGCACGGGTGGCTTTAACTGTACTAGTTATACCGCCGCCTTGGGCAGCAATTTGCTCATAACTCACCCCTTGTAAGCGCTGCTCAAACTCCTCTGCTCTAGAGCCTGCAAACACTAAATGCGTGTGACAATCTATTAACCCTGGGGTTAACCATTGCCCTTTTATGCTCAAGGTAGGCGTTGCAAACACATCAAAACTAGGTAAGTTTTTTTGCTCACCTAGCCAC
>NZ_JBEOPN010000155.1:0-262 GCF_040310085.1 Shewanella sp. S1-58-MNA-CIBAN-0166 | reverse complement strand
CGCCTATCTACCTGAAACCCCACGATCAAAAATGTGGGAGCGGGCTTGCTCGCGAAGGCGGCCTGACAGTCAACACAGTTGGATTGTGTACATATCCATTGCTGCGGTAACGGCCACCTAGGGTTCCGCTCTGACAGCGGGTCACTTTTGGAAGGACCCAAAAGTAACCAAAAGGTCCTCGCCCCACCACTTGGCACCTCGCCTAGGCTCGGTGTGCCCGTAATCCGCCAGGGATTTGGGGGGCCGCCGCCACGCGCCATCC
>NZ_JBEOPN010000154.1:0-263 GCF_040310085.1 Shewanella sp. S1-58-MNA-CIBAN-0166 | reverse complement strand
GAAGCAAGGCATTCAAACTGGTTTTACCCACTACTGCGAAACGTTTAAAAATTATGGCCAAAGTATTAGCGCCCATATAGTTAAACAACCTGAGAATAGCGCCTTATATGAGCCATTTACTCGCATCCCTAATACATTTAGCGCAGCGCAAAAAGAAACTTACCAAAATAAAGCTAAAGCGTTAATTGCCTCAAAAGTCGTGCCTGCTTACGAGCACTTTTACGACTTTTTTGAAAACGAATATATGTCACATTGTAGAGCGC
>NZ_JBEOPN010000153.1:0-263 GCF_040310085.1 Shewanella sp. S1-58-MNA-CIBAN-0166 | reverse complement strand
CGCTCATCGTGACCGATGCAGGTTATCGTAATACCTGGTTCAGAGAAGTCGAACGTTATGGTTGGTTCTGGCTTGGTAGAGTACGTGGCGATGTAAGCTTTATGCATCATGGAAAAGCGACCTGGTTCTCGAATAAATCGCTCTACCCGAAAGCCAACTCAACCGCTAAATACATAGGTAATGTCCGGCTTGCACGTAAATCACCGCTAAGCTGCCATTTACATCTATTTAAGGCTAAGCCCAAATTACGTAAAGATAAGCGC
>NZ_JBEOPN010000152.1:0-263 GCF_040310085.1 Shewanella sp. S1-58-MNA-CIBAN-0166 | reverse complement strand
GTAAATACGTTTAGTATAGAAAAACAAACCGTATCCCTCTTTAAGTATGTTGGAGAACACGATGAAGTATTTAAAAGTCAGCTTTTTACTCGCGGGTATGCTTACCTTAACAGCGTGCTCAGATGATGTTGCCTCTGTAAGCCTTGGACTATTTACCACCAAGGATGTAATTGTAAATTCGCAACAAGACCCTTTAGTTACTGGGGTAACGTGCCATATTAGCCATATTGAAGCTAATTTAGATTTTTCAGACCCTTCTGATA
>NZ_JBEOPN010000151.1:0-263 GCF_040310085.1 Shewanella sp. S1-58-MNA-CIBAN-0166 | reverse complement strand
ATGTCGGCGGTGGCGCCGCTGTCATTTAAGACTAGATCGACAGTGATGTTACCGGCGGTCGCGTCCAGATTATCGACATCGGTGTCGTTAACGGAGTTGCCGTTATTGTCTAACGCGGTGGCAGACACGGTGATGTCGCCATCAACTAATGTGGAAACATCGACACCAGCAATGCTGTAGTTGCCGTTGGCATCGACGGTGACATTTGGCACCGTGACTTGGGTGCCGTTGGCATCAGTCAGCACTAACGTGACGGTTGAACC
>NZ_JBEOPN010000150.1:0-265 GCF_040310085.1 Shewanella sp. S1-58-MNA-CIBAN-0166 | reverse complement strand
ATTATAAGTATAAATGAAATACCGGCTCCACCAAGTCCACCGCCGCTACCATTGCCCGGTTTTTTGCCGCCAAATAAGCCACTAAACTTGTTACTGAATTTACGCAGCACCTCGTCTAAATCAGGTGGGCCTTGATCTCGTCCGCCTTTGTTATTCCACGGATCTTTATCATTGCCATTATTACCCGGTTCATTCCAGGCCATAGCTATACTCCATTGTTATCTAAATAAATAAGGAAATTGAGTTAAATCTAACAAATCTACTG
>NZ_JBEOPN010000149.1:0-265 GCF_040310085.1 Shewanella sp. S1-58-MNA-CIBAN-0166 | reverse complement strand
GCCTTATGGGGAATGCCTGTATCGCACTGCGTGAGAAGTGTGTTGAAGGGATCACAGCCAATCCTGATGTCTGTATGAATCATGTATTAAATTCAATTGGCATCGTTACCTATCTTAATCCGTTCATCGGTCACCATGAAGGCGACATTATCGGAAAGATTTGTGCCCAAACGGGTAAAAATGTTCGTGAAGTGGTGCTAGAACGAGGCTTACTAACAGTTGAAGAACTCGATGAAATCCTCTCCGTTGAAAACCTGATGCATCC
>NZ_JBEOPN010000148.1:0-267 GCF_040310085.1 Shewanella sp. S1-58-MNA-CIBAN-0166 | reverse complement strand
GTGCCGTGGGGTACGATGTATAACGTGGGCCAGACACATTATATTTATTTATTAGGGTTTGATCCCATTTTGGAAGTTTAATCATCACGCGCACCTTGGTATATTATTTATGTGATGATTATAAAAAAATGTTTAGCAGGGCGGGTTGATCTACAACAAAAAAAGGTGCCGTAGCACCTTTTTAAAGTATATTTTTTAATCTGTTAGTAAGTAACTTGATGGGCATCTTTCAAATATTGAAATAGCTCTTTGTAACCTCTACCAGGT
>NZ_JBEOPN010000147.1:0-267 GCF_040310085.1 Shewanella sp. S1-58-MNA-CIBAN-0166 | reverse complement strand
ACTCCTCGGAGATGCAATAAATATTATTAGAGATACCAAAACTAAATTTTTAATTGATTTTTATACTTTTATGCGAGTAAAAGAATCAATTTCAATTAAAAAGGTGTTTGACAAGGGTTTTTATGATGCTTACAGACTTAACAAAAAAAAGCGCCCCGTTAAAGCTTCCATTAGTAAAGTACAGAAACTAAAAAAAATAGTGTTAAAGCACTTTCCAAAATCAAAAGGCAAATTTCCTTTTGAGTCTAATAAGGAAATGGTCGAATA
>NZ_JBEOPN010000146.1:0-268 GCF_040310085.1 Shewanella sp. S1-58-MNA-CIBAN-0166 | reverse complement strand
CCGTTAAATCGTCTTGAGAAATGCGCTTTGTCGCGTCGTAACGTTTAGCAGTATGGCGGCTTTCAAGGTCGCGAATAATAGGGTGAGTCATAGTCTCTCCATAATAAAAAAGGGCTAATAAACAGTGTTCACTGAGTGTATGAGCAACATAATACAATTTGCTTTATTTAAAATAAACAGCATAATTATTGAATCATTATCAAATAAAAATAGATAATATGCAGATTGATGACTTAAAACTGATTTTAAAAGTAGCAGAGTGTCGAAG
>NZ_JBEOPN010000145.1:0-268 GCF_040310085.1 Shewanella sp. S1-58-MNA-CIBAN-0166 | reverse complement strand
CATCAAGCTGTTTTCTTTCTGAGCTGAACATTGCTTTAACAAATGCTTCTACGCTAGTAAAACCTGACTCACTATAACTAAAGCCCATAATTTGAAAGCGCCCCCATGAAGTCGACTTCAAAGCCTCTGAAGTATCTAAACTCATGGCAATTTTAAGCCTTGCATACTCCTGAGAGCCACCGGTATATAAACTTCGATTCCAGGTTCTGCTGGATACAGATGGATTACTCAGATCATATTTGTGATTTGTCAAACGAGCAAAAATATG
>NZ_JBEOPN010000144.1:0-270 GCF_040310085.1 Shewanella sp. S1-58-MNA-CIBAN-0166 | reverse complement strand
AAGTTAAACTAACTTTTAAAACTAAGGAAAGGGTATATGAAATCATATCAAATTTTGCAATGTTTCTTTCCTGTGCTCTACTCATTAATAAATTATGCAACAATTGATTAATTGTTAGCAGCATAAATGTAGGAAAAAGAGCGCATAATACTAATGTTATATTCTCTTCAACACCTAACAATTTATCAGAAAAAATTAATAATAAAAAAGTTTCACCATAAAAATAAACGATAGGAAATGAAATCAAGGTAGCTAAGCACACTACAGCAA
>NZ_JBEOPN010000143.1:0-270 GCF_040310085.1 Shewanella sp. S1-58-MNA-CIBAN-0166 | reverse complement strand
CCGATGTGGCCCCAGGTTCAACCGTCACGTTAGTATTAACTGATGCCAACGGCACCCAAGTCACGGTGCCAAATGTCACCGTCGATGCCAACGGCAACTACAGCATTGCTGGTGTCGATGTTTCCACATTAGTTGATGGCGACATCACCGTGTCTGCCACCGCGTTAGACAATAACGGCAACAGCGTTAACGACACCGATGTCGATAATCTGGACGCGACCGCCGGTAACATCACTGTCGATCTAGTCTTAAATGACAGCGGCGCCACCG
>NZ_JBEOPN010000142.1:0-271 GCF_040310085.1 Shewanella sp. S1-58-MNA-CIBAN-0166 | reverse complement strand
GTAAATAACCGCTTAAATGAAGCACAAGGATCGCTAAACCTATTTACAGGTTTGGTATAAAAACTACAAAGGATGAATATGATTAAGCCATTTTACGCTAGCTGTTTGTTAGCCCTCTCGCTATTAACACCCAGCCTTGTAAAAGCAAACCCGACAGCCTCGCAGTATCAGGAAATTCTTAACGAGAGCCTAGTTGAAAACGAGCCCGGGGTATCGGTAATTATAAGTAAAAATGGCAAAGTACTTTTTAAAGGAGCGCGCGGGCTTGCCA
>NZ_JBEOPN010000141.1:0-272 GCF_040310085.1 Shewanella sp. S1-58-MNA-CIBAN-0166 | reverse complement strand
CTATCAAATCACCCAAATGGCCAATCCTATCGTTGGCGAAGGCTATATCGATGTCGTGGTCAATGAAGGTGAGAAAAACGAATATCCGAAACGTATGGGCATCACCCGTGCGCATTTAGAAGAAGACGCTGGTAAGTCAGTACACGATGCCGTCGATGGCATGACGGGCGTGGATTTGAACCGTGCTGGTACACCATTAATCGAAATCGTCTCTGAGCCTGATATGCGCTCGGCTCATGAAGCACTGGCCTATATTAAAGCCATTCACCAGC
>NZ_JBEOPN010000140.1:0-272 GCF_040310085.1 Shewanella sp. S1-58-MNA-CIBAN-0166 | reverse complement strand
GGCGTGACCAGCCTGTGCTGCCCACCCAATACCAAGCCGGTGCTGGACACTTCCGCTGTGACCGAGCTGATCCTCGACCGCGCCCGCGAAGCCGGCAATTGCAAAGTGTTTCCCATTGGTGCCTTGAGCAAGGGCCTGGACGGCGAACAACTTGCCGAACTGATCGCCCTGCGTGACGCCGGTTGCGTGGCCTTCGGCAATGGCCTGGAAAGCTTTCGCAGCACGCGCACCTTGTGCCGCGCCCTGGAATACGCGGCCACCTTCGACTTGAC
>NZ_JBEOPN010000139.1:0-272 GCF_040310085.1 Shewanella sp. S1-58-MNA-CIBAN-0166 | reverse complement strand
AAATAACCCACTAAAGGCTATTAATGCCATGGGAGCGTAATGAAATGCACTAGCTTGAGTCATGCTCAAACCGAAATCTTTTATAAGTTCGGGGATTATCATGCCGACTGCGTCAGAGGTCATGGCAAACATAAAAAACATCATGTATGTAAGCCAACGTATTTGTTGCAGTGGGTCGCTGCTTACGTGTGTGTGTGATTTTGTCATGTGTTTATTCCTCGTTAAATTCTCTATTAACACTTCGTAAGTCAGTCAGTTGCTTACTGTAGTAT
>NZ_JBEOPN010000138.1:0-273 GCF_040310085.1 Shewanella sp. S1-58-MNA-CIBAN-0166 | reverse complement strand
AAACTGGCCCATTCAAACAAGTGCAACAACGTCAGTTGCCTATTTGAAAGTATTCAAAGAGTTTGCAGAAAAGACCGGGTTACCAATGGATTTTGTGCCTTTTCAGGGGCATGACTTCAGCTTTAGAGGCATGTTTGGTAAACAAGCTGCGGCAATGAGTGGTTTTGGCCATTTGGCGTCAGGTCTCGTTGGAACCGATACGATTCCCGCCGTACTATTTGCAGAAAAGTATTATGGTGCCAATGTGGATGCTGAGCTAGTGGGGTGTTCAGT
>NZ_JBEOPN010000137.1:0-273 GCF_040310085.1 Shewanella sp. S1-58-MNA-CIBAN-0166 | reverse complement strand
CCACAGTTCATTGCTTGGAGCATATCGATTACTTCGCCAGAGCGTACCTCTCCAACAAGTATTCTATCTGCGCGCATTCTAAGGGCTGCTTTTACTAAATCTCTTAGGCTTACTGCACCTTTACCATCGCTGTTTGTGTCGTGGGCTTCCAATTGCACAACATGGTTGTGATGCAAATTAAGCTCAGCGCTTTCTTCAATGGTTACAACACGTTCATTTGGATTAATTGAGTTGGCAAGTACGTTTAATAATGACGTTTTACCAGCCCCCGCA
>NZ_JBEOPN010000136.1:0-273 GCF_040310085.1 Shewanella sp. S1-58-MNA-CIBAN-0166 | reverse complement strand
AGCTTATTCAGCGAAGATGAAATTAATCAACGTGGTGCAAGTTACTTAGACGAAATGTTAGGCAGTACCGCCAATATAAATTTTGCATCTGGTGCGTCGCGCGGTCGTTATATTCAAATTCGTGGCGTGGGACTTCGTTCACAATTTGTAGACCCTATTAATCCATCTGTAGGCTTAGTTATTGATGGTATTAACTATTCTGGCCTTGGTGGCAGTTCATTATTATTTGATATAGACCAAGTAGAAATTTACCGTGGTCCACAAGGTACACGC
>NZ_JBEOPN010000135.1:0-273 GCF_040310085.1 Shewanella sp. S1-58-MNA-CIBAN-0166 | reverse complement strand
ACATTAACCAAGACGTTCTAACTATTGGTTCATATAACTCGACCTGCCACATGCGTTTGCCAATCAACAATTGATATTCTTTAAACAGCGTTTGCGAGTTATCGGTATCGGCAATATAAATTGCCTGCTTTTTCCCTGGTATCGTTGTATCAAAAAAACTGACTGAAATTGAGTTGTTGTGATCAAATAATAGTGTTTGCGATAAGCGTTTCAGACTGACAATCGCTGCCACAAAACCTTGAAAATCATCTTCGGTAGACGACTCTCCAAAAA
>NZ_JBEOPN010000134.1:0-275 GCF_040310085.1 Shewanella sp. S1-58-MNA-CIBAN-0166 | reverse complement strand
GCTCATCATTGGGTGCGTGCAGTGAAATCGCCAGTGCCACATCGATATCTTGTGCCAACTGATACATTTTTGGCACGACCCCTGAGGTTGATAATGTCACCCGACGCTTTGACAAACCGTAGGCGTGATCACTCAGCATCAGCTCCATCGAGCCAACCACTGGCTTATAGTTTAGTAATGGCTCGCCCATGCCCATCATCACCACGTTGGTCACGTTATTTTCCCACAAGCTATGATCAACGTTGTCTAAACTGTCATTTTCATCAGTCATATAA
>NZ_JBEOPN010000133.1:0-275 GCF_040310085.1 Shewanella sp. S1-58-MNA-CIBAN-0166 | reverse complement strand
AGATAGTACATGGTTAGAATCAGTCGATTATGCCAACGATTCATATGCATCTGGTCAAATGGCCTATGCAACCTTTATGAGTACCTCATTAAAACCGCTAGGCGAATCACAATCTATGTATGAGATTTGTGCTGGTATTGCAAATGCGATGGGTAATGGCGCTGAATACACTGAAGGGCTTAACGGCCAACAATGGTGTGAAAAGCTTTATCAACAAACTAAGGCGATGAATACCGATGTTGATATGCCAGATACTTATGAAGAAGCTCAGAAAG
>NZ_JBEOPN010000132.1:0-276 GCF_040310085.1 Shewanella sp. S1-58-MNA-CIBAN-0166 | reverse complement strand
AGCTTGAACTCACCGATGCAATAAGCGCTTGCACCATAGCTATTTTATCTTTGCCTATTTCTTCGTTTAACCAGCGGCCAATTATGGCATGCTCGCTACTTATTTTAATGCGTAATCCGCTAATTGGATCGCGAATAAATTGATATTCCATACGTATCGCTTTTAAATCGTTAGTTGCGCAATTATATACGTAAATAGCAGCAGACGCTAAAAAGCAAAATAGCGCCAAAAGGCGCTATTTTATAAAGCTTTAATATTAAGTACGTCACGATCTAT
>NZ_JBEOPN010000131.1:0-276 GCF_040310085.1 Shewanella sp. S1-58-MNA-CIBAN-0166 | reverse complement strand
CAAAATAGTTGAGCGCTTATCAAGCTCACATTGCGTTTTAATAATGAGTCCTTTTTCTTCAAGTCGGTTTAATAAGCGGCTCATAGCGCCACGATCATAAACCATATATTCGCAAAGTCCTGCAAGCGTATTAACCGACTCTCTCGCAAGTAGTACAACCACAATATATTGCGCAGAAGTTAAGTCCATAGGAAGTAACTTGGCATCAACATGAATGGCTAATCTCGAACGTAAAAAAGAGACTAAACGCCCCAAATCTTGCTCTGGCGCTAACTC
>NZ_JBEOPN010000130.1:0-277 GCF_040310085.1 Shewanella sp. S1-58-MNA-CIBAN-0166 | reverse complement strand
ACCTGCCCTTTGCGCTAGCGCCAAAGGCATTACAGCAATTGTTAAATCAGCTTGAGGCCGAGAAAAAATCTAAACAAGTTGAACACTTTAATCATGAATTAACAGACTTCATGGCAGAGCTTGAACAAAAATTATCATTTGGATTGTCCGACTCATTTGTGGCTATCCAAACAATAAAATCTTGCTTTGAAGAACGACAAGCAGCGCAAAACAATTCTGAGGTCTTGCTTGATATATCTGATCGAGAGTTTGATCAAGTTAATGCGCAGGTTAATAG
>NZ_JBEOPN010000129.1:0-277 GCF_040310085.1 Shewanella sp. S1-58-MNA-CIBAN-0166 | reverse complement strand
AGTTGGCCATTCAGCTCACTTTATTGCGCGACTTATCCTTTCAGGAATCTTTATTTATTGAACTCAGCCCTGTCCAATTACTCGTTAGCCTTACTTGAAAATGGTGTGAACTCAGCTCTGAACTTGAGGCCGTTGAAGACTTTTTATACAAGAATGCGTGAGCCTGACAGGACGTCAGGCTAGCTTTCGCGGTACAGGTTGTTCTTTGGCATCTGACCCATATGGATATGGGGAATGTCATTATGATGTCGGGAACATCATTGACCTTGCCATCACG
>NZ_JBEOPN010000128.1:0-279 GCF_040310085.1 Shewanella sp. S1-58-MNA-CIBAN-0166 | reverse complement strand
AAGCATGAAGGAGTGGAGATCGTAAGCGTCCAAGATGGCTTCCGCTTGGGCCAAGAGCTTAATCGACATCTGCTGCAGACGATTCCATCGAGAAAATCGTGATTGGATAACGATTCTACAGCTAGGTATTCGCTTCCTAGGTGCGGATTGCACTCTGCGAAATCTACCCGGGTGGCCCAGCAATGCAAACAAAGCCGGTGTCAAATGGTCCCCACACGGAATCTCGTCTGGCCCACTATGCCGGCGTGAGCATCGACCGGCGGGGGCGGGGTCTTGCCC
>NZ_JBEOPN010000127.1:0-281 GCF_040310085.1 Shewanella sp. S1-58-MNA-CIBAN-0166 | reverse complement strand
GTTCTATGGGTTGGCGCGTAGAGAACGCTCAAGCGGCGTTTGAAGCTGCGGTTGAACGTGGCGCTAAGCCAGCTACTGATGCAGCAAATAAAGACTTACCGTACCCTGCTATTTACGGCATTGGCGACAGCTTAATATACTTTATTGAACAGTTTGGCGATAAAGGCTCTATCTACGCAAACGACTTTGAAGATTTAGCTGAGCAAAACGTCGTTAATGATAAAGGGTTCTTACGTATCGACCACTTAACTAACAACGTTTATAAAGGCACAATGGAAACA
>NZ_JBEOPN010000126.1:0-281 GCF_040310085.1 Shewanella sp. S1-58-MNA-CIBAN-0166 | reverse complement strand
CTATAAAGTGCTATTTAAAGCGCGTTTACTTTATTTGGCGTAGGCATGTTTAAAACTATAAAATTACCCCGCGTTACCTTACGTTTAATTACCCACAAACACGGCGCAGCGCTATTAACAATTTTAAATAATCCACTCGTTTATGAGTTTAATGACTATAAAACACCTTTAAACAAAGACCATATTAAACAATTAATTCAAGATGATATAAGCGGATATTACGAAGGTGAAGTGATTCGACTCGCTATTGAACATAATATGAGTGGCAAACTACTGGGTAC
>NZ_JBEOPN010000125.1:0-282 GCF_040310085.1 Shewanella sp. S1-58-MNA-CIBAN-0166 | reverse complement strand
CATTAACCCGCTTTGATATTGAAGTAACGAATAGTATTGCAGAGCCAAGCGCTGGTTACAGTATTGGTCAGTGTTATTCTGCTGATGGTAATGATGCTTTCTGTAGCCGTATCGGACGTGACGAAAATGGTCAAATTGATTTAGTTGATGCTAGCTTTATCAATATTGGTTTAATCTCATCTAAAGGTTTTGATTACAATATCTACTTTGAAACAGATACAGTAATCGCAGAAGAAAACCTAGGTATTACACTAGATCTTCAAGCTACTCGCATGACAGAGC
>NZ_JBEOPN010000124.1:0-282 GCF_040310085.1 Shewanella sp. S1-58-MNA-CIBAN-0166 | reverse complement strand
CTGCAGGCCGACGGTTTTTTTGTTGTAAAGAAAAGCACTCTATCCATGCCAAATCTTCAAATTGATGCGCACTTATACGTGCAATATCACTCACTTTTGCCAAATCGGTCACATCTTCACACAAGTTATAGACCTTTCCAGACATGGTTTGAATACCATTAAGAGTAAATAATTCTTGATTGTCTTGACTCAGTGTTGTCAGGCCTTGCGGATGATCTTGGCAAATTAAATTACATTGATCTTTGGCTAAGTCATAATAACGAGCAGTAAAACATCGCGCAC
>NZ_JBEOPN010000123.1:0-282 GCF_040310085.1 Shewanella sp. S1-58-MNA-CIBAN-0166 | reverse complement strand
CGATAATCTGGACGCGACCGCCGGTAACATCACTGTCGATCTAGTCTTAAATGACAGCGGCGCCACCGCCGACATTAGCGGTACCACCACCGATGTGGCCCCAGGTTCAACCGTCACGTTAGTGCTGACTGATGCCAACGGCACCCAAGTCACGGTCACGGGCGTGACAATTAATAATGACGGCAGCTATTCGATTGCTGGTGTGGATGTTTCCACATTAGTTGATGGCGACATCACCGTGTCTGCCACCGCGTTAGACAATAACGGCAACTCCGTTAACGA
>NZ_JBEOPN010000122.1:0-283 GCF_040310085.1 Shewanella sp. S1-58-MNA-CIBAN-0166 | reverse complement strand
CAACAACATTTACCATGTCATTGGTTAAACGCAGTGGCGGCTCAGTTGCTGAGAAATCACCGTCATTGCCGTATTCAAACACCGAACGATTGTTGCTGTATTCGCGATCTGAATAACGCGCACCAAATTCCACAGAGCTAAACCAGCTGTTATCCAACTCATATTTAAAATCAAGGCGATAAGCTTTTACTTCATCTTCATTTTGATAAGGGTAAATACCGTACTTACTGACCATTACCCGGTCGATATCACTAAATGCAGCGGCTTGATTAAAGCCTACATC
>NZ_JBEOPN010000121.1:0-283 GCF_040310085.1 Shewanella sp. S1-58-MNA-CIBAN-0166 | reverse complement strand
ACTTTGCACCGCGTTGTAAAGATGGTTGATCAGTAAGGTCGTTATTCGCTTCCATTAAAGGAACCGACGGACCTGCTGCCATAACCATGTTAGGCAACAAGTTTACTGATAAAGCAAATAAACCAATAATAAGCTTCTTCATCATTTCGTTAACCTCTCTGGCAATGGCTTAGTTTTTTCGTTCTTACTGTATACAAACAACAGTACGAAGAACATAAAGTAAGTCACAGTACAGATTTGAGAAATAATCGTTTTCATATCAGTTTGTGGAGTTGCACCCACC
>NZ_JBEOPN010000120.1:0-284 GCF_040310085.1 Shewanella sp. S1-58-MNA-CIBAN-0166 | reverse complement strand
ATCTTACACTTGCCTTTAGAACGTTACGTGATTACGTTGGTGAAGATATGGAGCGCATCCGTGTTGACTCTAAGCTTACCTACCAAGAGCTTAAGCTGTTTACTGAAGAGTTTGTGCCTTTGTTATCACAAGTGCTTGAGTATTACCCAGGTGAGCGCCCCATTTTTGATTTATTTGATGTAGAAAGTGAAATTCAAAAAGCACTGCATCGTAAAGTTACTTTAAAATCGGGTGGTTATTTGATCATAGATCAAACTGAAGCGATGACCACTGTTGATGTAAAT
>NZ_JBEOPN010000119.1:0-284 GCF_040310085.1 Shewanella sp. S1-58-MNA-CIBAN-0166 | reverse complement strand
CTTTTTTACCTGTGCTATCGCTACCGGTAAAGGTAACGCCGCTAATCGCTTTATGCGCTATGAGTGCGCTGGCTGTTTTGCCATCAATAAGTAGGTTACTAAAGCAGTGCTCAGGAAATCCGGCTTGTTTAAACAAGGTTTCAATTTTTTCGGCCATACCAAATACATTACTGGCATGCTTTAACACTGTGGTGTTACCGGCCATAATATTAGCGGCGCTGTAACGAATTACCTGGTAAAGCGGAAAGTTCCAAGGCTGAATGCCAAGTAGTACACCCGTAGGC
>NZ_JBEOPN010000118.1:0-284 GCF_040310085.1 Shewanella sp. S1-58-MNA-CIBAN-0166 | reverse complement strand
GCTATAAAATGCGTCATTAAAACCTCTATAAGTAAGTGTGTGCAATTATTTATAGACAGTTTATCGCTCTGGTGCGCCAGTTAAAATGGCAATTAGTTATACAAATAGCATTGTTTTTTGTCATTTTGCTAGGCGGCAATGGTTAAATTTAGTATTTTGATTAAAACTTACCTAAGGCTTAACCTATGACTCCCTATATTTATGACGCCCTCGACAAAGCATTAATAGCTGAACTTAGAAAAGACGGCCGCGCTTCTATTTCAACCTTAGCCACTACATTAAAC
>NZ_JBEOPN010000117.1:0-287 GCF_040310085.1 Shewanella sp. S1-58-MNA-CIBAN-0166 | reverse complement strand
ACATTAACCCGTGCGCGTATGGATAAAATGAATGCTAACGTCAATTATAGTTACAGCCAAAATCCTAATGATGGTGTTAACTGGTCTGGTAACTCGGGTAACCCCCAACTTCGACCTTGGTTAGCGCGTCAATATGACATTAGCTATGAAAACTACTTTAGTGATCAAGGTTATTTTTCCTTAGCTGTATTCTATAAAGACCTAGAAACCTATGTTTTTAACGACGACTCTACTTTAGACTTCAGCACGTTTTTACCGCAAAACCCAGGTGACAACCCGATTGGTAG
>NZ_JBEOPN010000116.1:0-289 GCF_040310085.1 Shewanella sp. S1-58-MNA-CIBAN-0166 | reverse complement strand
AGTCTATTCGGGTAATAAAGGTTTGCTCGTCATCCACAAAAGCTACAAAGCCGCCGTGATAGATAAATACCCGACCACGCCCCTCTACTAAGCAGGCAAGCTGTGGGTCCAAATCTTCTTCGTTACCCTGTCTTTGATATGTGCCTATATCGGTGATTACGCCGCTGAGAGTAGGCAAATATCTATAAGTTCGCTTTGCTTGATCAACCAGATTCAATTCGCTGGCGGTAGAGAAGCAAGAGGGTATCGTACCGGCTTCTTCGATAAACATAGTTTTCAGTTCTTCAAA
>NZ_JBEOPN010000115.1:0-289 GCF_040310085.1 Shewanella sp. S1-58-MNA-CIBAN-0166 | reverse complement strand
GGTGGGTCAGAGTGGACTTGAACCACCGACCTCACCCTTATCAGGGGTGCGCTCTAACCAGCTGAGCTACAGACCCATTCTTTTTGGGATTGACATCCTTACTCAGCGTTACTTTCTTCGTTTCTCAGTCATGTGCTAAAAGCACACTCCCTGCGAGACTCATCAAGTGCCTTGATTAAGAATCAAAATCCTCAAAAATACCTTTCGATATCTTTCTCTTTCTTCTATCAAGTAATCTGTGTGAACACTCACATGCATCTCTGCACTTTAGGTATTGAGTTAGTCGTAT
>NZ_JBEOPN010000114.1:0-290 GCF_040310085.1 Shewanella sp. S1-58-MNA-CIBAN-0166 | reverse complement strand
GGGTGATGCCCGACAACGACCTGTTCGAAACCGCCGACGGGCGGCACATCGCGCTCGCGACGTTCGAGGACAAGTTCTGGGCCGCGTTCGCCGACGCGCTCGGCGATGCATGTCCGGCGCTGCGGGAGCCGCGCTACGCACGGCGCGCGGGCCGGCAGCAGCACCGGCACGCGCTCGGCGCGCAGTTGCGCGCGCTGTTCGCGACGCGTACGCAGGACGACTGGATGCGCGTGCTCGGCGCGCTCGGGCTGCCGGTGTCGCGCGTGCCCGATGCCAGCGAGCTGTTCGAC
>NZ_JBEOPN010000113.1:0-294 GCF_040310085.1 Shewanella sp. S1-58-MNA-CIBAN-0166 | reverse complement strand
AGTGTTGAACAAGCCCGAACACCTGAGAGTGACTCTTTATTATGTAATTAACAGCTCGAGAAAACGCGCTGTTTGATCTGATAGTTATCGTGCTAATTTTCTGTAGTCAGCAAGCTCCCTTAGCCCCTCTGCTAATTTTTTTAACACTATACTTTCAGTATCTTAAATTAACTCCTTCATCGTATTGATTAAGCCATTATTCTTATTATCATTTCCAGCGTTAGGTTGTGAGCCGTAAGTTTGTCGGTCGTTTCACTATGCCCATAAAGCGCATTGGTTGCTGACAACAGGGGC
>NZ_JBEOPN010000112.1:0-298 GCF_040310085.1 Shewanella sp. S1-58-MNA-CIBAN-0166 | reverse complement strand
CTTGGAACTCCCAGCCGCCCCGCAACATTTTCAAACAGCGAAAAGGTCGCCATGGGGATTGATCCAGCTTTTGACTTTATTGGGTAACTGCCTCAGCCTTATTCGAAAACGCTACCGCTTCCGATAGGCCATCCATGGCCACCGAAAGCTAGCCTGACGTCCTGTCAGGCTCACTCTATTTTCTTCAACGTCCTCAAGTTCTGAGTTGAATCACACCAATCGCGAGCAAGGTATGCAAATCATTTATGTCGGATAGACGACACTTGTTACCAAGTGCCGCCCTCCTAAGAACCCAGCG
>NZ_JBEOPN010000111.1:0-305 GCF_040310085.1 Shewanella sp. S1-58-MNA-CIBAN-0166 | reverse complement strand
CGATGAAACACCTACAACCGAAGACGAGCAAGAGCAAACTCGTACACGTTCACGTCGCTCACCTCGTCATCTTCGTGCATCAGGTCAGCGCCGTCGTCGCCCTGAAGGTGAAGGCAATGAAGCTAAGTCAGATGAAGCACCGGCATTTGTTCCTGTTGCCGACCAAGCTGCTGCAGAGTATGAAGCAGAGCTTAAAGCTAAATCTGCAGCTACACCTGCGGATGCAGCGCAACAAGTTGAACAAGCCGTTGCGGTTGAAGACTTAGCCAAAGTTGAAGCTGTAGAAGAGCCAGTACAAACTGAAG
>NZ_JBEOPN010000110.1:0-307 GCF_040310085.1 Shewanella sp. S1-58-MNA-CIBAN-0166 | reverse complement strand
ATTTGGAGCGACATATCAGGTTCGAACTGATGACCTATACCTTGGCAAGGTATCGCTCTACCAACTGAGCTAATGTCGCGTACTATCAAAATCATGTAGAAAATTGGAGCGACCTTCTTTATAAATAAAGAGGGGTTCGAACAGATGACCTATACCTTGGCAAAAAAAAAGGTATCGCATTTTCTAAAAGCGCAACTGAGCTAATGTTGCATACAAAATTATGTAGAAAATTGGAGCGACATATCAGGTTCGAACTGATGACCTATACCTTGGCAAGGTATCGCTCTACCAACTGAGCTAATGTCGC
>NZ_JBEOPN010000109.1:0-311 GCF_040310085.1 Shewanella sp. S1-58-MNA-CIBAN-0166 | reverse complement strand
CTGATTTATGACGTAATCCATTAATTGGGAGTTTGCCTAGCGTCTCGATAGCAAGCCCAAGCTTCTCTGCTTCAGAACAAGGTATAAAGTCGGCTTTGTATTTTTCGCATACTTCCTTTTGACTAGCCACGATATTCCTTAAGACATGTAACGCCGCGCTAAGCGGACTAAAATAGTTGGCTAAACTTGTTGAGGCACGAAACATGGCCAACTGTTTTTGTTCCGTTTAAGCGCCTTGTTGAACGAAGCCGCTCTGCGGCAGAAAAGATAAAAGCCCATCTTTCTCACCATCATAAATACTTACTAGACCC
>NZ_JBEOPN010000108.1:0-313 GCF_040310085.1 Shewanella sp. S1-58-MNA-CIBAN-0166 | reverse complement strand
TAACCTGAGATCGGTTTAAGCCATAACAACAATAGCGCCAAACTCAGCATTCGTAATATTGAGTTGTGGCTTAGTTTCTTTCAGTTGATAGGCAATCAATCCGCCTATCATATTCAACATAAAACCATGCACGCTTCGATGTCTTGTATGCTCTATTTGTGAAATATTTTTTAGCTGGTCATTGATGGTTTCAATGATAAATCGACGTGAAAGCATCGCTCTATCCCATAGGGATAATGCTTTAGCTTTCATGTTTTTACGGACATTATTGACGATCGTAACACCTTGTTCGAGTAAGTCGCTCGCCAGTGCT
>NZ_JBEOPN010000107.1:0-318 GCF_040310085.1 Shewanella sp. S1-58-MNA-CIBAN-0166 | reverse complement strand
CGCTGGGTTCTTAGGAGGGCGGCACTTGGTAACAAGTGTCGTCTATCCGACATAAATGATTTGCATACCTTGCTCGCAATTGGTGTGATTCAACTCTGAACTTGAGGACGTTGAAGAAAATAGCGTGAAGTTCACATGGATGTGAGCTTAGCTTTCGCGGTACAGGATGTACCATCGGAAGCGTTAGCATTTTCGAATAAGGCCGAGGTTGATTACAAACGAAGTTAAAGGCTGGATCAATCCCCATGGCGACCTTTTCGCTGTTTGAAAATGTTGCGGGGCGGCTGGGTGATCCAAGAGGGAACAGCCGTTGGTTTC
>NZ_JBEOPN010000106.1:0-325 GCF_040310085.1 Shewanella sp. S1-58-MNA-CIBAN-0166 | reverse complement strand
CTTCAACGTCAAAGCCGTTGTCGAGCATGTCTTGAGTGACAGGGCCGTTAAATAGGGTGTTGCCATTGCCATCAGTGACAATCAAGGTGTCGCCGACTTGGGTGCCAGTCGCTAGCGTCACGGTCGCGGTCACAGTGCCGTCGCTGCCGATCTCATCGCTGTTGAACACGCCGTCAGTGCCCATGCCGCTGAACTCAACGGTCGGTGCAGGAGCCATGGTGGCATCAACAGGTTGTGTATCAGTGGCGGTTGCTGATGGGTTACCGGCGATATCAATCACTTGCGCGGTGACATCAACATCGGTCGCGCCTGCAGTGACAGGCAC
>NZ_JBEOPN010000105.1:0-341 GCF_040310085.1 Shewanella sp. S1-58-MNA-CIBAN-0166 | reverse complement strand
AGCTATAGCAATACTAGCTATTATTACGTGGGTATTAATTAAGTACTCAATTAAATTACCGGTTGCTAAGTTTTTTGCAATTACCACTTATTTATTATTTGCACTCTCGTTTGTGCTTATGGGCAAAGCCGTTATTGCATTACAAGAGGCCGACATAATAGGTATTACGCCGCTACCAATGAGCTTTGATATTGCATGGCTTGGTATAAAATCAACATGGCAAGGTATTGTGGCTCAGGTATGTGTGTTCGCTATATTTAGCTTTTATATATTTAAAAGCAAAAACCAATAGTAATGCCTATCTGCTTAAGAGTTTAAGCTAATTGGCATAAGCAAAATAC
>NZ_JBEOPN010000104.1:0-341 GCF_040310085.1 Shewanella sp. S1-58-MNA-CIBAN-0166 | reverse complement strand
TCGCTTTTTGGAACTAATGCCCACAACTGTCGTGCCATTGTGCAGCTATTTTTGTACCATAAGAAGTCAGCCAACAGGGATTGAGTTTGTTGATTCAACGAGTATCAAGGTCTGTCACAACTTACGAATTCCAAGGCATAAAAGTTTATCGGGCCTCGCTAGCCGAGGAAAAGGCACGATGGGATGGTTCTACGGGTTTAAACTTCACCTAATTGTTAATCACAAAGGCGGCATTGTAGCCGCCAAAATAACGCCCGCGAATGTGCATGACACTCAGCCTGTTTCGGGGATGGTGGTTAACTCAATGGATAAACTTTATGCCGACAAAGGCTACATTAGCA
>NZ_JBEOPN010000103.1:0-344 GCF_040310085.1 Shewanella sp. S1-58-MNA-CIBAN-0166 | reverse complement strand
GCATGAGCCCAACAGCCGATTAAGGTTGCCTCTGTTTTGGCATAGGCCTGATAACCATCCACGTGTAAATACCCTTGATATCCATCAAGATAATTAACCACGCAGGCGGCCGCGCGACTATTGTGGAAGTCGTAAAGCACGATATTAGGGATAGGATTATTCGGGTCTGGTGAATCTCGACCTGAACAATACACCCACATATAACTGTTCACTTTATCGGATTTCACCACTTTCAATGGCGTTTCATCGGCAAACAGCGTGGGTTGCCTTAACAGCTCGGCTTTAAGCCGTTCAACTAATGGCGCGAAGAGTGAGGCTGATTTGTCTATCCAGCTGCTCATGGT
>NZ_JBEOPN010000102.1:0-349 GCF_040310085.1 Shewanella sp. S1-58-MNA-CIBAN-0166 | reverse complement strand
CAATTACTTCGCCATCGGCGCCGTAGTTTTCTACTTGAATCCAATCACCATAGGTTACTAGGCGATTTGCTGCGATTTGAATACTCGCTACAAAGCCTAAAATAGTGTCTTTAAATACTAATAACGTAACAGCTGCAATAGCACCAAAGCCAGAGAGAATATAAGTGGGAGATTTCTCAAGGAAAATACTTACAATTAAAATAGCACACACAATAAAGGTGATTAGCTTAACAACCTGAATTAAGCCCTGAATAGGGACTTCGCGTGCAAACTCCAATTGGTTATAAATAGAACCCGCAATACTTACAATACTGCTAAAAATAAAACCTACATGAATAATTAGTATGGC
>NZ_JBEOPN010000101.1:0-352 GCF_040310085.1 Shewanella sp. S1-58-MNA-CIBAN-0166 | reverse complement strand
AAAGTCGCCCTTTTAAGTTATTGATTAATATCATCCTACATTTACTATCTTCTTGATGTAAAGCAGTTTTATTTAACTCCACTGACAAATAAAAGCGAGGTTGCGCGTTAAAAGTGGACTCAATATTCAACAGGAAATAAAAACACATTTATTTCAATGCATTACAAAATAAAAAATTATTTATCGTACTACTTTAGTTTACTTATTAGCCGGTTTAACTTAAAAAAACACTAAAAACCATTACAACTGTTTTTGTATACAGTACACACAACATAAAAGGTGGGAAATATGGCTTACACAGGATACTTATCCGATATTTATAAGCCAGATACTGATGAAGTGTTAAGCAGTA
>NZ_JBEOPN010000100.1:0-358 GCF_040310085.1 Shewanella sp. S1-58-MNA-CIBAN-0166 | reverse complement strand
GATCACCTCCTTACCTATACGACTAACTCAATACCTAAAGTGCAGAGATGCATGTGAGTGTTCACACAGATTACTTGTTAACTTCTTCGGAAGTAGAGTGAAATGCGCCGCGAGCCGGTTAGCATTGTTCTTTAACAATTTGGAAAGCTGATAGTACTAACTAAAGGCGCATGAATGACGATTCGTTGTTATTGATGTGATTACGTTAGTGCGAAAAACGTTAATGCGAAAGCATTAACACTTGAGTTCTCAAAACACTGTTTAAGTGTCTTGAATATTCTAAAAACTAAGGCGAGTCCACTTCCTGGTCGGAGGTGAGACAAGTAAAAACCAGCTGGTCATGATATGGCCCAGATGT
>NZ_JBEOPN010000099.1:0-365 GCF_040310085.1 Shewanella sp. S1-58-MNA-CIBAN-0166 | reverse complement strand
GAAACACTGCCCCAGCAACCGCCAGCATAAGCTGTATTTGTAGTCTGAGCTTGTTGGCGTTGCCTCTGAGTAATCCATAGTCTCTCACTCGTCTTAATCCCTTCGGTAATACGTGTTGCAGTATTAACCAGAGAAATTCTATGGCGGGTAAAGTACGGACTTTTGTTGACTTTGTTTGGCTGTCTTCATACTCGAAACTCACATTGTCATCGACATGACTTTTGATGTTTTTGTCAGCCAGTACGCCACGATACAAATAGCGTGATAGATACTGCAGTGCAGGCAAGCCTTTGCCTACATGCTGGCAGTCTACCACCCACTTTTTGGGCAGTGAGGTTGGCAGTGTGAGATTCAGTGTTGCTAGA
>NZ_JBEOPN010000098.1:0-372 GCF_040310085.1 Shewanella sp. S1-58-MNA-CIBAN-0166 | reverse complement strand
TTTTGTATTGTAGTGCTTTAGTATGTAATTCAACGCATCCAGCTTCGCTTCATCAAAATTGTTGTAACCATACTTCGGCATCCATTCTGTTTTAAAACTTCTAAAAAAACGTTCCATTACCGCGTTATCCCAGCAGTTTCCTCGTCGACTCATACTCTGCGTTATTTGATATTTCCACAGCATTTGTCGATATTGAAGACTACTGTAATGGCAACCCTGGTCAGAATGAAACATCAGGTTTTGGGGCCGTCCACGACTTTCAAATGCCATTCTTAATGCTGCACAAGTCAAATCGGTATTCGGGCTGTCAGAGCAAGCCCAACCCACCACTTTTCTCGCATACAAATCCATTACCACGGCTAAATAGAGCCA
>NZ_JBEOPN010000097.1:0-381 GCF_040310085.1 Shewanella sp. S1-58-MNA-CIBAN-0166 | reverse complement strand
ATGCAGTAGTTTGGCTCCACCCGCCCGTCATCCCTGAGATCTGTTATCAGGGATCCAGGTGTTTCATTTGATTTTTAGGTTTCAAGCTTAAAAACAACACCTGGATTCCGGCTCAAAAGCATTACCGGAATGACGTAATAGTGATCGTTGCTTCCTCGCCCGTCATCCCTGAGATCTGTTATCAGGGATCCAGGTGTTTGATTTGATTTTTACTTTCAAGCTTAAAAACAACACCTGGATTCCGGCTCAAGAGCATTGCCGGAATGACGTAATAGTGAGCGTTATTTGAAATGCAGTAGTTTGGCTCCACCCGCCCGTCATCCCTGAGATCTGTTATCAGGGATCCAGGTTTTTCATTTGGCTTTGACTTTCACTTTTACT
>NZ_JBEOPN010000096.1:0-385 GCF_040310085.1 Shewanella sp. S1-58-MNA-CIBAN-0166 | reverse complement strand
CGGGCTTAAAAAAGCCAAAGATAAAATTTCGTTTATCTTTGGCATCTCTAACCTATGCATATGCTTATCGTCATGATAAGTGTAAATGGTGGAGCTATGCGGGATCGAACCGCAGACCTCCTGCGTGCAAGGCAGGCGCTCTCCCAGCTGAGCTATAGCCCCATTTACATGCAGTTGAGATTTTACGTTTACCTTCTATGAAGGTCTTACCAAAAAAATTGGCTTGCCAATCGTTTCTAATCAAGGCGGTTGATAGCGACGTTTAGTTGACTAAACGAGTTATCATCCAACGCAGAGTAGGAAAGATTGGTGGGTCAGAGTGGACTTGAACCACCGACCTCACCCTTATCAGGGGTGCGCTCTAACCAGCTGAGCTACAGACCCA
>NZ_JBEOPN010000095.1:0-392 GCF_040310085.1 Shewanella sp. S1-58-MNA-CIBAN-0166 | reverse complement strand
GCTGTGGCGTTAAATCCAGAGCAACATAAAGAAGCTGCTTAACAATTTAGGCGACAACTGTCTTGAAAAACGCCGTTCGCTTTAACTAACTCCTCAACAGCTAAAAGATAGACATCCTTTCTCAATGAGGACTTTCTCTCTAACTCTCTTTCTCTTTCATCATGTAAGAGCTGTGCTTTAAATCGCTCATTATTACTTTTATTTGAAATCATAACTCCAACAAAAGAAATTAATGAACCTAAAGCTACAGAAAAAATAACTATTGGTATGTTTAAAACAAATTCAGACACAAAACACTCCAGTTTACGTGAGGCATAACAGCTTATTGAAGGGCAAAAAAAATTAAAGTCGCCCTTTTAAGTTATTGATTAATATCATCCTACATTTACTAT
>NZ_JBEOPN010000094.1:0-394 GCF_040310085.1 Shewanella sp. S1-58-MNA-CIBAN-0166 | reverse complement strand
AATTGAACTAAACGCCCTCTTTACGATCAGATCTTTCGACCAAGAAGGATTTAATCATGCAGAGGGCGTATGAATAATTTAGTGGATATATTTTGTGATGTCGATGATTTTTGTGCTGTATTCATTCCGCAATGGAAAACACAATGCCTGACTGACGGCACACGAAAACGTCAGCGCTCAAATCGAATGGACATGAGCGAAATAATGACCATTATCATACTCTTCCATACATCCCACCACCGTGACTTCAAGAACTTTTATACTGGTTATCTTGCTCGATTCTTTAAATCTGATTTTCCACATTTGCTCAGTTACAGTCGCTTTTTGGAACTAATGCCCACAACTGTCGTGCCATTGTGCAGCTATTTTTGTACCATAAGAAGTCAGCCAACAG
>NZ_JBEOPN010000093.1:0-414 GCF_040310085.1 Shewanella sp. S1-58-MNA-CIBAN-0166 | reverse complement strand
CCGGTATTTATACTAATTTAGCAAGAATATCATTAAATGTAGTGCTTGGACGCATCGCTTTAAAGGCTGCATCATCGCTAGGCTGGAAGTAACCGCCTAAATCAACTGCAGGGCCTTGCGCATCGTTAAGCTCACTTACGATTTGCTCTTTATTAGACTCAAGGTCACTAGCGATTTGAGTAAACTGTGCTTTAAGTTCACTGTCATCATTTTGCTTAGCAAGTTCTTGTGCCCAGAATAAAGATAGGAAGAAATGAGAACCACGGTTATCAATTTCTTTTACTTTACGTGAAGGCGACTTGTTTTCTGCAAGGAAAGTACCAGTTGCTTTATCTAGGGTGTCAGCAAGTACTTGTGCCTTGTTGTTACCCGTCGTTACGCTTAGGTGCTCAAGCGATGCAGCAAGTGCTAAAA
>NZ_JBEOPN010000092.1:0-434 GCF_040310085.1 Shewanella sp. S1-58-MNA-CIBAN-0166 | reverse complement strand
CCAATGCACAGGCTTGGCGCCTTTATGCAAATGACCTTTTTCAATAATTCGACCAAGCACACGAATTGCATTCGCTTCAAAGTCAAAGTTCATTGTTAAATATGGCTTATCCCAATCTGCAAATACGCCTAAACGTTTAAAATCAACTTTTTGACCTTCAACTTGTTTTTTAGCGTATGCACGGCATTTTTCACGAAACTCACTCGCAGTAACTTTTACACCCGGCTTGCCTACTTTTTTCTCAACCATTAACTCGATTGGTAAACCATGACAATCCCAACCTGGAACTAATGGTGAATCAAAGTCAGATAATGTTTTAGACTTAACAATAATATCTTTTAATATTTTATTAACTGAGTGGCCTAAATGGATATCGCCATTTGCATACGGAGGGCCGTCATGCAAAATAAAGGTTTTTTTACCTTTCTTAGCGC
>NZ_JBEOPN010000091.1:0-469 GCF_040310085.1 Shewanella sp. S1-58-MNA-CIBAN-0166 | reverse complement strand
GGTCAAACATCCTTGCCAAAACGGTTTTGATATTTAGATCCGTAAAACACCTTAATAAAAATGACGTTATTGGATTAATAGAGTCTGGGGACCCAATAACGCCTGAACTGTTGTGTTAGCTGTCTTCTTGACTACTAACGGTAGAGCGATAAAGCGGCAAGGATGCAAGATAGTTTGCGCTTATTTTTATTAGAATGTTTGTTGCTGTGCGTTATCAACTTGCTGGGGGACGAGTTGTTAACACGGTCAAACATCCTTGCCAAAACGGTTTTGATATTTAGTTCCGTAAAACACCTTAATAAAAATGACATTATTGGATTATAGAGTCTGGGGACCCAATAACGCCTGAACTGTTATGTTAGCTGCCTTCCTTAACGGCTAACGGTAGAGCAATAAAGCGGCAAGGATGCAAGATAGTTTGCGCTTATTTTTATTAGAATGTTTGTTGCTGTGCGTTATCAACTTGCTG
>NZ_JBEOPN010000090.1:0-488 GCF_040310085.1 Shewanella sp. S1-58-MNA-CIBAN-0166 | reverse complement strand
ATAGCTCACTAGTCGAGTCGGCCTGCGCGGAAGATTTAACGGGGCTAAACATACCACCGAAGCTACGGGTGCATTTCATTAGAGATGCGCGGTAGAGGAGCGTTCTGTAAGCGGTTGAAGGTGAAGGGGTAACCCACACTGGACGTATCAGAAGTGCGAATGCTGACATGAGTAACGATAAAGGGAGTGAAAAACTCCCTCGCCGGAAGACCAAGGGTTCCTGTCCAACGTTAATCGGGGCAGGGTGAGTCGACCCCTAAGGTGAGGCCGAAAGGCGTAATCGATGGGAAACAGATTAATATTTCTGTACTTCCGCTAACTGCGATGGAGAGACGGAGAAGGCTAGGCTAGCGCGGCGTTGGTAGTCCGCGTTTAAGGTGGTAGGTTGAATTCTTAGGCAAATCCGGGAATTCGTACTTTAATGTACAGGCTGAGAGCTGATGACGAGTCACTAAGGTGATGAAGTAGTTGATGCCATGCTTCCAGGA
>NZ_JBEOPN010000089.1:0-506 GCF_040310085.1 Shewanella sp. S1-58-MNA-CIBAN-0166 | reverse complement strand
CCAGTGGCTTGTTCTTTGGGAATAGGCGCGGCAACTCAGCATGGCATTAATGGCATGGCGCATTGATGTTGTTATTTGGCCATCATAAGCTTGATTAAACGCATCAAGATGGTCACGTAAAATATCGATAAACTTCATATCTCGCACTCCCACTTCAACACCAAATTATTAGTGAGCTGGTTAACCGACAAGGCCGTGTTTTTACGGGTAATATGAGTGAGACGTGTATACCTTGCTGTGGTGTTTAGGCTGTTGTGACCGAGCAAGTGTTGTACTGAGCGTAAATCTAATCCTTGCTCTAGCAAATGAGTCGCATAGCTGTGACGTAAATTATGTGGACTGATAGATTTGTGAATGTTGCACTCAGAAATCACTTTTTTCATGGCCTTTTGAATACCACCGCGGTCCATCAGCGAGTCTGGCTTGCCATCTTTACCGGGAAATACATGCCGAGGATGGCGATGGGTTTGCCAGTAATACCGAAGCGCTAACAATGTGCGTTGTGG
>NZ_JBEOPN010000088.1:0-547 GCF_040310085.1 Shewanella sp. S1-58-MNA-CIBAN-0166 | reverse complement strand
AGTTTGGGGTCTCCCCATGCGAGAGTAGGTCATTTCCAGGCGCCTAATTGACTCGAAAGAGTAGTGATAAGCCCGTTGCTAACGTAACGGGCTTTTTTACGTCTGCAATTTATAGTGTAGAGTTTGTTATTGGCAAAACAAGTCCTCAGAAATAAGCCTTAAGCAGTGTGGCCAATATGCCCATGCGTCCCCTTCGGGGATAAAAGAGTAGGTCATTTCTAGGCGCCTAATTGACTTGCAAAAGTCGCGAAAAAGCCCGCTATGATGTAGCGGGCTTTTTTTGTCCAAAATTTGAGAGTATGGTGATTGATAGCATCCATCATAGTGCAAACGATATACACACGCGTCACCTTCGGGGATAATCAAGAATTGATCTGGTCAATTAATTTTGTACTCCAAACAGGGGCACGTGTTTACGCTGCCATTTCGGCTATTGATGTAGTCAGATAGTCGTTAAAACTATGACCACTTTTTGTATTGTAGTGCTTTAGTATGTAATTCAACGCATCCAGCTTCGCTTCATCAAAATTGTTGTAACCATACTTCG
>NZ_JBEOPN010000087.1:0-559 GCF_040310085.1 Shewanella sp. S1-58-MNA-CIBAN-0166 | reverse complement strand
TGATGTGGTCAACTAAATCTGTACACCAACAGGAGTTGCGTCTTTACGCTGCCATTTCGGCTGCTGTTGGCGTCATATAATTGTTATAACTATGACCCCGTTTTATATTGTAGTGCTTCAATATATAATTCAGCACATCATGCTTTGCTTCATCAAAACTGTTGTAGCCATACTTAGGCATCCATTCTGTTTTAAAGCTTCTAAAAAAACGTTCCATTACCGCATTATCCCAGCAGTTTCCTCGTCGGCTCATGCTTTGAGTTATCTGATATTTCCAAAGCATTTGTCGATACTGAAGGCTACTGTAGTGACAACCCTGATCAGAGTGAAACACTACGTTTCTTGGACGCCCACGGCTTTCAAATGCCATTCTTAATGCTGCACAAGTCAAATCAGTATTCGGACTGTCAGAGCATGCCCAACCCACAATCTTTCTCGCGTATAAATCCATTACCACCGCTAAATAGAGCCATTTGGTTCCAGACCAAACATAGGTCACGTCACCACACCAAACCTGATTTATTGCTTCAACGTTAAACTGCCGCTTTAACAAATTAGG
>NZ_JBEOPN010000086.1:0-562 GCF_040310085.1 Shewanella sp. S1-58-MNA-CIBAN-0166 | reverse complement strand
GTTGGCAGTGTGAGATTCAGTGTTGCTAGATGTTCCAGCAAACGTGCGCGCCAGACGTTGGCGAGGTTAAAGGCGTTAAACAGGTATTTACCCTTGTTCTTTTTCCAATGCTGTTGGGTCTTGTTGAAGCTGCCTGCTGGAATAATGAAGTGAATATGTGGGTGCAAATCACGCCGTCTGCTGTGAGTATGCAGTACGCCGGTAAAACCAATATCACCGGCAAGCTTGGATGAGTTAAGCGCAAAGCCTTTGAGCACACTGGCAGCGACGGAGAACATGGCTTTATATAGCTGTTCCGGTTGATGTTTAGCCACAACACGTAGCTCAAATGGCAATGTAAAAGTCACCATAAAATAGTCGACGGGCAGTAACTTGGCTTGCTGCTTAGTGAGCCAGTCTGCCGTGGTGTTGTACTGACATTGCGGGCAACTGCGATGACCACATGACAGAGGAAAATCAGCTGTATGCGTGCAACTCTGACAAGTCCAGTGGCTTGTTCTTTGGGAATAGGCGCGGCAACTCAGCATGGCATTAATGGCATGGCGCATTGATGTTGTTATTT
>NZ_JBEOPN010000085.1:0-574 GCF_040310085.1 Shewanella sp. S1-58-MNA-CIBAN-0166 | reverse complement strand
GTATTGTGGCTTAATGAATCTGTACACCGATTGAGGTAAACTTCCTTTAAGATAAAACGGTGTAAAAAAGTAATGAAAACTCAACCAACTTACTCAACAGAATTTAAAATAGATGCTGCAAACCTCGTTATTAAACAAGGTTACACTACGAGTGAAGCTTCCAAGGCTACGGGGGCAGGTCCAACAGCGATTAGACGTTGGGTGACTCAACTTAGGCAAGAATTTGAAGGTATTACCCCATCATCTCATGCCATCACTCCTGAGCAAAAACGAATTCAAGAGCTTGAAGCGCAAATTAAGAAGATTGAATGGGAGAAAGACATCCTAAAAAAGGCTACCGCTCTCTTAATGCAAGACAACATCAAACGATAGCGTTAATTGAATCGTTATCGAGAGAGCAGAACATCGTCAAACAGCTTTGCCATTTATTTGAAATACCGCGAAGCAGCTACCATTATCATCTCAAACATCGTGGATTAGTGAAGCCTGAACTAGGAAAACTGCGCCAGCAAGCGATTGCAATCCACCGTGATAGTCGTGGCTCTGCAGGGGCAAGAACGATAGCAGGCCAGCT
>NZ_JBEOPN010000084.1:0-575 GCF_040310085.1 Shewanella sp. S1-58-MNA-CIBAN-0166 | reverse complement strand
ACACCGCGCACAGTAATAACACGACGAGGCTGTTTAGGGTCGGTTTCAATCTCGGCGCGTAACCTAGATATATGCACGTCGATAGAACGGTCGAAGGCTTCCAAATCTGACCCTTGAAGTCCATTCATGAGTTGGTCGCGGGTTAATACTCGCCCTACGCCGTCTGCAAGTATCGAAAGAAGTTGGAACTGATAGGAGGTAAGGTCGCAGCGTTTGCCGTCTATCCGTGCCTCCATAGCATCCTTGTCGACTTCTAGTGCGCCAAAGCGAACGACATTGACGGTTTGCGAATGTGTACCTCGGCGCAATATGGCACGTAGCCGAGCGAGCAATTCTCGCGGTTCAAATGGTTTGGGCAAATAATCGTCAGCCCCCATTTCTAACCCCAACACACGATCAAGCGGGTCGCCCTTTGCAGTGAGCATTAAAATGGGAATGGCTTCGGTTGCCCTGAGTGTTCGGCATACTTCCAAACCATCAATATCAGGCAACATTAAATCAAGAATTGCCGCTCGAAAATTTCCTTGTTGCTGCAAAGCTAATCCAGAAGAACCATCTATTGCAGACGTGACAGA
>NZ_JBEOPN010000083.1:0-590 GCF_040310085.1 Shewanella sp. S1-58-MNA-CIBAN-0166 | reverse complement strand
TCTCATGAACAACAACGCTTTGATTTTCTTTATGAACAACATCTTACCAATTTAACTCTGCAAGGCAAGCGGCCTGCGACTATCGATGCGTACAGTCGCGCCATTAGGCGCATTAGCGCTTATTTTGACTGTTGCCCTGATAACCTTTCAACCGATGACTTAAAGCGTTATTTTGCTGATTTAATTGCCTCTCACTCCTGGAGTACCGTAAAACTCGACCGCAATGGATTACAGTTTTTCTACCGGTATGTCCTTAATCAATCTTGGGAGTGGCTCAACATTGTTAAGCCGCCGCAGGTCAAACGCCTACCGGATATTCTAACCCCTGCCGAAGTCTCAATCGTCATTAGCCTCACCCATAAGCTGCGATATCAAGTGTGCTTTTTAACCTTATACAGTATGGGGTTGCGCCTCGGTGAAGCAATTTCATTACAGGTTGGCGATATCGATTCAGCGTTGATGCAGGTGCATGTTCGTGACGCCAAAGGCGGCAAGGATAGGCTAGTACCTTTACCACAACGCACATTGTTAGCGCTTCGGTATTACTGGCAAACCCATCGCCATCCTCGGCATGTATTTCCCGGTAAAGA
>NZ_JBEOPN010000082.1:0-608 GCF_040310085.1 Shewanella sp. S1-58-MNA-CIBAN-0166 | reverse complement strand
GCTGTGGCGTTAAATCCAGAGCAACATAAAGAAGCTGCTTAACAATTTAGGCGACAACTGTCTTGAAAAACGCCGGTTTCGTTAATCTAAAATTAAACAAATAAAATTCACAGAACGAATTTGGTATGTAATGCGTATTATCTTCGACACTGCATAATACAACATCTTCAACACGGCTATTTTCAAGAGAATAAATAGCACCTAATGAATACATAATAATAATAGTAAAAGCGCATCCAATTAGTAACTTAAGTTTCATTTTAACTCCATATAACTTTGTTATTTAGGTTAAAAGCTAAAACACCAAAATGTCGACTGTTTGTTTTTGCTATTCCATTTAAATACAACACTAAAACACGACCGAAGCTGTATGATAATTGTTCTCTCACTCTGTCATAGATTTTTATTTGCATTAAGTCTTTAGCTGTTGCATGACTAAACCAATGTTTTGCAGCGCTGCGCCCAAATTTTATTATGACTTTTTTAGCACCATCTTGAGGATTCATTGTTGATCGAAATAAAGAGTCAATAGGTAATCTCCCCATTTTTAGCTGAGATCAAAAGTAGAGACTTAGGCCACTAGTGCCAGTTTTTGCTTTGGTGGGACA
>NZ_JBEOPN010000081.1:0-625 GCF_040310085.1 Shewanella sp. S1-58-MNA-CIBAN-0166 | reverse complement strand
GAGACCGTGACTGCGTACCTTTTGTATAATGGGTCAGCGACTTACATTTTGTAGCGAGGTTAAGCGAATAGCGGAGCCGTAGGGAAACCGAGTGTTAACTGCGCGTTTAGTTGCAAGGTGTAGACCCGAAACCGAGTGATCTAGCCATGGGCAGGTTGAAGGTTGAGTAACATCAACTGGAGGACCGAACCGACTTATGTTGAAAAATGAGCGGATGACTTGTGGCTGGGGGTGAAAGGCCAATCAAACTCGGAGATATCTGGTTCTCCTCGAAAGCTATTTAGGTAGCGCCTCGAGCGAATACCATTGGGGGTAGAGCACTGTTAAGGCTAGGGGGTCATCCCGACTTACCAACCCTTTGCAAACTCCGAATACCAATGAGTACTACTCGGGAGACAGACAGCGGGTGCTAACGTCCGTTGTCAAAAGGGAAACAACCCAGACCGTCAGCTAAGGTCCCAAAGTGTATGTTAAGTGGGAAACGATGTGGGAAGGCTTAGACAGCTAGGATGTTGGCTTAGAAGCAGCCATCATTTAAAGAAAGCGTAATAGCTCACTAGTCGAGTCGGCCTGCGCGGAAGATTTAACGGGGCTAAACATACCACCGAAGCTACGGGTGCATTTC
>NZ_JBEOPN010000080.1:0-641 GCF_040310085.1 Shewanella sp. S1-58-MNA-CIBAN-0166 | reverse complement strand
AAAAACTAAGGCGAGTCCACTTCCTGGTCGGAGGTGAGACAAGTAAAAACCAGCTGGTCATGATATGGCCCAGATGTTCACGCAAGTGAAACTCATTTGGGTTGTATGGTTAAGTGACCAAGCGTATACGGTGGATGCCTTGGCAGTCAGAGGCGATGAAGGACGTAATAACTTGCGAAAAGCGTTGGCGAGCTAGTAATAAGCATTTGAGCTAACGATATCCGAATGGGGAAACCCAGCAGCATAAGCTGTTATCACTACATGAATACATAGTGTAGTGAGGCAAACCCGGGGAACTGAAACATCTAAGTACCCGGAGGAAAAGAAATCAACCGAGATTCCCCTAGTAGCGGCGAGCGAACGGGGATTAGCCCTTAAGTCTATGGGGTGTTAGTGGAATGTGTTGGAAAGCACAGCGGCACAGGGTGATAGCCCCGTACATGAAAACTAACCATAGATGAAAACGAGTAAGGCGGGACACGTGACATCCTGTTTGAATATGGGGGGACCATCCTCCAAGGCTAAATACTCCTGACTGACCGATAGTGAACCAGTACCGTGAGGGAAAGGCGAAAAGAACCCCTGTGAGGGGAGTGAAATAGAACCTGAAACCGTATACGTACAAGCAGTGGGAGCGGTTC
>NZ_JBEOPN010000079.1:0-643 GCF_040310085.1 Shewanella sp. S1-58-MNA-CIBAN-0166 | reverse complement strand
GACTGCAAAGACAAGTCACGCATACGTTGCAAAATATTAGTAGACTCACTCATTGCACCTTCAGCGGTTTGAGCAATTGAGATACCATCGTTAGCGTTACGCATAGCGACGCCAATACCGTTAATTTGACTGGTCATACGGTTTGAAATTTGTAAGCCAGCAGCATCATCTTTTGCACTGTTAATGCGAAGACCTGAAGCTAAACGCTCCATAGAGGTAGCAGTATTGCTTTGTGCTTTGTTTAGGTTGCCCTGTGCTTTCATTGACGTTACGTTAGTGTTTACTGAAATAGCCATGATTTAATTCCTCGTATTCCTGACTGTAGACATTGCCTGTCTGTATTAAGCCAGGCGAATCATATTGGTTACAATTAAGGTAACGGCATGGTTACGAGGAACTTTAGTTTTTTTTTACACAATACAAAATTTATACATTAGAAACGCAATAAACTCTTATTTTCAATACATAACCTACAAATAAAAAACCCGTCACTTGAATAAGTGGCGGGGTTTACTATATCGACTAATGGCTAATGGCTAATGGCTAATGATTAACCAAGTAGTGATAATGCAACCTGTGGTAACTGATTCGCTTGCGCCAACATTGCAGATGAAGCCTGTGACAGAATCTGCTGCTTACTCAG
>NZ_JBEOPN010000078.1:0-662 GCF_040310085.1 Shewanella sp. S1-58-MNA-CIBAN-0166 | reverse complement strand
TTATAGTGAGTCAGGTTTTACTAGCGTAGAAGCATTTGTTAAAGCAATGTTCAGCTCAGAAAGAAAACAGCTTGATGCTTTCGTTAGCTTTGTAAAGAATAAAGGCCTAGAAAAGTACCTAATAACGCTAGACTGGGCTTCATTTGCTAAAGGTTATAACGGTTCGCAGTACGAACAGAATAAGTATGATATTAAATTACAGAAGGCATTTGAAAAATATGACAAAAAGTAAACTCTCTAACGCTTTGTGGGTTTTATCCTTATTTTTAGTTGCATCGTGTAGCGCCTCTCAGCGTGATGTGGCAGAGATTATATTTAAATGCCACGCTGATCAGCCCAAATCGATTGATGTTGTTATTAGTAAAATGGATAACACGTTTAAATTAGAGCAATTTAATATTGAGAGTTCAAAGCTTGCTAATGCAGCGCTAATTAGTGATGTGAGTAAATCGAGCTACCACCGTTCTTTAGTTACAGAGCACAGTATGACTTTCACATACGACGATAGTGAAGTCATAGTGAGTGACTACTACAGCGAAGAACTTAATATGATTATTAAAGAAACATCAGTAACAATACAAAAAATTGGTACAAAAGAATATTGGCTTTGTGATGATTCAGGTTTTAGTAAGTTGGGCTCTATTGAAGATTTCTAGTGAATT
>NZ_JBEOPN010000077.1:0-685 GCF_040310085.1 Shewanella sp. S1-58-MNA-CIBAN-0166 | reverse complement strand
ATCTTAGGGTTAACCGATAAATGTCTCGGCTTTAGCCTCCTGCGCCGCTCTTACTCCGAAATCCATTTAGTCGTAGTGCCCCTGACATGTCAAAGGAATGAAAAGTGTCAGGCAGCATTCTTTATTTTTAAAGAAATCGCACTAAGAGAGCCTCTATAAGTGTTTGCATGCTGTTGTTGCTAAAAGCACGATGATTTGACAGCTAAATGACAGACGAAGTAGATGAATTTGTTGATTGACCATCTTGGATACTAAAGGTATTTGACTGCAAAAGCAGTCAAATACCTTCCCGTAGCAAAAGGGCTCGCCTATTGACTGGCGGAAGGCTCATATGTGTTATGCAGATTCGTCGTCGAAATACATGTCCCAACTGATGTTAAGACCAAACTGCACTAATTTTCTCATTAAATTAACATCCATTGACGGACCACCTTGTCCTGTTGAATTCCAAAAACAAAATATATCTACTGAGCATTTCAACTTAACCAAGGAATCCATTTGTTCTTGCTTACCGTAAAGTTTATTAAGAATAATGTCTATGTGTTCTTTATTGTCAGTTGAATTAGATAATTCTTTTGTAG
This sequence comes from Shewanella sp. S1-58-MNA-CIBAN-0166, assembly GCF_040310085.1. Taxonomy (NCBI): domain Bacteria; kingdom Pseudomonadati; phylum Pseudomonadota; class Gammaproteobacteria; order Alteromonadales; family Shewanellaceae; genus Shewanella; species Shewanella sp. S1-58-MNA-CIBAN-0166. Next base: position 104 of record NZ_JBEOPN010000077.1, on the reverse strand, counting down.
AAAAAGCCCAATAATTGAACTCACGTCTATGTCTGTATTTTGAATCTGGCTCAATTCTCCTTATCAATGTCGGACTAATACCAATAACTTCTGTGATCTTATCA
>NZ_JBEOPN010000076.1:0-712 GCF_040310085.1 Shewanella sp. S1-58-MNA-CIBAN-0166 | reverse complement strand
AATATTGGCAACCGTCTTAGCTTTGCTACTGTCAGCCTGCAATTCCACACCTACAAGTAATGTCACAAACTATGAGACGGCTGGGAATTTAGAATCTCCCAATCCTGTTGGATGTGTATCTGTAGGCGGGTTATCGAATAAGCAGAACCCAGTCGATATATTTACTGGACTGAATGCCTGCTTGATCAAAAACAACTACTCGAATGCTGCCGAGCTATATTTTGCTGGTATGTCTTATGGCTTTTTTGACACTAAACGTGTATCCGATATAACTGCACATCAAGCGATTAGTGTGCTGCGTATGAATTTATTTGCTGCGCAACCACAAGAAGTCTTGGATAAATTGCAAGCGGCGCTTACTAACATAAATTCTGACAATACTGCTATTTGTAAAAGCCTAACAAAATTAGGAGCGCCAGCTTATAAGCCAACCTATATGATTCAACATGGTATGGGGGCATTTACTGGTCAAAGCACTAAAGATGGTTTGGTGGAAAACTTTGATTCTGGAGCGGGTTGGAAAGATGCTTTATCTACAATTGCTAAGTGTGTTTAAAGCTAACAAGTCAATTATGTTCGCCCAGCAAGCTGGGCTGGGACGCGCAAACAGCACGCGCCCCATATTTAAAGCGTTATGCAGATAAATCGAATCCACCTATGGCATGTAATTTAACTTACGCAACATTGAGAATATCGTCAGTTGAAATGTCAC
>NZ_JBEOPN010000075.1:0-761 GCF_040310085.1 Shewanella sp. S1-58-MNA-CIBAN-0166 | reverse complement strand
AATTCACTTGCTGTAACTTACCGCTCCCTGTTTATTTGTAAATTAATTGAGGCGACAACTATCCTGACACAGGGGGCGAATAGCTATTTAGGAAGTTTGCCACAAGCTGATATTGTGAATACAAATATTGCAACAGGCATTCAAGGTTTTTTACAATCAGCTGCAAAACTGGAATTAGTCGCAGAAAATGATACCGCAGAAGCATTATCCGAATTGGTAATGGGTTATATGCAGTTGTTTCTAGATCTTACTGTACGCGTCATGCCAATTAATACTCTGCATAATAATATTAAATTTAACGATAATTTATATAGAGAAGCACAAATCGAAATTAAGCGAATTCTAGCTGAAATGACTCAAATAAATGAATCAGGGAAACCTGATGATAAAAAATTTAAAATGTTACAAAATTCTTTCGAATTTGCTCAAAAAAATTCATCTAAATTAAGCTCTGAAAATAATACATCTTGGGATAACATAAACTTACAAACTAAAGAATTTACTAACTTTTTAATGGAAGAGCTAGCTAAGATTCAATTACTCCAAGCCCCATTATTAATTTGTATTCGAAATGAATTAGGTATTGCTACAAATTCAACCGACTATCAGGAACGTGTTGTAAGTAATGCAAAAAAAGCCAAGGAAATGATAGATAAAGTTTTTGTAGATATCGAGACAAAGGCATAACAAATAAGGATAGGCCGCGCGAAGCCGCGTCCTTATCCCAAGTGTTGAACAAGCCCGAACACCTGAGAGTGACT
>NZ_JBEOPN010000074.1:0-876 GCF_040310085.1 Shewanella sp. S1-58-MNA-CIBAN-0166 | reverse complement strand
CTGCAAGAGGAGTTAACCCGTATTGCAGATACCACTTCATTTGGTGGTAAAAAATTATTGGATGGTACTTTTGGTAGTCAGTCTTTCCAGGTTGGCTCCGAAGCTAACGAAACTATTTCTATGTCATTGAATAATGTAGGTGCTAAATATATTGGTGGTGAACAGATAGCTGCAACTCTTGGTACTACAGCTGGCCGAGTAGATGACGGGACTCTTGCGTACGCAACGTCAACGCTAACCTTTACGGACACGGCTAGTTCGGATACGGTTGATATATCAATTGGTGCTAATGATGACGCCAAGTCAATAGCGGCATTGGTAAACGCAAGCAGTGCAGGTGTTAATGCTACCGCTACAAACGTTGCCGAGTTGACTGCTACTTTTAATGGTGCTACGGGCTTAAGCTTCACTATCGGAGGTGCGACAGTAACCGGTGCGACGGATAACGATAGTATTATTAGCCAAATTAACCAAAATTCATCGACCACTGGCGTTAGCGCTGCGATGGTCGACAGTAAATTGCAAATTACCAATAAAGATGGTGGTGACATGGCATTTACTGCTGGCGCCTATACTGGTGGTGCTAGCCCTACTTTGACGTTAGCAGCGGTTATTGATGGCACAACCGTCACTACCCCTGTGCCCTATGATGCTACCTCCGGTGGTAATATTAATGGGACGGTATCGTTTAGTTCGTCAAAAGAGTTTACAACCTCGGGTTCAGCAGCTACAACTGTTTCGGACGCGGTAAAAACATCAACTTTAAAGACGATTGATTCAGTGGATATTTCTGACGTAGCGGGTTCGCAATTGGCAATCGATATTATTGACGGTGCTATTGCGATGATTGATAGTAATCGAGCTGATTTGGGTGCG
>NZ_JBEOPN010000072.1:0-1420 GCF_040310085.1 Shewanella sp. S1-58-MNA-CIBAN-0166 | reverse complement strand
TAATGCTATTCGGATAAGCATTACTGTTTATATTTAAGTGGATAACGGCTAGGTATATAGAGCACTGAGCGTGGATACGTTCGGTGCTTTCTTTTATCTGGAAGGATAAAGTGTTTTATATCGGCTCGCATTTGCTTAAGTTTCGCTGGCAGCTTTCCATCTGGTGATAAAGCAAGCCACCTTAATTGTGTATCTATCAAGCTTATTGCCGCGGTAAAACTGATACGGGTTGGCGCAACTTTAGCTTCCTTTGCTATCGCTGTCATTTCTAAACGAACCAGATTATAAGCGATAAGCACTCCCCACAATTCTTGCTTAACACCTTCAACAAATTTGCTTCGTAACGTCACCTTGCTTTGTAGCTGGGTTTGCTTAAGTTCGCCATATCCTTCTTCTATTTCCCAGCGTTGCCAGTAGATATTAAGTAGCTTGTCCAGCGGATACTTAACGGGATCAACCAATGAGGTGACGAAGCCTTTTATTTCACCTTTTGGCTCTTGATAAGCAATAAAACGGGCACGCCATGTTTCGGGAAGCTCGGGGTTTTTCTTTCTCGCTTGGGGAGAGACTGGCATATCAATGAGCAAATCATTATTCGCAAACTCTTCGACCACCTCGTAACGCATTTTTGACTTTACGGGTGTCAGCCAATGTCGCTGTACTCCAGAGCTTTGCCAATTGACTAATAAGTCAGCAGAGAAATAACAACGGTCAAATAGGGTTAAGGAGTTATCAGGTGTATCTTGAACTAAACGCTGTGCGAGTGTGATCTCTCCTACGTGACAACCATCAAAGGCAGCACCTAATACCATTCTGGTTTCAGTAGATATAAGGCTGACTAATCGAAGTTGAGGATAGGGTTTGTGTGTTTTTGAAATAAAACCAAACTCATTGGCATTTTCTTCAGAGTCTTGGCAACGAAACACCGTTCCATCAACGGCAAGAGTGGTAAGCCCTAGTGTATTTTGGTCCCCTAACGCTTGCTCAAGCCAGGCTGATATAGTGGATTTAAATAAGTAAGACATTGGGGCTTCACCTAAGCGTCGTCGGCAATCCGTCAATACACTCGGTGCTACACGAGACCAGGTGGAGTCTCCAGATTGAAGTGCTATATCCATCGAGCTACAGACTTCTTTGATGGACTGGTTACGTATTAATCCCATCCAAAGCACTAGCCAGACTGCCTGCTGCGCAGGCAGACGGCGATTACGGATACTCGCCTTGTTAGCTGAAAGGAGTGATTGTTCGATCCACTCAGAATCAATAGCCTCCATTACAGAACCATAAGACCCACTTTCTTCAACAGACTCATGAACTAATTCAAGCTCTTGCTCAAACATAAAAAATCCCCACCAGAATACTGGTAGGGATTATCTTTCATCTGCAAGATCGGTCAAGTGCCCTTAAACGATCGGCATTG
>NZ_JBEOPN010000070.1:0-1525 GCF_040310085.1 Shewanella sp. S1-58-MNA-CIBAN-0166 | reverse complement strand
AATTCACTTGCTGTAACTTACCGCTCCCTGTTTATTTGTAAATTAATTGAGGCGACAACTATCCTGACACAGGGGGTTACAGCAAAGAGGGACAATAAAGTAATACCTAGATCCGTTTCGGTATTACTTTGTTATGGCTTAATGAAACTGTATACCGATATGAGGTAAACTTGCCTTAAGATAACACGGTGAATTGAAGAGATTTATCCCCAATAGGGGATAATGGTATAGATACATTCGTGGATCCTAATTATGGTTTCAATCCTCAAATTAACGGTACTCTTCTAATAAGCCTGCAAGATCTTTCTTAAAGTCATTACCCAATTTAGGGTCACGTAAACCGTATTCAACAAAAGCTTTCATGTAACCTAGCTTGTCGCCACAGTCGTGTGATTTACCGGTCATATTAAAGGCTTCAACGGTATCAGACTCAATTAGCATATCAATGGCATCGGTTAACTGAATTTCATCGCCTGCACCAGGAAGTGTTTTTGCTAGTAAGTCCCATATCTTTTCAGACAATACGTAGCGGCCAACTACGGCTAAGTTAGACGGGGCTTGTCCAACTTCTGGCTTTTCAACCATTTTAAAGATTTTAGTCGAATCACCCGGATTTATGATTTCGCCTCGGCAATCAGCAATTCCGTACTTATTGACTTGATCATCCGGAACTGGCGCAACCATAATTTGACTGGCATGAGATTCACGATAGCGAATTAACATCGAGGCTAAGTTTTCGGTACGTTGATCAGCAGAATAGGAATCTAAAATTACGTCAGGCAACACTACCGCAAATGGATTATCACCAATACACGGCTTAGCACATAAAATCGCATGTCCTAAGCCCTTAGCTTCACCTTGACGCACATGCATAATGGTGACGTTTTTAGGACAAATGGCTTGTACTTCATGCAATAACTGACGTTTTACACGTTTCTCTAAAGTAGATTCAAGCTCGTAAGATTTATCAAAATGGTTTTCAATAGCATTTTTACTGGCATGCGTTACCAATACAATCTCTTTAATCCCCGCACTTACACATTCGTCGACAATGTACTGAATCAGCGGTTTATCAACTAAAGGCAGCATTTCTTTTGGGATGGCTTTAGTTGCAGGCAACATACGAGTGCCTAAACCGGCAACAGGAATAACAACTTTCATAGATATCCTTATTTAGCGTGAGCTAATAGCAAAAAATTAAAAGGTAAAAGAAACACCTAACTCAAAAGCAAAAGAAAACACCTAGATCCCTGATAAAGACATTCGAGGATGACGGCGAAAACGCAAAAGCACAAAGACAACACCTGGATCCCTGATAACAGATCTCAGGGAAGACGAGCGGATTGGGCATTCAGCAGCCACTACTTCGTCCAGTAACAACCAATATCGCGTCGTTCCGATATTGCTTCCTACTACGTCGTTCCGTCAATGCTTTTGAGCCGGAATCCAGGTGTTGAGTTTAAATATTCAAGACAAAAATCAAAAGAAACACCTGGATCCCCGATAAAGACATTCGAGGATGACG
>NZ_JBEOPN010000069.1:0-1643 GCF_040310085.1 Shewanella sp. S1-58-MNA-CIBAN-0166 | reverse complement strand
CCCCCTGTGTCAGGATAGTTGTCGCCTCAATTAATTTACAAATAAACAGGGAGCGGTAAGTTACAGCAAGTGAATTATCAAAGGCATTCCGGTCAATTTAAAGAAGCTATATTAAACAAGTTTAGTCAAAGTGGTTTGTCGGTTCGTAAGTTTGCAGAGCAAGAAGGCATTAATCTCTCAACCCTGTATAGTTGGCAAAAGCAATTTAATACCTCAGGGTTAAACGTGTCAAAAGTCAGTTCATCGGATAAATGGTCAAGTGAAGAAAAGTTTTCAGTGGTATTGGAAACAGCCTCTCTGTCGGCAGTTGAGTTAAATGAATATTGCCGAGCTAAGGGGTTATATCCTGAGCAAGTCAACGGATGGAAGCAAGCTTGCATTGCCGGTAATACAAGCACAACACTGACAAGTAAAGCCAAGACAACACCTGGACAGAAGACTGACAAAAAACGCATTAACGAGCTAGAACGTGAGTTACGTAGAAAGGATAAAGCGTTAGCGGAAGCGGCTGCTTTACTCGTACTCGGAAAAAAGTTCGATGCCTATTGGAAGGAAAAAGAGGAAGACTGATTTCGCTGACCGATAGGCAGAAGCACGCGCAGTGGGTCAGTACAGCAGTAGCATCAGGCGCGAGACAAGATAAGGCCTGTGACGTGATTGGATTATCAAGTAGAACCTTACAGCGTTGGCGAATAGGCGGTGAGATTAGCGCAGATAAAAGGCCAACCGCAATGAGGCCAGAGCCTGGAAATAAACTGAGTCATGCTGAAAGACAAGCCGTGATTGATGTGTGTAATAGTGAAGAGTTTGCCTCATTACCACCAAGCCAAATTGTCCCGATACTCGCCGATAGAGGTGAGTATATTGCTTCGGAGTCGAGTTTTTACCGTGTATTACATACTAAAAACATGCTGCACCACCGAGGCAAAGCTAAGCCGAGAAATGTTCATAAAAAGCCAACCAGTTATACGGCTAAAAAAGCGAACGAAGTGTGGAGTTGGGATATCAGTTACCTGCCTACAACGGTGATAGGAAAACACTATTATCTGTACATGATTGAAGATATTTACAGTCGAAAAATCGTCGGTTGGGAAGTTCACTACGACGAAACAGGTGAGCAAGCAGCAGCACTACTAGAGCGCACCGTCTGGTCAGAGAAATGCTTAAAGAAAGACGTTGTGTTGCACTCAGATAATGGCGCGCCCATGAAGAGCCTGACGATGCGAGCTAAGATGTACGATTTAGGCGTTGTGACCTCACGAAGCCGCCCAAGGGTAAGTAATGATAATCCGTACTCAGAATCGCTATTTAGAACGGTAAAGTATCATCCACGTTGGCCTAGTGAAGGTTTTAAGTCGTTAGAAGCAGCACGTAAATGGGTCAATGAATTTGTTTGTTGGTACAACAACGAGCATCGCCATAGCAGGATTAAGTTTGTGACACCAAACCAAAGGCATGATGGTCTTGATGTTGGAATACTGGCGAAGCGAAAAGCGTTGTATCAGACAAAAAGAAATGAACATCCAGAGCGATGGTCAAAAGAAGAGCGAAACTGGCAGCCAATAGGCGCTGTGGCGTTAAATCCAGAGCAACATAAAGAAGCTGCTTAACAATTTAGGCGACAACTGTCTTGAAAAACGCCG
>NZ_JBEOPN010000068.1:0-1923 GCF_040310085.1 Shewanella sp. S1-58-MNA-CIBAN-0166 | reverse complement strand
CGGAATGACGTAATAGTGAGCGTTGCTTCCCCGCCCGTCATCCTCGAATGCTTTTATCGGGGATCCAGGTGTTTCTCTATAGCCCGTCATCCCTGAGATCTGTTATCAGGGATCCAGGTGTTTGATTTGGCTTTGACTTTCACTTTTACTTTCAAGCTTAAAAACAACACCTGGATTCCGGCTCAAAAGCATTGCCGGAATGACGTAATAGTGATCGTTGCTTCCCCGTCATCCTCGAATGCTTTTATCGGGGATCCAGGTGTTTCTCTACCCGCCCGTCATCCCTGAGATCTGTTATCAGGGATCCAGGTGTTTCATTTGATTTTTACTTTCAAGCTTAAAAACAACACCTGGATTCCGGCTCAAATGCATTACCGGAATGACGTAGTTTGAGCGTTATTTGGATGTTGTAATAATAGGCATAACACTAAAACATAGAAAGCATGTCCGAATGACGTAGTAGTGGGCGTTGTTTGAAATGCAGTAGTTTGGCTCCACCCGCCCGTCATCCCTGAGATCTGTTATCAGGGATCCAGGTGTTTCATTTGATTTTTACTTTCACTTTTCTTTCAAGCTTAAAAACAACACCTGGATTCCGGCTCAAATGCATTACCGGAATGACGTAATAGTGAGCGTTATTTGGATGTTGTAATAATAGGCATAACACTAAAACATAGAAAGCATGCCCGAATGACGTAGTAGTGGGCGTTGTTTGAAATGCAGTAGTTTGGCTCCACCCGCCCGTCATCCTCGAGATCTCTTATCCCGGCTCAGAAACACTACCGGGACGGATCCAGGTGTTGCCTTGGATTATTGTGGCTTTAAACATTAACACCTGGATTCCGGCTCAAAAGCGTTACCGGAATGACGTAATTTGAGGGAGCATTACTTGAATAGCGAAATAGTGAGTATTACTTCCCCCCGCACGTCATCCTCGAGATATCTTATCGGGGATCCAGGTGTTGCCTTGGCTTTGCCTAGCCGCCATTATCAATACATTGAGCCCAGCTAAGAAATGCGACTAAAACGGATCTAAGTATTATCTACCAATTTAGATTTCAAGATCATCCCAGCGTGGATTTAATTTTTCAATTAATTCAATTTTCCATTCTCGTTTCCACTTTTTAAGCTGCTTCTCTCTTGTAATTGCATTATAAATATCATCAAAAACTTCATAGTAAACTAGCTGGTTAATTGTATTCTTCTTGGTAAAACCGTCTGAGAGACCATTTTTATGCTCCCAAGCGCGTTTAATTAAATCAGAAGTCACTCCGACATATAATGCGCCATTAGGTCGATTTGCCATTATGTAAATGTATGATTGCTTATCCATAAGCGTTTTACCTGACTAAATGATAAGTAAAATATAGCATCTAAAGCGGGCTCCAGATAAAAACCCAAAAAATGTACCGCTTGGTTATGCGATTAATTCGTACATTGAAAAAAGCAGCTTAAAACTTGGCCATTACAACACCTGGATTCCGGCTCAAATGCGTTACCGGAATGATGTGTGGGTAGATTACTGGTGTGACTTATAGGTGCATTACTTCCTCCTAACCTGTCATCCTCGAGATCTCTTATCGGGTATCCATGTGTTGCTTTGGCTTCGCCGCTGTCATCCTCGAGATCTCTTATCGGGGATCCAGGTGTTGTCATTGATTTTTGTGACTTTAAAGCATTAACACCTGGATTCCGGCTCAAATGCGTTACCGGAATGACGTGTGGGTAGATTACTGGTGTGACTTATAGGTGCATTACTTGAATGACGAATAGTGAACATTAATGGCGTGTGAGTATGCATTACTTGAATAACGTAATAGTGGGGATTACCCTTTCCCCCTAGCCCGTCATCCTCGAGATCTCTTATCGGGGATCCAGGTGTTGTCATTGATTTTTGTGACTTTAAAGCATTAACACCTGGAT
>NZ_JBEOPN010000067.1:0-2102 GCF_040310085.1 Shewanella sp. S1-58-MNA-CIBAN-0166 | reverse complement strand
GCACTAGGCTCAAGCCTCCACAAAGGTATCGTTAGATACCCAGCAACTTATAAAGCAGTGAGAGCTGATTCATTCCAAGAGTTACGAGCTTGCCTTTTCGATTTTCTCCTAACCAAGTATTCTAGGTACTGAGGGTCGAATGGTATAGCCGCACTTCGGATTTTCACGTGTCTCTCAATAGGCACCTTGGCTATTTGGAATAGATTAAATTGGCAATCCATATCCTTGACCTTCTGCCAACCGTGAAATTGCCATTGGCCTTTTCGGTTGATGAAGTATTTAAGGGCTATCCAAGTCTTAGATTTTGTTGGATGGCGCCTTACTGCCCAGTGCCATAACGTATAGAATAGTTTGTGCCCAACATACCCGAATACTTGCTTAGCAACGCAATGACGATAATAATTCGCCCAACCCCTTAGTTTTGGATTTATCAGTTTGATAAGATCGTTAACAGGGATGGTTGCGTGCTTTTTGATGAGTTCGCGCAGGTTACTCAAGAACAACAAGGTATTGGACTTGCTCGGTTTGATGAGCAATTTTCCTTTGTACTTCCTATGATTGAACCCTAAGAAGTCAAAACCCTTGTTGATGTGGGTAATGTGCGTTTTCTCTTCGGAGAGTGTTAAGCCTCTTTCCGCCAAGAAGTCAGCGATCAACGGTTTGATATCGTTCTCGAGCACTTCCTTTGAAGCGCAGGTGACGACGAAATCGTCGGCGTATCCAATAAAGTTGGCCCTAGCACCCTTTTTGAGTGCTGTAGACTTTATGCGCTGTTCAAGTCCAGCAAGAGTCATTAGCATCAAGGTTGGGGATATAACCCCTCCTTGTGGCGTGCCCTCATCAGTACGATAAAACAACCCTTTATCCATAAAACCAGACTTTAACCATTGTTCCAACATTCGTTTATCTATGGCGATGTTATCAACAAGCCATTGATGCCCGATTTTGTCGAAGCAGGATTTGATATCTCCCTCAAGAACCCATTGCGCTGATCTCTTTAGAGCCAAGCATTTGAAGCACTGATCGACTGCGTCGGCAGTGCTACGATTTGGTCTAAATCCATAGCTGTTTGGGTCAGCAAGCGTCTCCGATATAGGCTCTAATGCAAGAAGGTGGAGCGCTTGTTGTGCTCTGTCTATCATGCATGGGATACCAAGAGGTCTAAGTTTGCCATTCTTTTTGGGGATATAGATACGCTTGAGTGGTTTGGCTTGATATGCCTTCCTGCTCAATTGATTTACTGCTTTCATGCGGCGTGCATCCGTGTTCCAGATGACACCATCTATTCCAGGCGTTCTACTGCCTTTGTTTTTTGATACTCGTTTAACAGCAAGAAGTTTTGCTGAACGCGAGTGAGTCAGTATCCATTGCAACGCTTTCGCCTTACCGTGTTTACCTTCTCGTGTTGCCTTTGCAATACGCATCTGAAGCTTTAATACATGCGGTTCAACGGATTTCCAGTCTATGGACTGCCATTGTTCGCCGTCAGGAGAGGCACTAATCTCTGTTGAAATCATCATTTGCGTTTCTCCTTGAATAAAGTTCTTCAAATTATCTTGCAACGGGAGACCAGTCGGAAGTGGGCTCACTTTCGTGACCAGACACAAGTCTGTATCTGCATCGTTACAATGCAGCCTTTGCTTTTTCCAACCTCCTATACCTGCACCGCTATCGGCCATATCGGCTTTCCCAAAGGGAGCAATACAGGCTTACCGTGTTCCGTATGTCGCGCAATGTCAGGGTAGATGCCCGCTATAGTGCGAAGAGTTATATTGACCACGAAAGAGCATGGGGCAATCTCTTTCCAACTCTCATTGCCTTTTGGCCACAGCGTATAAACCACTTCCGCTGTTTCATCGTATAACGCACCTTACGCGGATTTACATATGTTCATCATACTGACTACCTAGCACTCACCCAATTTGTGGTTATCAGGAGGATCGTTCTCTCACGATTCAGATCCCGATTGGTCTATAACCAATCTTCATTACATTGTCAGAGCCGCTACTTTATTCAGGCTCCTAGGTTCATCTGGTGATACAGATGGTTCACTCAAAAGCGGTGAACAGCGCTTCATACGACCTCACGTCGCACGCCCCATT
>NZ_JBEOPN010000066.1:0-2342 GCF_040310085.1 Shewanella sp. S1-58-MNA-CIBAN-0166 | reverse complement strand
AGAGTAGGTCATTTCCAGGCGCCTAATTGACTCGAAAGAGTAGTGATAAGCCCGTTACTAACGTAACGGGCTTTTTTGCGTCTGCAATTTATAGTGTAGAGTTTATTATTGGCCAAAACATAACAGCAGTTTGTTGAATATGCCCATGTGTGAGTAGGTCATTTCCAGACGCCTAATACCATTTGCATTAAATATGTGATCTAATTGCTCGTCATTTCCTTACTTCAGTATCGATGAATAATCTCAATCTTGCAGCATTAGTTAAATCTGAGAAAAGCGCACGTAAACGTATGCGTTATCTCGCCTTACTTCATTTTACCGAAGGTCATTCTCGTACTGCTATAGCCAACATGCTGAAGGTCAGTAGAACCAGTGTAAATACTTGGGTTACTCATTATTTAACTCATGGCATTAGCGTTCTAGATGATAAACATAATCCAGGTAGACCCGCTCAACTATCGGCGAAACAACTGGTAAATCTGAAATAATTTGTACAACGTCAAACCTTGTCTGAGAGTGGCGGAAGATTGATGGCAAGAGATGTCAGTCTTTTTATTCAGTCTGAATTTGGGGTGACCTTTAAACAGGCAAATATCTACAGATTATTGCATCAATTAGGATTGTCATGGATAACGACCCGTTCTCGTCACCCAAAACAATCTCAAGATATTCAGGACGCTTTTAAAAAACTTCCAGCTGTCAACGATCCTTAACACCCCTGGTCATGTGGCGTTAGATCGCATTATTTGGGCAACGAAAGGAACCCGACCACGAGCGGTAAGGCAACAACAGTTCGAATCAGCGTATTTATATGGTGCGGTGTGTCCTGCAACGGGCACGACAGAGGCAATTATTGCCCCGCATGCCAACAGTGAATATATGTGGGAGCATTTAACATTAATTTCAGAGGCTACCGAATCGGGTCGCCATGCTTTGGTCATCATGGATGGTGCAGGTTGGCATCAACAAGATCTGACTGAGGACTTTGATAACCTTAGTATCCTTAAGCTTCCGCCCTATTCGCCAGAACTCAACCCTATAGAATAAGTGTGGCAATGGCTTCGTCAGAATGAACTCGCAAATCGTTGCTTTAGTGGATATGACGATATTGTTGAGCAGTGTTCCATTGCATGGAATCGATTTATTGCAGAGCCGGAAAGGGTGATTCAACTATGTTCTAGACGGTGGACAAAATTGACCAATTAATTAATGTAAATGGTATTAATTCATCAATCTAGTTCACTCCTTAAAACATCAACTCTGCAGGCTTTTGGGTTTTGTGCATATACATCGTCTACAGACTCATTAAGCTACAATAGTAGTCATACTTAGGTATCGATTTTGTTTTAAAGTTTACCAAAAATGAGTCCATTACTGCATGTTGCCAGCATTTATGTCTTCCGTTGATATTCTGTCCTATTTTATACTTTCATGGCTTTCATGGCTTTCATGGCTTTCATGGCTTTCATGGCTTTCATGGCTTTCATATTGGCTCAAATCAAATGGGGATTTTGTCTTTCACAACAGGCAACTTACCAATGTCTCACATATAAATTTACTACCACAGCTAAATAGGTCCATTTTGTTCTAGGCCAGATATACGTTATAAAATCAGACCTGGTTTATCGCGCTAACATTACACTGTTGTTGTAACAAACTAAGCGTAACTGTAGGTTCATCATTGGCTATCTTGTAGTGATGTTTTCTCTATTGATTAGTTGGTTACCTCTTAATGATTATCGAGCTCCCTTTCTAAGTAACAATAAACGTGAATATTCTCATCGATAATACTGTCTAACTTTCATCCATCAATATCGGCAGATGCGGTTATTAGGTCCTTAGGTGCCACTTGCTGTTAATTGATGTCATGACGCAACTCTCTAGGGTTTATGTAGGATTGATAACACTAAAGTGTGTTGGTACTCATTATTATTAGCTCGATTATATGATTGGCCAAACGTGATATATCTACTTTTGGGCAGCATCGATAACAAATGCAAAGCTCATTATCAAAATCGATAATATGCTTGCCCATCTGACCTGGGGTAAAATATGAATTTAGTTATCCATGATTGTGGGTAAGTCTGTGGGTAAGGTGTGCCTAAGGTGGTGTTAAGTTAAGTATAAAAATTAATTGATAAATATGATAAAAAAGGCCTTGCGCAAAACCGTGTGGTGCCTATAATGCGCATCCACTGACACGGCAGACAGCGCAAGCGGTTACTGAGTCAGGTTGAATTAAGTGCTTCAAAACACAGAGTTCAAGGCGAAAAGAAAGTTTGAAAAAACACTTGACGCCAACCCGGGAAAGCGTAGAATACGCACCCCAAGCCAACGACCTA
>NZ_JBEOPN010000065.1:0-2498 GCF_040310085.1 Shewanella sp. S1-58-MNA-CIBAN-0166 | reverse complement strand
TGGTGGTCGCTACTGGGCTCGAACCAGTGACCCCCTCCTTGTAAGGGAGGTGCTCTCCCAGCTGAGCTAAGCGACCTAGGATATAATTAACAGTTATAATCCATAAATAAAAATATGGTGGTCGATACTGGGCTCGAACCAGTGACCCCCTCCTTGTAAGGGAGGTGCTCTCCCAGCTGAGCTAATCGACCTCGCTGTGTGGGGCCGTATTATAGGGGGCAAGCAAAACCTGTCAACGCTTTTTATTTAAAATAATGTCAGTCGGACTAAAATTGTTCGCTTTGATGCTTTGTTGAACAAGAGATTGTGATCAAAAATAAAGAAAATCCAAAAACCTCCCTAGGTTTGAAAGTCCGCCATTTCAACTGCTGGGTTTGACTGTTAGAATAGCGGCACATTTTTTTGTTTGTCTTTTTTAGACGTTTATAAATAGGTTAGTGTCCGATTATGACTACTAAGACGCGTTTTGCTCCAAGTCCAACTGGTTTTCTTCATGTAGGTGGTGCTCGTACAGCACTTTATTCATGGTTGCACGCACGTGCTAACAATGGTGAATTTGTACTTCGTATTGAAGACACTGATATTGAACGTTCAACTCAAGAAGCATGTGATGCCATTCTTGACGGTATGAACTGGTTAGGTTTGACTTGGGATGAAGGTCCTTATTACCAAACTAAACGTTTTGATCGTTACAATGAGATTATTGAGGAAATGCTAGACAAAGGCACTGCATACAAATGCTATTGCTCGCGTGAACGCATTGAGAGCATGCGTGAAGACCAAGCTGCGCAAGGTTTACAACAGAAATACGACGGTTGTTGTCGTAACCTTGCGCCTCGTGACACTGACGAACCTTTTGTCATTCGCTTTAAAAACCCAATTGAAGGCAGTGTGATATTTGATGATCACGTTCGTGGTCGAATCGAAATTTCTAACGATATGCTTGATGATTTAATCATTAAGCGTACCGATGGTGTACCAACCTATAATTTCTGTGTTGTAGTAGATGACTGGGACATGGGTATTACCTGCGTTGTACGCGGTGAAGATCATATCAATAATACGCCACGCCAAATCAACATCCTTAAAGCATTAGGCGCACCGATCCCTGAATATGCACATGTGTCGATGATTCTAGGTGACGATGGCGCTAAGCTATCTAAACGTCATGGTGCTGTGGGCGTTATGCAATACCGTGATGACGGGTATCTACCAGAAGCACTATTAAACTATCTTGTTCGCTTAGGTTGGTCTCATGGCGATCAAGAAATATTTTCAATGGACGAGTTGAAAACGCTGTTTAAGTTAGATGATATCAATAAGGCTGCTTCAGCTTTTAATACTGATAAGCTCATTTGGTTAAACCAACATTATATCAAGTCTCTCGATCCTGTTTATGTCGCATCACATTTACAATGGCATATGGATGATCAGAAAATTGATACTAGTAATGGTCCAGCGTTAACTGAAATTGTTACAGCATTATCTGAACGTGCGAAAACATTAAAAGAATTAGCTGCTTCAAGTCGTTACTTCTATGAAGACTTTGCTGATTTTGATGAAGCCCAAGCTAAGAAGCATTTACGTGGCGTGGCACTAGAGCCTTTAACATTGTTCAATCAAAAGTTATCTGAACTAAATGATTGGAGCGTAGAGAATATTCACAACGTTATTGAAGCGACAGCGACAGAACTTGATGTCGGCATGGGTAAAGTAGGTATGCCTTTACGCGTTGCGGTTACTGGTGCAGGACAGTCTCCTGCATTAGATTTAACCTTGTTCTTAATCGGAAAAGAAAGATCTGCACAAAGAATATCCAAAGCGATTGAATTTGTAGCAGATAGAATAAATTCCTAAAAAACGAGTTGACACTTTTGGGTATGCTGCATAGAATGCGCCTCGCAGTTGAGACATGATGTTAGTTTTTTCTAGTAGCATATCCAAAAGCATTAAGTAAGAGGGGTTATAGCTCAGCTGGGAGAGCGCTTCGCTGGCAGTGAAGAGGTCCACGGTTCGATCCCGTGTAGCTCCACCACTTACTTAACAGTCTTTAAGTAGATAATTAGCATTGATGTTTAGCCTACAGACACCAATGAGTATTCACTCGATACAGAGTATAACGTATCAAATGTGTCCCATTAGTCTAGAAATAGCGCTTAGGACATCGCCCACTTTGGTTTATAAAGAGTCGGCGGTAACAAGGGCTCGAATCCTTAGGGTTTTGTTCTTCATTATAGGTAACTAGCACTGGTGTTTAGCCTACAGATACCAATGAGTATTCACTCGATACAGAGTATAACGTATCAAATGTGTCCCATTCGTCTAGAAATAGAGCTTAGGACATCGCCCACTTTGGTTTATAAAGAGTCGGCGGTAACAGGGGTTCGAATCCTTAGGGTTTTGTTCTTCATTATAGGTAATTAGCACTGGTGTTTAGCCTACAGACACCAATGAGTATTCACTCGATACAGAGTATAACGTATCAAATGTGTCCCATT
>NZ_JBEOPN010000064.1:0-3700 GCF_040310085.1 Shewanella sp. S1-58-MNA-CIBAN-0166 | reverse complement strand
AATGGTCTAATGAAACTGTAGAGATTTATAGCTTAAAATAAGCAAAATCTTAAAGGTATTTATCATGATTAGAAAAATGAAAGTCACTGTCAGCCCTCTGCAAAAATTAGAATATGCCAAGCTGATGGTCGAACAGGGTTACACAAATAAACAAATCGATGACATGATGTCAGCGATACAATCTAACCTCGTTTCCAAAGGGACTTATCAACGATTAGTTGTTGCAGAAAAACCAAACAAAGTGGCTATTGTTGCCTACATCAGAAAGATGGTTATTAGCTTAAATTCGATGCTAAGAGATGGTGTTTTATGGGAAGCGCCAAAATCTTAAATTAACTATTGACGCCATAGTATCGTATTAATATTACTCTTTAATACGCCAACCTTTTGATTTTATACATGAAGCGTTTGCGCTAAAAAAAGATAAAAGTTGAATACTAGCAAAAGCGACTTCAAGCTCTTCTGAGTTTTCATTTAATGTTGCACTACTAACACCTTGCCTAGCTTCTAACGCACAATCACTCGCTTCTTTTCGAAACAGTTCGTTGTCAGCTGACATCTCACCGTATTCGTTATGAACAACAATTGGTGGAGTCGTAGAGCAAGAGCAAATCATAGACAATATAAATGCCAAAGAAAGTATTCTTGTGTTTATAACCATAACTTTTCAAC
Organism: Shewanella sp. S1-58-MNA-CIBAN-0166; assembly: GCF_040310085.1. Lineage (NCBI taxonomy): Bacteria > Pseudomonadati > Pseudomonadota > Gammaproteobacteria > Alteromonadales > Shewanellaceae > Shewanella > Shewanella sp. S1-58-MNA-CIBAN-0166. The sequence goes on along the minus strand of NZ_JBEOPN010000064.1, from coordinate 3,028 downwards.
AAATCCTCGTAATGCTAACGTTTCACAGTAAAACATTTCTAGCTTTATCTCTTGCAATCTTACTCCCTCCCCTGAAAAAACTGCAATGCTATTATTAATCAAAAAGATAATCCGAAACAAGACTCTCAAATCAGCTTTTTGAATGCTTAAAATTGATAACCAACCTATATACTTTGACTATCAAACAATATAACATCGAGAATTACTTGATAATCAAACTATTTTCTTATGAATAAAATTGCCGAAAAATATATCCACCAACACAATTTCACCTCCGTTAACGAGCAAAATGTCAAACGTACTTGGTATGTGCTTGTTATCACAGTCATCACTATGGCCATCGAAGTGATAGCGGGGACGATATATGGCTCTATGGCTCTGCTCGCTGATGGTTGGCATATGGGGACTCACGCAGCCGCTTTTTGTATTACGCTATTCACCTATAGCTATGCAAAAAAGCATGCTAATAGTGACCGATTCTCTTTTGGCGTAGGCAAAGTCGGCGTTCTCGGTGGATATACAAGTGCTATCGCATTAGCCATTGTCGCTATTATTATGCTGGTTGAATCTCTACACCGTTTATGGTCACCTATTGAGATCCAATTTAACCAATCAATTCTTGTGGCTATCGTAGGTCTAGTCGTCAACATAGCCAGTATGTTTATATTGGGTCATGAACATCACGGCCATGACCACGGTGACCACGGTGACCATAAACATCATAGTCATAAGCATGATGACCACAAACTTCATAGCCATGAACATGATGACCACGAGCGTCATAGTATCGAGCATCATAGCCACGAACATGATGACCACAAACTTCATAGCCACGAGCATGATGACCACAAACTTCATAGCCACGAGCATGATGACCACAAACTTCATAGCCATGAACATGATGACCACGAGCGTCATAGCCACGAGCATGATGACCACAAACTTCATAGCCATGAACATGATGACCACGAGCACCATAGTGGTAACGACCACAATCTGAAGGCAGCTTACTTCCACGTACTCGCTGACGCATTAACATCGGTGTTAGCAATTTGTGCACTTTTGGTAGGAAAATTCCTTGGATGGTATTGGTTAGATCCTATCATGGGGATCGTTGGTGCGGTGGTGATTACTAAATGGGCTCTAGGTTTAATGAAGCAAACGAGTCCTATTCTATTAGATGAAAATATCGACGAAGATTATCAATTAGACATTGTTAATACTATTGATGATGAACAAACCAAGGTCACCGATATTCATATTTGGAGAATTAGTGCAGATCATTATTCTGCCTCTATCGCAATCTGCACATCCACAGATACCAACGTTGAATCATTTAAACACTTATTGAATAAGTTTGATAAGCTAAGCCACTTAACTATCGAAGTGAATTACTGCTAAGGCCCTTTATGCATTCTTTGAATAATTTAATCATAGAGTTTTACGACAAACTGTCTTCTTGGGAGCAGTCTGTCGTTAAAGATACCGGTTATTCACTGGCACAAGTGCACACCATTGAGGTGTTAGGCTCTCACGGTTCCATGAGAATGAAAGAGCTAGCAGATAGGCTTGCAATTACCACTGGCACCTTAACGGTTCAGGTAGAGAGGCTGGTAAATTTTGGACTCATTACTCGCTCTCCACATGAAGACGATAGACGTTCAATATTAGTTGGATTAACAAGCGAAGGCATTGCGCTCCATAAGCACCACAATCGCATGCATATACAACTGACAGAAGATATTACTCGTCATTTAGATCAAAATTCGATAGATGTTCTGACCAAGAGTTTTGAAAAAATGAACCGAGAATTCTAATCTTCAGATTGTAGAATATGATGTTACAACGTCAAATGAAGTGCGAATAAGAGAACAAGTAAATCGTTTTTATATCAGTATATTGGGCGTGAGAAATAATTTAGCTAGTGCTTGTTTTGTTTTTGAATCAACGTTAGTTTTGGACACATTAAGTTTGTGTCCAAAACTATTTATCAATTATTTAAAAGTGTTACTTTCAGATACAGCCATGACTTCACCATCGTCAGCAATTTGAAAATATAACGTCTTTTTATCTTCTGTATTAGTGGCACTCACAATATAAACGCCTCCTGTAACGCTAAAGACCGTTACATCTGCAACGGTAATATTTTTCCATGATACCGGAAGCTGACCAACCGCATAGCCGAAGTCCTTAAATGTCATTTGTTTTGCAGACTTGATGACAACACTGATGACAGCATTATCATTCATATGGCCATGGCTTGAATGTGCCAGCGAATAACTGCTGATAAAGCTGCTCAAAAGCACCATGGTAAAAAGTAATATTCTCATAAATTTCCCCTTATTATTTTAAATCGATCATTTTAAACCGATCATTTTCAACCGATTATTTTAAACCGATGACTTTGTATTGTCCTTTTACCAATAACTGTACTGCTACCGGTTGATTAGACTTATTTTTCCAATACCATCCGTGGGAACCAGCAAAAGGTGCCGTAAAACTACCTTTCATATCAGCCGACGTCGCGATGACATAACTTTCGTAATATCCTGAGGTATCTCCCTTTGGCTCACCATGGAGGTCAACAAATAAAGCCGTCCCATCTGTTATCCATTCATAGGTCATTTTTTCAAATTGTTGCATGTCGAATTTATATTCTATTCCACGCCCTGCAGGTACCATCACTTCTATCGTTTGAAACTCATTAGAGCCTTCGGCAGGAGCGCTTTGTTGCACTTCTGGTTCTGCCGCTTGCGCTAATACTGTGACACCTATTTTTTGTCCAATCCCAGTCGGATCGATGTTGTATTCGGCGGGTAAAATTAGCGTAACTAAAACAATGCCTGCTACGACAATCGCCGATAGAGCGGCTTTAATTAACGTACTGCTGCTGACTGTATGTTGCATATTTATCTCTTTTTATTTGTTAATTAACCTGAACTCGGGATAATAATTGAACTAAACGCCCTCTTTACGATCAGATCTTTCGACCAAGAAGGATTTAATCATGCAGAGGGCGTATGAATAA
>NZ_JBEOPN010000063.1:0-3929 GCF_040310085.1 Shewanella sp. S1-58-MNA-CIBAN-0166 | reverse complement strand
AGTGCCCTACAGTAGCTTCGCTCCTTTGGTCATCAGTGTGTCTGGTTCAGGGGTGATAAATCCCCCCCGAAACCCCCTATAAGCACCATCAAAACCTTAACCTATATCGTAACTGTTACTCTAAAAAGGATTGCAAAATATGCTTGATTACACATACAACGAAAACAAAAATATTCGTACATCATGCGCAGTAGAGAAAGTCTATTCGACCAACTCTGGTTTTATCGGCCGTGTTGCTGATGTTGAATACCAGCAACACGGGAAATGGGAAAGCCAAGGCTCGCGCTGGCTTATCAATGAAGATAACGTTCAAGTGATTATCGAAAATGGCTTTAAAAGCGCGACTCTTTAAATCAAACAGGGGCCTAACATGAAAGATAAATTTGATGATCGTACTGTTGATCTAATCCCACAGAAATCTAAGCGTGGCCGTCCAGTAACTGGCCGTGCAATGACCGCAGCCGAAAAGCAGGCCGCTTATCGTGCTCGAAAATCAGCGATAACAGTAACAGTTACTTTTAACCGCGATGACATCAACACGCTAAAGCGTTTGATTGGTAATCCAGACCAAAGCTTAAACCTTGATAAATCAGCGATTGAAAGGCTTGCAGAGGCCGTATTTCTGGCGGCTAAGTAATGGAAAAGCGCGAACGAGTGATCAAAATTCGCTGTACGGATGCGGAATACGACGCGCTTGTCGAACGCTCAACCAAACTGCGTCTTGCAGAGTGGATTCGTGAGACATGCCTTGGCGTTCCTGCTAAACGAGGAGCCCCGCTTCCGACGGTCAGCCCAGAGCTGCAACGTCAATTAGCCGGTATCGGAAACAATTTAAACCAGATAGCCAGAGCCATTAACCGTAGCCAATGGAATAGTATTGATAAAGTGAGTGTAATTTCAGAACTGGTCAATATTCAGCGCAGCATGGCAATAATCAAAACGGAGCATTCAAATGATCGTTAAATTTCACGCTAGAGGCTCAGGCGTTGGCAGTGGCCCTATTGATTATCTGCTTGGAAAAGAGCGCGACCGCGAGCTTGCAACGCTCGACAGGGGTGATCCAGAGGCGATCATGGCCGTCATTGACGCCAGCCCTTATGCCAAAAAATATACGTCTGGTGTTTTGTCATTTTCTGAACCCGATTTAGACCGTGAATCTAAAGACAAAATCATGTCAGATTTTGAAAAAATGATGTTCCCAGGCCTGGATGCAGATCAATACGCTTGTATGTGGGTTGAGCATCGAGACAAAGACCGCTTGGAGCTTAACTTTGTTGTGCCGAATATCGAGCTACAGAGCGGTAAACGCTTACAGCCTTGGTATCACAAACGCGATTTAAAACGGGTTAATGACTGGAAAAACATTACTAATCACAACTACAAATTAACAGACCCAGACAACCCGCTAAACCACCGTTCACTTGTCACGCCTCGTAACCTACCTGAAAACCGAAAAATTGCCGCTGAAACGATTACAAGCAGCTTAATGATGGTCATGGGTAACGGTCTTATTACTAATCGCGCAGACGTGGTTAAAACGCTATCTGATGTGGGTTTTACGGTCGCCAGAGAAACCAAGAATTCAATATCAATTGCTGATCCAGATGGCGGCAAAAACATACGGCTCAAAGGGGCTATCTATGAACGAGATTTTAAATTTAACGAAGAAACTGGAGCTGCAATCGAACGAGCAGCTAAAGCTTACGAAGCAGCGACTGAGCAACGAATTCAACGAGCACACCAAGAGCTTGCAGAAGGAATTAAAAGACTCTCAGGGCATAATCAGCGCAGATATCCACGCCTTGACGCAGGAATTGCGTTCTCAAGCGTCCACAATGAGGCTAACGGCCCTCAGCACATGGGCTTATTTGCTACTATCGATAATAATCGTTCTAGTCTCGATTCAGGGCGTTTTATGGTATCAGGGCAACCAGATATCCGCGAATCTAGCCATGATACAGGAACAAGAACAGACCTTGAAAGCGTTACAGAATCAAACGTTCGGGGTGAAGCTCGTAGAGCAAAGCGGCAAGCAATACATACTGTTTCCGAAAAACAGGAAACTCAGCCAGCAATGGGAATCAAACGGCCAGAACGTAGTCGAGATGGAGAACAGGTAAATGACGGAATTAGAGTCACAGTTACTAAAATCTGTAACAGAATATCAGAGGCAGCAAGAGCAGCAGCAGGCGGGATTGTCGAGCAGCTACAAGGCTTTGCAGCAAATGTTCACAACTACGTCAGCAGAGAATCAAGAACTCAGAACGCAGGTGCAGAGCTTAGCAGAGCAGGTGAGCGGATTAGAATCGCAACTGAGCAGATTAATGAAATTGCTAACAAAATAGCGATGAAAAACGATCTTGAAAATGATCATGGATTGCGCATGTAAAATGGCGTAATCTATTGCCATAAAAACAAAAACCCCGATTCGTACAAATCAACTTGGCGGAAGATATACGAAATCAGGGTTTAGGAATAATCCTAGGGAAATCTTATCACATGATCATAAAAAAACAACAAAATAACCGCCATTTGCGTGGTGATTTTTGAATGCAGCGCATCAATTAAGCCTTTTCGAGCAACTGTTACCCCCAAAACCCTACTACAGCGATGATTTATCTCATGGCTTAAAAATCATTTCATCAAAAAAAGCCAAAAAATACAGATATATACAGCACAATGGGCCAACGCATAAATACTGGCTTGTGTTCGATGTCGATCGTTTTGATGCCACAATGTGCTGGGATGATTTGGGCGCACCGGCTCCAAACATTGTCGCAACTAATCGCGACAACGGCCACGCGCACTTAATTTACGGCCTAGAAATCCCAGTTCGTACAGCTCCAGACGGTAGCAGCAAAGCTTTACGCTATGCAGCAGCCGTAGAAGCCGCTTTAAGAGCGAAATTAGGAGCAGATGAGGGATATACGGGGCTAATTTGCAAAAACCCGTTAAATCCTCATTGGCTAGTTTCTACGTGGGAGCCAAATCTCTACACACTCGATTGGTTAGCTGACTACCTCGATTTAAGCGCCTACAGCGGCTCTAAGCGGCTTTTGGGCAATGGCCTAGGCCGTAACTGCAATCTATTCGATTATCTCTCTAAGTGGGCGTTTAAAGCGATTAGACAAGGCTATCCAGAGTATGACCGCTGGCTTGAGGCCGTTTTAACCCGCGCCGATGCATATAACAACAAAGAATTTACGTCACCGTTACCGTATTCCGAGGTCAGAGCAACGGCCAAATCCATAGCCAAATTTACACACAAAAACTTCAGTGCCGAAGGTTTTAGTGCATGGCAGGCCAGACAGGGCGCTAAGGGCGGCAGAAAATCCAAGAGGCCAACGCAAAGTGGCAGTAAGGTTGAATTACTCCCCAAAGTACTTCTCATGCAGGCTCAGGGCTATTCAAACAGGATGATCAGCGATGATCTTGGCATTGGTTCCGCAACTATCAGCAGATGGACTTCAAAGTAAGAAAATTAGTGATCCGATAAGCCATATCAGATAATAGCCCCGTTAGGGGTGCTTTTGCTCTGCTAGACAACACTCACCAAAAGAAGTGATCGAATAAGCCATATCAGATAATAGCCCCTTAATAGTAACTGTTACCCTTTCTATCTTTATCCCATATATTAGTTTAGAAAAATAGAAAATCGTTATTCTCGCTGGACTAGCGATTGAGCAGCTTGTCTGCGACATGAGCCTAGTCAGCAAACAAGCAAAGCGCGTTAGTTTTCCCGTTAGTATCCCCGCCTAAATATATATCAAATAAAGTAACTGTTACCTTATCCTTGCTAAATAATGATGACCGATTTATACTATCTTTAGTGCTTTAAGCCAGCATACACAGAGTGCCCTACAGTAGCTTCGCTCCTTTGGTCATCAGTGTGTCTGGTTCAGGGGTGATAAATCCCCCCCGAAACCCCC
>NZ_JBEOPN010000062.1:0-4625 GCF_040310085.1 Shewanella sp. S1-58-MNA-CIBAN-0166 | reverse complement strand
CTCAAGATACTCTTTGATCATTGCTGCGAGACGTTCATCGTCGTCGATTAGCAAAATGTTGTCAGTCGTTTTGGTCACAGGCATGCCCATATTATGCCACATTTTTTAAAACTCTCTAGCTTTACATTACTTTACGTCGCAGAAAAATCAGAGCAATGCAGTCGTGTTTTTATGACTATAGACAAGTGGGGCAACTGCCAATACCGCGATGTGCGGCCACACAAACACTATTAAGTGAGAAAGATCATGATTGCAAAACGCATTACTTTACTAAGCCTTGGGGTACTCTTATTCAGCACACAGATTGCTTTCGCAGAAGAATCTAAGACCGAAGACCAGTGGAGTATTTCGACCACGCTTGGAGTCGTCAGCGCCCCTACCTATGTCGGGGATGACGAAAACCAACTGAACATTCTCCCCGATGTGCGCGTGACTTACGGGGATCGATTTTTTGCATCACTGTTAGGCGGTGTCGGCTATAACTTTGTGGCAACAGATAACTGGAAGGCTGGCGGGATTGTTAAATACGATTTTGGCCGCGATGAGGATGGTGATAATCCATTGCGTATATCTGGTGATGACGTAAATGATCTGCTGGGGCTGGGTGATATTGACGGTTCGGCTGAGGTTGGTGCATATATCGAATATGAAGCTAGTCGGATTCGATCAAAACTGGAAGTACGCCAAGGGCTGTCCGGCGGTCATGAGGGTTTGATTGCAGAAGCTGAGATCAAATTTACCGGACAATTCCAGATGTTCTCGAAACCCGCCTTTTTTGCGGTAGGGCCAGAAGTCGTTTATGGCGATAAAAACTACAATCAGACCTATTTTGGTATCACCACAGTGCAAGCCTCGCGCTCAGGACTTTCCACGTATCAAGCTGATGCGGGATTGGTTTCCTATGGACTGCATGGCTCGGTGGTCTTACCGCTCAATGATCGAATCACCCTGATTGGCTTTGCTGGCTACGACATGCTCGGCGATGAGGTTGCCGATTCTTCGCTAATTACACAGCGCGGTAGTGACGCTCAAGCCATAGGTGGCCTCATGTTCAGTTACCAGTTTTAACCAACCAATATTAACGAGAGAGGTGAACTGCCATGACTGCTGAAACCGTAACTTATACCAATGCATTGGGCGAGATAATCGCACCGTTTTTGCTCGCGGTACGCTCGACCGGCTTCTTTGAAGCCTATGTGTATCTACCACTGATGACGATACTCGCCATTTTCATTTTCAGGCGTACCTATCGTCTAATGATGGCCAATGGCACATTCGATTCGCCACTTCGTCAGCGATATCGCTACGTCATTTTGTCACTGTATTTCATGATGTGTTTTTTCTTCACCGGCGTTATCGCGGTAGCATTCAAGACCATGATTTTGGAAGAGATGGACTACACTGAGGCACATTGGTTTATCCCTTATGTGAGCTACTTGCACTTTTACATCGCCAGTGTGTCATTGGCCTATATCTATCTTATGCGCACCAATCGTTCGTCGCTTTTTTCGCGGGTATTGAGTTTGTACATACAAGTGGGTTTTCTTGGTGCATACCTAATCGGTATCGACCGCATTGTTAATGAACCGTGGGTGCTGCTCGATCCAGCGAGCGGTTTGAGTGGTTTCTACATGTTTGCGATATTCGGTGTGCTGCATTTTGATGTGGTCGTGCGGCTTCTCCAACCGTATGATAATGCGATCTTGGTGAGCGCCCCAACGATGATAGGCGGCGACAATGCTAAAAGGTGAACATACAGCGCGGGCAACGGCGTACACCTCGGTTGCTAAATGGCTGCACTGGATTGTGGCGGCTTTGGTGGTCGCCATGTTGTTTTACGGCTGGTCGCTAGATAATTACGAAGGTGAGGCATTGTCGGCGGCGCTTTCGTATCACGCGCTAGGGGGCTTTTTAGTCGCCTCGCTTTGCGGCCTTCGCTATCTATGGCGCACATCACACCCGCCGCCAGAGTTACCAGCGACATTATCACGGCCACAAGTGATCGCTGCGAAGGTCATCCATTCCACACTTTACATTTTGATGATCGTTGTACCTGTTACTGGCCTCATGACAGCGGTAGCCCATGACGTGCCGGTGGTCGTTCTTGGGGTGATCGATCTACAAGATACATTTTCCTTTTTTGGCCACGACAATTTTGACCTTAAACGTTTCATTCATGCCCAAGCGATGCACACCTTCGCAGGGCTGATTATTGGCCATATCGGCGCGGCATTGGTACATCAATTTTGGATTAAAGATGGCGTGCTTCGACGGATGTTATGGGAGAAAAAGCAATGATCGTTAGCGGCATCAAACGAGCTGGTATTGCAGTGGGGTTTTTTAATGGTGTAGGAAACATGATTTTTAATATAGTGTGATTTTTCCAACCTCTTAATTTCTCCTAAGAGGTTATTTTAATTGTATTGTCATTCGCCTGGGGAGCGAACCGGTAAGTGAAAATCACACTAACAGCGAATAAGATTAAAGCCCCAATTAAGGGGCTTTTTTTATATATCTAAATTGTGTGTTTCTAATGAGCTATCATCTAATCTCTTTATGTCATTGATAACTTTTTCTCTGAAATCTTCCCAGCTTCCTCCATCATCATTATCATGTTTTCGCATTATAGATATTTTTGCGTCATTATCGAATAAATCGCCGCCTACAGTATCGTTTAATTCATCCCATTTATTAACTTGGTTAGTATGCCTAGTTTCTCGCTCTACTACGTCATTTCTATAGTCAATATCAGCTTGCGTTTCTGAATTTTTCAAAAATAGGGGGTCATGGCCTCGCGCTTATTTAGGGGATTGTTTCTGCGTATCTTGCGACCTCTTCAACATCAAAGCCGCCGCCATTGTCTTTATGGAATTGCTCAATAGAGGCGCGTAAACCTTCTGGACTACTTTCGACAACATCACGCATATAAACATTTTTTACAATGTGCTTAAAGCGTTGTTCGTCTAGTTCCGCGCTGCTAAATTCTCTATTAGGCGTTACGCCAGTTTCAACACGTATTTTAGCGTCTTCATACTGGTCTGTAATATCGTTGAGCCAATCCCGAACAGGGGCGGTTATTTTGTTAAATAGCTTAGATAAAAAGCCTTGTTTTTCTTCTGGTTCAATATGTTCAATAACTGCGCTAGTCATTGTATTTCTTTCTCTTGTTATCCTTTATTTATAACAACCTAAACGGGTATTACACAAGAAAAATCTTGATAACGTAGTAACCATCGCAGATGGTCGATTACGTCCTTAGATCAAGCGGCAATCTAATCGTAACCGTTGATGACGAGCCAGAGGACAGGTCTATTGTGCCTCGGTGGGCATCAGTGATCTTCTGCACCAACGACAACCCCAGACCACTACCGGAGATATTCTGTTTGCCGCGGCCACGTTGAAAAGGCTCAAACATGCTTGCTTGATCTGCTTCTGGGATACCGTCGCCGCCATCGCTGACGATCAGATTTACATACTCAGTATTAACTTGAACGTCTACCGCAACAGGTGCGCCGCCGTACTTAAACGCGTTATCTACCAAGTTTCGGGTAAGGTGCTGGATCATTCGTGCATCCCCGAACATGCTCACAGGCGACCCCTGAACATCGCAATTTGAGTAACGAGCGCACTCTTCTGCGACGACACCCATTAAGTCGAACACCTCAAAATCCTGTTGTACGACACCGGCATCGATGCGGGTCATCAAAACTAGCTCGTCGATCAATACTCGTAGTTCTTCGACATCTTGTGCCAATGCTAATTGTCGGGGTTCATCTTCTACGGTTTTGATCATTTCAATACCAAGACGAATGCGTGTGAGAGGTGTGCGCAGTTCGTGAGATGCGTTGGCGAGTAGCAGCTTTTGAGCATTGACCAATGCTTCGATGCGTTCGGCGGTAGAGTTAAAGCTACCAGCAAGGGCGGCGACCTCGTCGCTGCCTTCTGGCTCGACACGAGCGCTGAGATCGCCGAAGCCTATTTGTCTGACAGCGAGTTGAAGCCGCTCTATTCTTCCCGTCAAATTTCGAATGAACGGGTACATGATTGCTGCGATACCAAGCGCGGAAATGATCAGAAATATCACAAACACGGCGGATTCACCGGGCAATGCGATCCGGTTAACGTTGATAACGAGCTGGCGGCCGTCTGTTAATTTAGTTGCCCACCGCGTGCCACCTTCTGTTTCTCGCCACGCGCCCTCGGCCAACGGTACGTCATCCAATGGCGTTACTGTACCGACTGACGCAATCAACAGCTTTTCGCTGCTGTAGAGGGATAGATCAATATCGAGGTAGTTGCCAATTTTATCGATGGCTGCTTGCTGCACATCGTCTGGTTCGGTGGCACTGGGCACAAGAAGTTCACTAAGGGCAGCGGTTTTGACAAATAGCTGCTCGTCATACTGATCTTGACCAATGATCGTCCAAGCAATCGTGGCGACCAGAGCGAATCCCAATAAGCTTGAAAAAACGATGAAGCAGATTTGTAGGTACAGACGGCTGTTAATCATAACTGCATCACACCTGCGACCGTGCAAACAAGTAGCCAACACCGCGCACAGTAATAACACGACGAGGCTGTTTAGGGTCGGTTTCAATCTCGGCGCGTAACCTAGATATATGCAC
>NZ_JBEOPN010000061.1:0-5559 GCF_040310085.1 Shewanella sp. S1-58-MNA-CIBAN-0166 | reverse complement strand
CTGTGGCGTTAAATCCAGAGCAACATAAAGAAGCTGCTTAACAATTTAGGCGACAACTGTCTTGAAAAACGCCGTAAGTCTAAAGACGAAAAAACACTAGACAAAGAACTATTTGATTCAGTTGAGTATAAGTTGAAAAAAGAATCCGGTACTGCCGTACTTTTTGCCGATACGTTACAGTATATGATTGATCTTATCGTTTTATTTCCTGCTGTTTTTAATGCTTCTGATACGGATAAAAAACTCTATAAAAAACGCATGGACAAGATATTAACAGAGGTAGATAGGCAACGAGACATACTGCATTCGGTAAGCAAGGGAAATTCAATTCAAATAACTGAAACAATAAAGTTATTTAAAGCTGTTGTTTCATATCAGAATTTTGTTGCTGATGGTAATTTTAATATCCATGCAGATCTTCTCCATGTTCGTGGTCCTATACTTCGAAATCCTGTCACAAAAACGATTTATCACAATTACCTTGGTTTATATTACAACAAAAAGGGCATGCACTTGCTTAGAGAGTCCCTGAATATGGGGGATATCGATATTCTCTCACTTAACGGCCTTAGCGTGGTACAGAAAGGTATTGGCTCTATATCTCCGTCAATTATAGAAGATGTGACCATGTATTTAAAATCTGCATGTGACCAGTTTGATAGAGCACTTAATATTTCTAGTGAAGATGTTATGTGGCCAGGATTCATTAATTATAATAAAGCACGTACATTGTATTTTTTGGCTTTGTTATCAAATACTGAAATAAAATGGCTTGAGGTTATGGATGAAGCGATTGAGTTTCGTAGTAGATTAAACCGCCTAATTGACGAAATTTTAACAATAGACAGATCCAAAACTGCCAAAATAGAGAATACACATTTAAGGCAATTTTTTCTCTATCAAGAAGAGTTGGCCCGTGTAGTCAAATTAAATTTAATATTTGCAGATAATTCCATGAAACAAAATACGGTACCAGCACTGTATAAAGGGGTTAATTTAACGGATGCATCTAAAGAAACTGCTTCGGACTTATTTATGAAAATACACAGTTTCTCTACGGTAAAAGCTTATCAAGAGAAAATTGTTAACCGACTTGAAAAGTGTTCAAACGATATTACCAGTAGCTGATTAATCAATCCGAATGTCTGTCTAGGTCTTTACTCGTCTCTATCATAAAAATGGGTGTCATGATTAATCATTTAAAAGGAAACCAACGGCTGTTCCCTCTTGGATCACCCAGCCGCCCCGCAACTTAGCACAAAGTATGATGCTTGATGCAGCCAGTTGTCATGCAGAATACGCTGATGACATATATTTAAACAAAAAAGGATTATTGTTTGAAATTTATATTTATAGATGCAGAAAATATTGGTCTCAAGGAAGTAGAAGCCGTAAGTGTGTCGATTACTGATAAAGTGTTAGTTTTCTCCAAGAATGATGCGGTTAAAGAAATTTGTGAGAGAAAGCTATTCATATGCAATTCAAACTATCCCACGGGTTCTAATCAAGCTGACTTTTACATTATAGGCAAGTTGGTTGGAATTATTGCATCTTTAACTGAACAGCAACGAGTTGGCTGCCACTTTGTCCTTTATTCACAAGATAATGCTTTGGTTACCGCGTTTTCTTTTCAGTGCAAGCTCCTCAACGTGAGACATAATATTGCCCTTGAATCAAAGAAACAGGTTCTATCTATACCTCCGGTTGTTGAGCCAAAGAAAAATAAGTCACCACAAAGTCTTGAACAAAAAATTTATGAACATTTCAAAATAGAGCAAACAACAGAGAACGTCAGAAAGAAACTTAACCAGTCAAAACCCGATTTCACAAAAGCATTGAATGCATTAATAAAAGCAAAAAAAATAGAACGAGTATCAAAAAACAAGAAAACGTGGATTCGAACAAAACACATATGAATTATCAAAGCAGCTATGTTGGGTGATTTATTATTAAGTTAAGTTTAAACTAGCTAGATGTTGCAATTTTGCACAGCGTTAGCGTTCTGCACTATAAAGGATGAAAAATGAATATTTGGGATCAAGATGCGTATTTAAAGGCATGGAATTTTGCTTCAGCCATTCATATGGGGCAAACGATACCTGGCAGTGAAATACCCTATATTAATCATTTAGGCTTAGTTTGCATGGAAGCAACGGCGGCTATTGCTGCAACTCAAAATATTAAACAACCTAATTTATTCATTGTTTGTGCTTTGCTTCATGATTCCATTGAGGATACAAAAACCACATTTAAAGATATTGAACATGAATTTGGTACAGACGTGGCAAGCGGGGTTCTAGCGCTAAGTAAGAATGAGGAGCTGTCTTCAAAAAAGGAAAAAATGGAAGACAGTATTCGTAGGATTAAAGAACAACCCATTGAAATTTGGATGGTAAAATTATGTGACAGGATTACAAATCTACAACCACCGCCAAAGCATTGGGATACTGACAAAATATTAAAATATAGAGATGAGGCATACTATATTTTGAAACAACTTGGTGAAGCCAATCACTTTCTTGCTGACAGGTTACTCATTAAAATAAATACTTATAGCAAGTACATTAAATAAACTAAACGAAACAACTTTAATCCTCCCAGCGTCCTGTTAAGTTCATCCTGGACGAGTTAACCAGCACTGTATAAAGGGGTTAATTTAACGGATGCATCTAAAGAAACTGCTTCGGACTTATTTATGCAAATACACAGTTTCTCTACGGTAAAAGCTTATCAAGAGAAAATTGTTAACCGACTTGAAAAGTGTTCAAACGATATTACCAGTAGCTGATTAATCAATCCGAATGTCTGTCTAGGTCTTTACTCGCCTCTGCTATTAACCACAAGGTTTCCGATATTATTTTAGGCATTCGCCATATAGTGATAAAAAATGCCCGTCAGTTAACTGACGGGCATTTTTGTGTCGGCTGCTTATTGCTATCGCGGCACGTTATTGCAGCTATTTATGCACTAAATTACCAAATACGTACGCGCTGATCTTCAGGCAAGTACAACTTATCACCTGGTTTAACATCAAAGGCTTTATACCAAGCATCGTGGTTACGCGGGGCGAGGGCACGGTAACGACCTGGTGCATGAGTGCCGGCACGTAACTGAGTTAACATACTTTGCTCGGTACGTTTTTCTTTCCACACTTGAGCCCAAGCTAAAAAGAAACGTTGATCGCCAGTAACGCCATCTATCACCGGGGCTTCTTTACCATTCAAGCTTAATTTGTAAGCATGGTATGCCATTGATAAACCGCCTACATCGCCAATGTTTTCTCCGAGACTGTTACGTCCGTTAACAAAGTTTTCAGGGATTGGTTCATATTGGTTGTATTGCGCAGCGAGCTTATCGGCTTTAGCATCAAAAGCGGCACGATCTTCATCTGTCCACCAGTTACGCTGAACGCCATTGGCGTCTGATTTAGAACCTTGATCATCAAAACCATGGCCCATTTCGTGACCAATTACGGCACCGATACTGCCATAGTTAACTGCTGCATCTGCGTTTGGATCGAAAAATGGCGGTTGTAAAATTGCCGCAGGGAACACAATTTCATTAAACGAGCTGTTGTAATAGGCATTGACCGTTTGCGGTGTCATACCCCAACGATTACGATCCGTTTTTTCCAGTTCTTTCGCTACGCTATCGGCTTGGAAATATTTGCGCAGATTCTTAATATCACCCATTAAATCATTTTTAGTGAGGGTTAAGCCATCAAACTGTTGCCACACATCGGGGTAACCAATTTTAGGATTAAATGCCGCTAACTTAGCATGGGCATTCACTTTAGTTTCGTCGCCCATCCAATCTAAACCATCAATGCGTTGGCCTAATGCTGTGCGCAGGTTCTTAACTAACTCGGCCATTTTTTGTTTAGACGACTCAGGGAAATAACGCGACACATAGACTTTACCAATAGCGAAACCTAGAGACTGAGTGCCAGACATTTCTTCAACTGCACGTTTCCAGCGTGGACGAGGTTGCTCTTGCCCAGTGAGTTCTTTGCCAAAAAAAGCAAAATTGGTATTAAAAATGTCTTCAGACAATAACCCTGCATTATTACTAATGGTGTGGAATGTTAAATAGTCTTGCCACACAGTGAGCGGTTGTTGGTTAATTAAGCCAATCATAGCCTTAACCGGTTCAGGTTCAGATATGTTGAGTTGTGGTACTTGGTAACCACTCTGTGCGAAATAGATATCCCAATCAAATCCAGGATATTGCTTAACCAATTCTTCACGTTTGAGTTGGTTTAAGGTTAAATCACGGTCACGGCGTTTTTCTCTAGGCCATTGTGCCTGTGCTATTTTTGTTTCAAGGGCAAGAATTGCCTCGGCACGTTTTGCACCGTCGTTTATACCAGCAAAAGCCAGCATTGCAGCGATATGCTCAACATAAGCTTTACGAATTTTAACGAAACGCTCACTGTCTTCGAGGTAATACGAGCGATCGGGCATGCCTAAACCACCAGCACCGATGGTCATTTCATATTGATTGGGATCTATACGGTTAAACCACATTCCACCCCAAATAGGGGACGATGCACCAGTAAGCCATGCTTCACCGAATACTTTGGTTAAATCTTGAGTTGAGCTAATCGCAGTAATTTGATCTAAGGTGGCTTTAATTGGTGTGATACCTAGTTTATTAATGGTGTCGGTATCCATATAGGCATGATAAAAATCAGCAATTAATTGTTCTTCGGCAGTTAAGTCGCTGCGGCTGGCAATATCGTCGATAATTGCTTTCACTTGATTTTCACTGCGCTCAGCTAAGGCATTAAATGCGCCATAACGAGTTTTGTCGGCAGGCATGACAAAGTTGTCGTACCAAGTGCCACTTGAATACATAAAAAAGTCATCGCCAGGTTTAACGGCTTTATTTCGTGCAGCTAAATCCACACCAAAAGTACCTAACTCTGCTTTAGCGGGGGCCGGTGAGGTCACGGCTGCAAGCTTAGTGTTATTTGTATCAGATACGCCGCAACCACTTAATAGTGCTGTGGTTAATCCAATCGCAATTAAGGATTTATTCATTGTTATCGTGTTCCTTGGTCTATTTTTACAGAATTATTTGCCTAGCCATATTGAAAGACTGACAAAAAATGTCAATGTTCGAATTGTTAGCAAATTTAACTAACGCTGAGTTAAGCAATGAAATGCGTGGCTGAATATGTGCTGGTTTGATGTTTATTGGCTGTATTGTCTATTTGAGAGGCAGAGATAAGAGCAGTTGATTATCATCAGCATAATTAACCTAAACTTGGGATAAAGGTGAGTTAGGCTTTGTAATATGAACGCTGCCAGTGCTTAAGCCACCTAACTATGTTGGGTTGGTATTTTCTTGGGATTGGCATCAGTATTGATAGCGCTACAAGTACTGCTATAGATAGTGTTATTGTTTGAGTTTGTTTACTCAATACGCTGTAAAACAGCTTAATAGTTAGGTTTATGATTTACTCCACCGCTCACACCATCGCTCACACCATCGCTCACACCATCGCTCACACCATCGCTCACACCATCGCTCACACCATCGCTCACACCATCGCTC
>NZ_JBEOPN010000060.1:0-6469 GCF_040310085.1 Shewanella sp. S1-58-MNA-CIBAN-0166 | reverse complement strand
AAATCCTTCTTGGTCGAAAGATCTGATCGTAAAGAGGGCGTTTAGTTCAATTCTTATCCCGAGTTCAGGTTAGTTAATATTACATTACAAAAAAACAGTTATAGAATTGCGAGGACTTTATTAAGTCCATCTTGTCGTTTAACGGATATAAAAAAAGGAACCCGAAGGTTCCTCTTTTTAAAGCGACTAAACTAATTACTTAGTTAACGCTTCTTTTGCTTTTTCAACTAAAGTTGCAAAAACAACTTTGTCGAAAACAGCGATGTCAGCCAAAATCTTACGATCGATTTCAATAGACGCCTTTTTCAAGCCGTTAATGAAACGGCTGTAAGACAGACCATTTTGACGAGACGCTGCATTAATACGTGCAATCCATAACTGACGGAATTGACGTTTTTTCTGACGACGGTCACGGTAAGCATATTGACCAGCTTTAGTTACTGCCTGAACAGCAACACGGTAAGTACGGCTACGAGCGCCATAATAACCTTTAGCTAATTTTAAAACTTTCTTGTGACGAGCACGTGCGGTTACACCACGCTTAACTCTTGGCATTTTCTAAACTCCTAAATTAAGCGTATGGTAGTTGACGCGCGATTGCTGGAACGTCAGATTTAGCAACTAAACATTTAGCACGTAAGTGACGCTTACGCTTAGTGCTTTTCTTGGTCAAAATGTGACGTAAGTGTGCTTGCTTGCGCTTGAAACCATTAGCGGTTTTCTTAAAACGCTTCGCTACACCCTTGTCTGTTTTCATTTTAGGCATTTCTAAAACTCCGCATTGGGACGTTAATAAACGTAAGGCGAGCAAAAGCCTCAAGAGACTTTTGCTACTTTAGGGTTGCCCTACTATTTCTTTTTAGGTGCTAGCACCATAATTGCTTGTCGACCTTCCATTTTCGGGAAAGATTCAACAACCGCATACTCTTCCAAATCAGCCTTGATACGGTTCAAAAGATCCATACCTAGGTTTTGGTGTGCCATTTCGCGACCACGGAAACGCAGCGTAATTTTCGCTTTGTCACCATCTTCTAGAAAACGAATCAGGTTGCGTAGTTTTACCTGATAGTCGTTTTCATCAGTGCCAGGACGGAATTTAATTTCCTTAACCTGGACCTGTTTCTGCTTCTTCTTTTGTTCTTTTTGAGCTTTCGCTTTATCAAAAAGGAACTTACCGTAGTCCATTATGCGACAGACAGGTGGCTCAGCATTGGGACTGATCTCTACAAGATCAACTCCGGCTTCATCTGCAACGTTCTGAGCTTCTTTTATACTTAATATACCAATTGGCTCACCATCTAAACCTGATAAACGGACTTCAGGTACACCAGTGATTTCATCATTGATTCTATTAGGGGCTGGCTGTCGCCCTGCTGTTCTTTTGATCTTTATGACCTATTCCTCCAACAATTTGAGACTACGGAGCGAAATCTGTTGACGTATCATCGCGGCGAAATCTTCTAGTTTTAACTTGCCTAAATCGATACCGTCACGCGTACGCACCGCTACTTCCTTATTTTCCATTTCTTGATCACCAACGACCAATAAATAAGGCACACGTCTTAGGGTGTGTTCGCGTATTTTAAAGCCTATTTTCTCATTCCTCAAGTCAAAAGATGCTCGAATACCCTGTTCTTTGAAGAATTTAACGATTTCTTCAACATAATCAGCTTGTTTATCGGTAATGTTCATTACAACAACTTGCATTGGAGCAAGCCATGTTGGAAATTTACCTGCGTATTCTTCTATCAATATACCTATGAAACGTTCTAAAGAACCTAAAATAGCACGATGGATCATTACTGGCGTCTGGCGACTGTTGTCTTCTGCGACATAAGTGGCACCCAAACGAGTCGGTAATGCATAATCGAGTTGTACTGTACCACATTGCCACGCACGATCTAAACAGTCATGCAAAGTAAATTCGATTTTTGGACCATAAAAAGCGCCTTCACCCGGTAATATTTCATATTTAATATTATTATTGGCAAGAGCTTGCTTTAAAGCGTCTTCAGCTCGGTCCCACATATCGTCATCACCAATACGCTTTTCAGGGCGAGTTGACAGTTTAACCACGATATTATCGAAACCAAATGTAGCGTATGTGTCGTATACCATTTGGATACATGCACTGACTTCATCTTGTACTTGATCATCAGTACAAAAAACATGAGCGTCGTCTTGAGTAAAGCCACGTACACGCATAAGACCATGAAGTGAACCTGATGGTTCGTTACGATGACAACAACCAAACTCTGCCATACGTAATGGTAAGTCGCGATAAGATTTTAACCCTTGGTTGAAAATCTGTACATGACCTGGACAGTTCATTGGCTTAATCGCGTATTCACGGTTTTCGCTGTTAGTGGTGAACATGGCTTCTGCGTATTTATCCCAGTGGCCAGAACGTTCCCATAAAACTCGGTCCATCATTAAAGGGCCTTTCACTTCTTGATAAGTGTATTGACCTAACTTTTGACGAATGAATTTCTCAAGTTCTAAAAATATGCTCCAACCATCGTTATGCCAAAACACCATTCCTGGCGCTTCTTCTTGCATATGGTACAAATCTAGTTGCTTACCAATTTTACGATGATCACGCTTAGCAGCTTCTTCTAAACGCACTAAATGCGTTTTAAGGGCTTTTTTGTCAGCCCATGCTGTGCCGTATATACGTTGCAGCATTTTGTTATCAGAGTTACCACGCCAATACGCACCAGCAATGCTCATTAACTTAAAGTTTTGACAAAAACGCATGTTTGGCACATGTGGACCACGACACATGTCGATGTATTCTTCGTGGTGATAAAGCGCTGGTGTTGCGTCTTTACTGATGTTTTCATCTAAAATAGCTATTTTGTATTCTTCACCGCGTTCGCTAAAAGCATCACGAGCGTCTTGCCAAGATACAACTTTTTTAACCACATCGTAGTTAGTTTTAGCTAACGAAAGCATACGCTTTTCTAAGGCTTCTATATCTTCATGCGTCAGCTTATGATCTAAGTCGATGTCGTAATAAAATCCGTTGTCGATAACCGGGCCGATTGCCATTTTGGTTTCAGGCCACATTTGTTTGATCGCGTGACCTAATAAATGCGCACAAGAATGGCGAAGGATTTCAACACCCTCTTCGTCTTTGGCCGTGATGATAGCTAACTCTGAGTCTGCAGTGATTAAGTCAGTTGCATCTTTTAATTCACCGTTTACGCGGCCAGCAATACACGCTTTTGCTAAACCAGGGCCGATGTCTAATGCAACATCAAGAGTCGATACAGGATTGGCAAACTCACGTTTGCTGCCATCAGGCAATGTAATAATAGGCATTAAAAATTCCTTTTCCAGTGGTGACCCACACGTAGGGCCACATGGTAATTAAGTATGTTCTTTTTGAACGAGAGCACGTTAATGAAATCAAGACAGTACAGGAGTCTTAGTTACCCAAAAACGCAAGTCTCTATTCTATGTGATAAGCGGATTATTGCGCAACCATGGTGCGATGAATAACTGCAATATATGAGGTATTCAACAACATTCATTGGTTAAGATAACTGTATTGGTCAGCAGTGAATATGACTTTAGCCCACCTTTATTGTGTCTTGCCTTAGAGGGTGTTTGTTGTTTTAAAGATGACTATTTAGTGACGATTAACTATATTGATTGCATTAAACCCTGATTCATAACTAAAAAACGTAAAAATAGATTTTAATCTTAGTTGTGAGTGAATAATATTGATTTGTATCTAAATCATGCTTAGGGATGACCCAAAATATAAAATGCTCACTATACTTACTGAAATGAGTCAGTGAGGAGTACTAGCAATGAGATTACTTTCGCGTGCCATTTGTTGCCCGCATTGCGGGCATCATCAATATGTCACTTTAGATGCAAGTTCTGGAGATCAAGAATATTACGACGACTGCCGTATTTGTTGTAATCCAATACACATTCGAATGCACCTAGATGATAACCGCCGAACAATTGAACTTCATATCGATTCTGACGATGAACAAATTTATTAATGCCTAGCTCGCCTGCTTAATCTTCAAAGCAGGCAAGTTAATATAGATAATTATTTTAGGTGATTATGTTGGGTGATTATGTTGGGTGATTAAGCGAGTTGCTTTTTAGCAAGAATTCGCTCCACAGTATCAACAATAACCTGTGTTTGACTGTCTATTTCGATATTAATCTTGTCGCCAACGTTATAATGATTCAAATTAGTTAACTTTAAGGTTTCTGGAATTAAATGCAGTACAAAACCACTGTCACTGACTTTACCTACCGTTAAGCTACAACCGTTTATTCCCACAAATCCTTTATAAAAGATGTAGTTCATCCATTGTGAGTCAACCTGTAATTCAATATTGTAATGCTCGTCGGTGTTACTGACAGCCTTAACCGTGGCCAGAGTATGTACATGGCCAGATAAAATATGCCCACCGATCTCAGTTCCAAACGTTAACGAGCGCTCAATATTAACCATGTCACCGACACTGGTATTACCTAGGTTAGTTACGGCTAATGTTTCTTCCATTACATCAAAAAAAACCTTATCATTTAGTATCTTGGTTACGGTAAGGCAAACCCCATTATTAGCTACGCTAGCACCTGTCACTAATCCTTGGGTTAACGGTGGTGTCATTGCAACTTCAAAGGTTTTAAGACCTGCAGCATTGTTAATCGATACCACTTCACAAGTGGCTTGAACTATACCAGTAAACATAATTCTCTCGTTCCGTTATAGGTTTTTTAATGAATAATACAGGTTTTCAAATTTCACGCTTGATAAAATTAGCGCTTCCTGTGCTGATAGCTCAAGTGACTCAAACCATGATGGGTTTTATTGACACAGTGATGGCTGGTAGAGTGAGTGCAGTAGATATGGCTGCCGTTGCTGTTGGCACCAGTCTGTGGTTACCTGCAATCTTATTTGTTCAAGGCTTGTTAATGTCCTTTACCCCTGTATTTTCACAGCATCATGGGGCTAATAATCAACAAATCATTCCATCACTCATTTTTCAGGCGGGCTATATTGCCATAATAGGTGGTATTGGGGTGATGTTATTTCTCGCATCTTCAACATATTTGCTCGACTTTATGCATTTAGAGCCAAAACTGCATTTATTAACAGTAGGTTACATAGATGCCATTTTGTGGGGTGCCCCAGCCTTCGTGTTGTATCAAGTATTACGCGGTTGCAGTGAGGGGATTTCTTATACCATGCCGACAATGGTGATAGGCTTCATTGGGTTAGCAGTCAATATACCCGCTAATTACGTGTTTATTTATGGTGGTTTTGGTATTCCTGCAATGGGCGGTGCTGGTTGTGGTGTTGCAACTGCATTAGTCTTTTGGGCCATGTTAGTTGCGATGATTATTTACATGTTAGTTGATAAAACATTTAAACAGCTCGCGCCATTTAAGCATTTTTACCGTCCTCATTTAGCAAGTATGTGGTCTATGACTAAATTGGGTATGCCAATTGCGATGGCATTATTTTTTGAGGTCAGCCTGTTTGCTATTATCGCGTTATTTTTAGCTCCATTAGGCGCTAATGTTGTTGCAAGCCATCAGATTGCCCTTAACTTCTCGTCAATTGTCTTTATGCTGCCACTATCTATAGGTATTGCTGTCTCGATACGAATTGGTTATTACCTTGGCCGTGGGCAACCAGAAATATCGGCTTTAGTCGCAAAAGTGGGTTTATGGTTATCATTCACCCTAGCCATTTTTACCGCCCTATTAACCGTCACCTTTAAGCATCAAATCGCCTTGTTGTATAACGATAACCCTGAAGTGGTCGCTTTGGCTGGTAGTTTAATGATGTTAGCTGCGTTTTATCAGATATCAGATTCAATTCAAGTAGTCGCCGCTGGAGCATTACGTGGTTATAAAGATACTCGAAGTGCTTTCTATATCACCTTGTTTTCATATTGGGTGATTGGTATTACTACAGGTTACATTTTAGGTTATACCAATTTTATTTTTGAACCTATGGGCGCACACGGATTTTGGATTGGATTAATTGCTGGCTTAACTTCGGCAGCAATTTTGTTTGCTATTAGATTGAAATACATTCAAAAGAAAGGATTTGAGTTTCAACAGATTGGCGAATCTAATTGATTTTTTGAAGTTTAAGCGACTCACATTGCTTAAGCTTGAATCAAGTTGCACAGCAAATCACCATTTAGACATATAAATGTTTTTTTTGCTTGCATGCAACAGCCTATCCCCATTAAGATAGCGTCCGCTTTGAAGCAAAAGATTTTAAAGTGCAACGTTAAACAATACACCCGTAGCTCAGCTAGTAAAAAAGAGTAGCATTAACCTTTTCTTATAACGGCGGCAGGGATTGGTGGTTCAATACACCAGAACATAGAAAGCAAGATATTATACACCCGTAGCTCAGCTGGTTAGAGCACTACCTTGACATGGTAGGGGTCGGTGGTTCGAGTCCACTCGGGTGTAC
>NZ_JBEOPN010000059.1:0-8862 GCF_040310085.1 Shewanella sp. S1-58-MNA-CIBAN-0166 | reverse complement strand
GCGCTGTGGCGTTAAATCCAGAGCAACATAAAGAAGCTGCTTAACAATTTAGGCGACAACTGTCTTGAAAAACGCCGGTAATCTTCTAATGTATAAGTCTCAGTTCAAAATATATTTTTTAGAATGACGTATGGTTAAATGTTTGGGTTTGGTCTAAATTCAAGAAATACGTTGTTATCGGTGAGTTAGCTTCTTAGTATTAAATTTTTGATTTACATGCATACAGTTGAAATTTACACTACTTTTAATTTACTAAATAGATTTTGTGATCAAATATTTATCGATAATGATTCAAATTTACATCTATTTAGTACAAAATATGAACAAATCGATAGTAAAACAACACTTATTGATGATATGACGATTAAAATAAATCACTCATAATAATAAAAAATGAGATATCACTTATGGTTATGCACACTTTAGTCTTGCTTGGCAAAAATAGTATACAAAATAGTATATTCTGTAATTACGTTGACAAAACCTTAGGTCAGCGCGTTAACATTATTAAATGTGAAGCACTACCTAACCAACCTCTTTCTAGTAATAGCTTCATTATGATAGATATGTCTAGTGTTAGTGATGCTGACATTTGCGAATGGCAAAATATTTTACACGATTTGCCAAGTAACACATCGACGGTTTTGCTAAATGTGGCTGATATTCATGATAAAGATAATATTCTGTTATGGCCAAACTGTGCAGGAGTTTTTGCCGCTGATACGTCGTTAGATGAGTTCATTTTAGGTATGAAAAAAGTCCTTAATGGTGAGTATTGGCTGCCTAGAACTGTCATGGCTGAACTATTACAGCATTATAGAACCGATTTTAAGCCATCCGAGCAACCTAACACATTACTAACATCGAGGGAGCGTGATGTATTGGCGCTATTACCTAATTGCAAATCTAATATAGAAATTGCTGATGCGCTTTTTGTTAGTGAACACACTATAAAATCACATTTATACAAAATTTTTAAAAAAATTAACGTAAAAAATAGACTGCAAGCTATGAGTTGGATTAAAGAGAACTTTTAACTTGCTCTAACTTAGACATTATCACTAGCACTAGCACTAGCAATTATTCACTCACTATGCCGCTTGGGGTGACATATATGTGCACTTCGTCGGTATATTTTCCTCCTGGTTTCATTTCTGTGTCTCCCACTATAATTTTTAATGGCATCCTATCACCACCTGCACCTGTTGAATGGTTTGAATAAAATTGCCTTGAATTTTGGTTCAAATCGATTTCGCTACTATTCATTGTTAATTGATAATCGATATCCCATTTCGCTAATTGATTCTGATGGCGTAAATGTCCTTTATTGATTGAATCGAATGATAATGAGTAACCAGATGTACTTTTAATATATAAATGCGGCGATAAATCGACTACCTTTCCCGTCGTTAACTCACCTAGATTAAGATGATAATTATTATCAGCTAACCCATAAAAACTGATTTTTACAGCACTGTCTATATTTGTTGTTACAGCTTGAGTTATTTCATCTAATACATTCGCTGATGTTAAACTGGGTAATAATTTAGCCTCGAGTAAAGCACTATAGTTACCTTGGGAGGCAAATTGTTTTCCAGGAAAGCGTAACTGAAATCTGAATTTATCATTCCGTGGTGTTACTTGGCCATACCAGTAATTATGCTGTATTCCGCTGATAGACGATTGTGGGTTTGGCTCAAAAACTAGAGATTCATTGTTAATTGATACCATTTGACTGTTAGTGTCAAACGTCGACACTGCAACATAAAACGAACAATTTTCAAGGTTAGGATCTTCAGTGAAAATCGCTTTCACTTCATATTGCTGGGTTAATGCAAAAGCCTCTGATGAAAAAACGTCATAAGATCTTACATTACTATTGATGAGATCGATTGACTGAAGTCTTGCTTCACATGCATACAAGTTGGACGCAGCAATCATTGTTGTAAATGCCATAAAACACAGTAAAACGACTTTGGTTATCTTTTGATTAATCAACATATATAGTCCCTAAGCGTAATAACGCATCGCTATCATCTTTTACGGTAATTTTAAATTTTCTTAGTTTTTCAGTATTTAATTCTATTTCATAAGCACCGGGTTTAATACCTGTTATAGCGAATCGTCCAGTGCGATTAGTAAAGAAAACAAGTGGTTCATTTTGCTCATTATTGATTAGTAGAGCTTTACCAGATGTTAATGAGATAGGCTCTTTTGATTGGTTATCAACAAGTGTTCCAATTATTGTGATGGCAGCATCAGAGCCTATTTGTAAACTGTATCCCTGAGAGTACCCAGGTGAAAGCATAAATACGCCGGCACCTAAGTCGTATCCTACCGGTAGATTACTAACTTCATAATTTAAAACTTGCTCATTATATGCTGCTAAATCAGGTATAAGCATGGGTCCTAGGTTGTCACTATAAACTCGAGCACCATTAGTAGTAGGCGAAATTTCAGCATGATTTTCTATAATGCTTTTATGCTGTTTTACAATAGCAAAGCTTTCTCTAATCGGCCTACCGATTGCAATATCGCTTCCAGAGAAAGCGACACCAGAGGAGAGCCTAAGTTGGCTGAAATGATCATTGGTGTCATTTGATAAATCAGTGTATCGACTTGTATGTTGAGCATTTAGCACAAAACGATTAGCATCATAATCAATACCAGCATCTACCCCAATATTAGAATCTTCAGAATGAGTCGCCCCAGCAAACATTGCAATACCACCACTGTTACCAATATTTTTTCTATAACTGTATTCAGAGTTAACTTCTTTTCTATCACTTTGATAGCTAGAGACCACTCTAGAGTCAAACCCTAACGGCCAGCTTAACGTGAGTAGTCCTGATAAATCTGTATTATTTTCTAGAAACTGCTTATGACTCAGTCTAAAGCTCCAATTAGCTTTAGTATTAAAAAGTTGGCCAGAAACCGAAGGGCTTATAGTCCAATACCGCTTAGCATATTCATAACTATGTACATAGCTTGTGCTTATAGATGCCCTAAAATTAGAGTCAAAATTATAACTCAGTCGAGTTGCTATAAAATGTTGGTTAGCATTAATGGTTGAATCTATGAATATAAATGTGTCATTTCTAGCGCCAGTGTAAAAACGAGAATAATAATCGTAATAAACACTAAATTCTAACGCACTTTCATTTTTGACTAATCCCATAAGGTCATAACCAAAGCTTAGCGCAACACCTTCACCTATTAAATCATTATTGCTATAGCTAGATTTTATATCAAATAGCCCTATACCTGTCGCAAATAAATTCCTTTGTCCTATCTGATAGCTTGATTGACTAAATTGAAAGTTGACACCTAGAGTATATGAAGTATTTACACCGTATTCTAATTTGGCGTTAACGATATATTCATCAAAATTATATTCTGGATCACTGTTTGTTACATTACTTTTGAACCCACCATTAATATTATATTCAAACTCGTTTTCTTTTAGTAAATCCATACCTGTTGCTATAGAAAAGTTGATTCTTTCTTCTTGCCCATTTGAATCAATAATGACTAATTCAAGATCACTAACACCTTCGACTAAGGGGATATCTTGCAAATTATATGAGCCTGCCCCCAAGGTTAATCTTCGAACAACAACACCATCAACCATGACATCAACAGTTGAAGAACGCTGTAATGTAAATTGCCTAGATGCTGTAGGTCTTACATTTTTTGTCGGAATAACTGCAAAGTCTCTACTAATCTGGAGCCCTAAAATATCTCCACCATCTTGAAAGCTTGCACCATTATAATAATAATCACCCAACGTAATACGGGTACCTTGTTCGGGTGAATCATAATTTATGCGGGTGCCTTGCCTTGCATAAAAGTTATCTTGATTTTGAATGTTGCTATAAATAGATTCATACTCTAAAACCATTTTTTTATAGTTTACCGCTGTATTTAAAGTGTAATTTCGGTCAAATAAAATATCATTTATAGGTGTGTTACTTTCAATTCTTGATACAGAAGCAGATACGTTCATGTACCCGTTAATATTACTCGGTTCAATATAAGTACGATTACTCATTTTTTTATTGAAATCAATATTTCCAACTTTTAAATTGTTTGCATTAGGTGCTAGCACTAATTCTAGACTGGCCATGTCAAATGTTAGTCTTACGCCGACTTCTTCAAAATCATCATTATTGATAAAGCCGTCTTTTTGCAACAGTGCTAACTTGTCTAATACATCGTCATTTAATGTGTTTTTTAACAAATTGATTGTTGGTCCTGCAGCCATTTTTATTTTCTGCTCTTTGGTGATTGTGAGTTCGATATCACCAATGACGCTATCATTCAGTCTCAATAAACTCATTATGGTAAAGTCTCGGCCATATGGGTTTATCAGTTGTTCACATTGCGCAGCACCTGATGCGAAGAAAACTATAATGAATAGAAATATAATGAGCTTATTTGTCATTATTATTCTCGGTATTGATTGTTAATGAGTCTCCCTCAATCCAATCACTGTTTACCGGTATAGTGATGTTTCTAATTGAGTGGGGCGGGAGAAATATATCATTTAATGTGCTATAAATCGACTCATCTAAAAAGTATTTTTTGTTACTGGTTGTATTTAATTTAATTAAATTATTTGGTTTTAAGTAACAATAACTATTGCCATTGTTTTTAATACTAACTGTTAATTTTTTTTGTATTTTATTTATTGTTAGTGTGTCAGCTAAAACTGATAAATTTTCTTTTAGTTGCATAGAACTGATATGCACGACCACATTAAAGTGAACGAATATTTTTACACCGCTTTCTTCAGGTGAAATACTACGTGGTTGCGACAGTTGCGGTTGGCTGAAACGTATAAAATAACTTTTAGATTGTGGTATTTTTTTTGGACCATTCCACTGAACCCTTATCGCTTTTGTTTCTCCAGCCTCTAGTATCAGTGCCGGTGGAAACACTAGTAAATCATTTGAGTCTTCGATAGATGTTAAACTAAAAAGTGGTTTAACATTTTCAGGATTAAAAATAATTTCATTAATACTGATTTCAACTGGAACACTAATATTAGAGTTGTTTCTAACGATTATTTGTTGGTAATTAGGCTTAGAGTCTATTTTTAATTCAACTGTCAATGGTGAAATTTCTAATGCCATAGCATTGGGAGATATCAGCATTAGGATATATGTTGCTGAAAAAATAGCTAAAAAAATATATCCTTTGCAATTAACATTATCCATGATTCACCATTATTAACTATAATTATCTTTCATTCCAATTAATCTCTACCTTGGCTTTATTCATATCTACACCTTCAATTTGCTTTACCTTAAATATTCTTGATGCATTGGGTAAAATTAATTTTCCATCAACAAATTGATTAATGTTTTTACGATCTAAACGAGCTGAATTTATGCCGTCAGATAGAAGCCATTCCGTTTCAGTTACCTTTGCATAACGATTACCGCTATTGATTACTTCTAAAGTCCAATCGTCACCATCTTTCTGAAATGTTCCTGGTTGTAAATTTGCTTTTGCATTTGAGGGGACAACATTGAGTAAGGTTTTAAAATTAAATGCCAGTGAAACTTCGGAATCTTTTTGGTCTGCAAGCATTACCGAAACCTGATTGATTTCTATCGAGTATGATTGTGATTGTTTAATCATTGGATCGCCTAAGTAACGCACCATAATTGTTTGTGTTTTACCTGGCTGTATAACGGCGGTCATAGGAATGACGAGAAGGTCTTCATCTGCAGGTGATAGAGTGTTAATGCCATATTTATCCTGTGAAACTCTTAACGGAATAAACTCTAATGTTAATGGAAATGAATCTGTATTTTCCACCCTTAATGAATATTGAGACATTTTCCCAACGGGTTGGATTTCAGCTGACATTGGCTGAACTTGATATGCATGTGACATAAAACTAACGAATAAAATAATTAATGCAGTAAGTTGACTGGTTTTTTTTATGGTTAATACAATTAACTTGTCCATAAACAGCATTTCCCTAATTAAAATGCGAGGGGGAGAGTGCCCTCGCATTTAGTTTTTAAATTATAATGCAGAAATTTGAATGGTTAATTTGTCATAATATGCGCCAGCCCACGCACCTGTTGCAGTCGATGTTCCTGTTGTTATCACAAGTTCTGCAGAAGTACCACTTAGTAGAGATGAGCCTGAATAAGTTGTAGATACACTTGTATCATTATAGCCATTAGCACCATGACTCATTAAATCTAGAACTAATGGGGTAAGACCTACTGGCGTTAATGTGGCTTTATAAGGAATAACCAAATCTTCTGAATCAATACCTTGCAAACCACCTTCACTACTGATCATTGTAACAGTAGCACCATCAAAATCATTACAACTCATGTTGATTCCACTGATAGTGCCACCAGATAAAGACGTAATTGCTGTAGTTGCAGAACTAACTGAGCAGACTGTTGCAACGTTACCGCTAAGATCGATATCAACTGCGCTAGCTGAACCTGCAAATAATGACGCGATAGAGATTGCTGCTAA
Source organism: Shewanella sp. S1-58-MNA-CIBAN-0166 (assembly GCF_040310085.1). NCBI lineage: Bacteria > Pseudomonadati > Pseudomonadota > Gammaproteobacteria > Alteromonadales > Shewanellaceae > Shewanella > Shewanella sp. S1-58-MNA-CIBAN-0166. Next base: position 2,352 of record NZ_JBEOPN010000059.1, on the reverse strand, counting down.
AGTAAATTTTTTCATGATAAAACTCCTTTTAAATCTAGATTATTACTACATAGTGACACCGATTCATTTTTATTAATTAAACGGTGGTTTTCTTCTTTGCATAGAAGAATTCTTAATTTTCGTTATTAACGAAATTCGGATATACATCGATATGTAACGTATCGATGTACTCTCCTGAATATTTTAAACTATCAAGTAAACTTATACTCAAAGTCCCATCAGTTTTGAATGGGATAATATTTCCGCTATTAAATTTATACTCTGATATTATTTCAGAGGCATTTTTATTAATAGCTAAGTTTAGTCTGTTAAATTCAATTTTTACGTTGTAATCTACAATTATATTATTTTGTTCTTGTAGTTTTAAACCACCAAAGTCAGACCTGATCGATAAAGACATTTTTTGGTTACAATCAACATGTAATTTTGTTTTGTACATTATCGATTGGCTAAAATCTAATGCCTTCCCAAACTCAGACTCAATAACGCACTTATCTTTTATCATGCCACTTAAAAAAATTGTTAATGATTCATTAGCTTTAGTATTGATGCTAATTAAAGGTCCAGTTAGTAGAAGAATAATCGACAAGTTTATTAGTAAAAACTGCCGCATCCTGATCCTCCAGACTAAATGCCTCAATGATAAGTTAAACCAAGTTAAACTTCTTAATCTTGGCAATGAAATTTGATGTGAAGATACTAATTTATTTTTTTAGTTAGCAAGTTTGATTTATGGTATGAATTTAAAGTTAAATAATGATGCTGGGTGTGCGGCTCAGAAGAAGATAAGTATGTGTTCAAGTTTACAATGAATTTAGCGGAAAAGCGTACATAAGTATGTTTGCTTGGAGTCGTTCATATCTATTATGACTACAATTACACTACTGAGTTATAAGTTTAAATTAGGAAAGATCTAATGAAATCAACGTTTATTTTACTTTTATTCAATGAATGTTTTTTTTGCACACTTTTAATTTCAATTTAAATTTAACCAAAAAGTATGAGTTTTGTTCATTAAAAGTATGTTGAAAAGTATTATAATTTTTCTGACTTTGAATCAAAGTATGATCATACTTATAATTTTAAGTATTACAAATACTATAGATACAGATAAAAAGTTTAGTCATCTCATAATAAAATCATTATTGGAGTTTCGTATAAGTTTGATATTAAATGTTGTGATCGCTAATGTATCTGCATGCTTGAATGAAGTAGATAGAATTATTACTGGGATGACATATTTCACTTAGGTTCGGCAATCATGTACTAGTACTCAACACCATCATTATCGAACGTACCATCCCGCGATCCTCGAATGCTCGTATCCCGGCTCAGAAACGCTACTGGGACGGATCCAGGTGTTGCTCGGTTTTTAGCATGCGATCTGTAAAGCGTAAGTGATTAACACCTGGGTTCCGGCTCAAGATCGTTACCGGAAAGACGTGCGGGTGTTACAGGAATGACGTGATAATGAACTCTAGCGTAATGACGTGATAGTAGGCGCTACCGGATGAAGTGGTAGTTGACGTTAGTTAAATGATGTGTGTGTGGGTCCTAATGCCTTGTTGTTATTGTGACTCTTACTTCACAGCCCGTCATCCTCGAATGCTTGTATCGGGGATCCAGGTGTTGCTTGGTTTTTAGTATGTGTTTTTTAAAACGTAAGGGATTAACACCTGGATTCCGGCTCAAAAGCGTTACCGGAATGACGTGCGGGTGGGTGTTACAGGAATGACGTGATAATGAACTCTAGCGGAATGACGTGATAGTGAACACTATCGGATGTAGTGGTAGTGGACGTTAGTTAAATGATGTGCGTGTGGATTCCTAATGCCTTGTTGTTATTGTGACTCTTACTTCACAGCCCGTCATCCTCGAATGCTTGTATCCCGGCTCAGAAACGCTACCGGGACGGATCCAGGTGTTGCTTGGTTTTTAGTATGTGATCTTTAAAGCGCAAGAGATTAACACCTGGGTTCCGGCTCAAAAGCGCTACCGGAATGACGTGCGGGTGGGTGTTACAGGATGAAGTGGTAGTGGACGTTAGTTAAATGATGTGCGTGTGGGCGCTGCAGGAATGACGTGCAGGTGGGTGTTACAGGAATGACGTGATAGTGGGCTCCTAATGCCTTGCTGTTGTTGTGACTCTTACTTCACAGCCCGTCATCCTCGAATCCTCGAATCCTCTAATCCTCGAATCCTCGAATCCTCGAATCCTCGAATCCTCGAATCCTCGAATCCTCGAATCCTCTAATCCTCGAATCCTCGAATGCTCGTATCCCGGCTCAGAAACGCTACCGGGACGGATCCAGGTGTTGCTTGGTTTTTAGTATGTGATCTTTAAAGCGCAAG
>NZ_JBEOPN010000058.1:0-9095 GCF_040310085.1 Shewanella sp. S1-58-MNA-CIBAN-0166 | reverse complement strand
TTGCTTGGTTTTTAGTATGTGATCTTTAAAGCGCAAGAGATTAACACCTGGGTTCCGGCTCAAAAGCGCTACCGGAAAGACGTGCGGGTGGGTGTTATAGGAATGACGTGATAATGAACGCTACCGGATGTAGTGGTAGTGGACGTTAGTTAAATGATGTGCGTTTGGGCGCTGCAGTAATGACGTGCAGGTGGGTGTTACAGGAATGACGTGATATTGGGCGTTAGTTAAATGATGTGCGTGAGGATTCCTAATGCCTTGTTGTTGTGACTCTTACTTCACAGCCCGTCATCCTCGAATGCTTGTATCCCGGCTCAGAAACGCTACCGGGACGGATCCAGGTGTTGTTTTGTTTGTTGCATGTGATCTTTAAAGCGTAAAGCATTAACACCTGGATTCCGGCTCAAAAGCGCTACCGGAATGACGTGATAGTGGGTGTTACATGAAGAAAGTGCGGGTGGATGTTCAGGAATGACGCGGTACTTGGCGTTCCCGCAATTAAGTGATAACAAGCGCTACAGGAATGAAGTGGTACTGGACGTTCCAGCAATGATGTGAATGAGATCGTTACCTTAATGACATAAATGCTCATCGTTTTCACCTTCGAGTAGTTTGACAATCACATCAACGCTTTTCCTTTAAGCAGTTTACGCAGCCACATTCTGTTGGGGCTAAGCAGTGCTTGTAGCTCTATGCTTAATGGTGACAGTTCACCGCATAAGTTCGCTGCTAAGCATTCGGCGACTAATGGGCCTGAGCTTAGGCCGCGTGAGCCTAGTCCTCCTAACACATATAATCCGTCATAAATTGGTGCTGGTGTTATTTGCCAATAACGCTGCCATAGACTGGGTTTGTCCTTCGATTGCTGCTGAACAGCATAGCGTGTAAATAACGCTTCAACATCAGGTGCGCAACCCATTACTGGGAAGTGATCGCGACTGACCATCCTTACGCCGACTCTGGCATCGTTGTTTGAAACATCAATATCATTAGGCCAGTTTGAATTAGGAAAGCTTTGTTGCATTTTTAGGCTGTTTTCATGCTGCTCTATCGGGCAAAAATCAAGATGCTGTGGGTCTTTTACATAACTTGCTCCAACGCAATGTAATTGGTTATGTTGTGGCGTTAAATAACCATTGGCGCAGATAACAGTATTAAGCTGTGCCAGTTCACCTTGTGGCGGTACATGGCTTACTTGACCTCTAAAACCAGTGATTTGCAGGTTTTTTGTCTGTTTATACTGGGTAAGTTGAGCTCCAGAGGCGATGACGACCTGTTCGTGGGTTGCTATAGGGGTATTATTCCCGGCACTAAACAGTTGCCACCCTGATGAGTGTGATTCAAGTGAGCTAATATCGCTATTATAAATAACGCGAACCTTGGTTAATGTTTGTGCTTTGGCAATGCTAGCTTGTGCGAATTCAAACGGACAAGCCCAGCCTCCTAATGGGTAGTAAAAGCCAGATTTATCAATCTCGACGTTAGCAAGTCGTGTGGCTTGGTTTGGACTTACTGCAAAAGCAATTTCAGTTGGCCATGCTTGGCCATCAATAATTTTATCCAATCTTGTTTGGCTACGTTGATCGAAACCTGTATGTAATACACCGCACCACTCATGTCCTATTTCATATTCATTATCAACTAATGCCTGAATTCTGCGTCGACTGTATAGGAAGGCTTGTTGGAAAAATTGGCTTAGCGATCCATTTTCTGGCGTAAGTAAGGGATAAATGGCACCTTGTTTGTTACCAGATGCGCCTTGTCCTAATGTGTCATCTTTGCAATAAATAATCACATCTTTGCCGCGCTCAGCCAGAGATAAAGCAAGACTTGCAGAAGCGATACCGCCCCCTATAATAGCTATAGGGCTGTTGTTATTAGAATGTAACGGTGGCAATGGGTTATAAGCAAACTGTTGCTGTAGTTGTTGTCTTAGTGCGTTACGTTCTGCTATAGCAATGTCATCATTGGATTTTGATGATGTGGTTGATAAAAAACCGCATAGTGCTAGTTGCTTTTTAATAGCCGGAGCGACATCGGTATCATTTGTGCTGGCTGCTAAAAATGTTGCATTATCAACACTGAGCCGACCATATTGCCAAAGTGAACTTTGATTAAAATAATGATCTGAATAAGCCTCTTGGTTCGTATGGGGTAGGGCAAACCAATGTGTTATCCTTTGTTTACTAGGCGTGGCAACGACTTTGGCTTGCGCTAGTGGCGAGCCTTGATACAGGTCTATGATAAGTTGGTTTTGAAGTAGACCCAGTCGTTGACAACCTTCGATGGCTGCAATTTCACCATTGAGTAGTGCTTGGGTAAAATCGAATAAATGATGGTCTGAATTAAGTAGCCCTTGTTGTTGCCATTTGTATTCTAGTTGCTTACGATTTACTGGGCTTTGTTCAAATACACTGATGTGAATTCGAGTTTTTTGCTGTTTCAAAGGGTTTTGCAGGTTAGCCTCTTGCAAGGCTGCCAGTAATAGTATTATTTCGTGGCCATCGCCAAAACCGAGTTGGCCTAGCGTTAATAAATGTGGTTGAGTATTTGTGGCTGCTATTTTATCGTCACCGCTTTGCAATACTTCGGCGATATACTGCTTAAAAATATGGAGATATCGGCTATTTTGATTGACGTTGTTGCCCAGTAATTCACAAATATGCAACTCGTGTAAATTCGGGGATACAGATAATAAAGGTGTTTTATTCAAAATATTTTACTCAGGGCCGATAACTTGGCATTATTTTACCTGCGTTTATGGAAAGCTGACCACTTAATTGCTTCAAAGCAGCTATGATTGCCGCAATTAAGTACCGACATGTACCAAATGGATAGCATAAAAATGAAAAGAGTCGTGATCACCGGAATGGGTGTTGTTTCAAGTATCGGTAATAACAAGCTAGAAGTGACTGATTCACTTAAAGCGGGTCGTAGCGGTATTACTCACTCGGCACAGTTTGAAGAAATGCAATTACGTAGCAAAGTTTGGGGTGACATTAAAATGAACCCAGCTGATCATATCGATCGTAAAGCACTACGCTTTATGGGCGATGCTGCTGCATATGCTTACATTGCTATGCAGGAAGCGATTGCTGACGCTAACTTAACAGAAGAGCAATATTCTAATTTCCGTGTCGGCTTGATTGCTGGAACGGGTGGCGCATCTTCAAAAAACCAAGTTCAGGCTGCTGATACACTTCGTGAAAAAGGTGTTAAGCGTGTAGGCCCTTATATAGTGCCTCGTATTATGTCCAGTACTGCAAGTGCTTGCTTGGCGACACCATTTAAAATTAAAGGCACGAGCTATTCAATCAGTTCAGCTTGTGCCACTTCAGCTCATTGTATTGGCCATGCCGTTGAACTTATCCAAATGGGTAAGCAAGATATGGTTTTTGCTGGCGGTGCTGAAGAAGTCGATTGGACACTCACTATGGGCTTTGATGCTATGGGAGCACTATCGACTAAGTACAATGACACGCCTGAAAAAGCGTCTCGTACCTATGATGCCGATCGTGATGGTTTTGTTATTTCTGGCGGCGGCGGTATCGTTGTTGTTGAAGAATTAGAACATGCCTTAGCACGTGGTGCGAAGATTTATGCTGAGATTGTTGGTTATGGTGCCACATCTGATGGCTACGACATGGTTGCTCCGTCTGGAGAAGGTGCCGTACGTTGTATGCAGATGGCATTAGCTGATGTCGATACACCAGTTGATTACATCAACACTCATGGTACTTCTACTCCTGTAGGTGACATGCGTGAACTTGAAGCATTGCGCGAAGTGTTTGGCGATAACATGCCTCCTATCGCATCAACTAAATCAATGACAGGCCATGCTTTAGGTGCTGCGGGTGTTCATGAAGCGATTTACAGCTTAATCATGATGGAAGACAGTTTTATTGCTCCAAGCATTAACATTGACAACCTAGATGAAAAAGCAACTGGCATGCCAGTAGTTCGTGAAATGCGCAAAGCAGAATTGAACACCATCATGAGCAATAGCTTTGGTTTTGGTGGCACTAACGCAACGTTAGTCATGCGTAAATATAAAGCATAAAACCTCATTAGTGGGGCAACCCGCGAATGATTTGAAAGCCAGCATCGGAAACGATACTGGCTTTTTTTATTGCTTTTTGCATAGAGAAAAAGCGATAACAGGCGGTAACAAGTGATTACAAGCGAACGCTGCGCTTATGGAAAGACTAAATGCCTAGATGCTAGTTCGCTTTACGGCTAGAAGCTATAAAAGCGAAAGCGATGTAAGCGTATATCGGAGTTATTTGTCGGTTGTTTCTGATGTTAACCGCTTAGCTTTTATAACCGCGAAGCGAACTAGCAGGACGAAGTCCGCTCTAGCATCCAGGTTTAGTCAGCGATAACATTCAGCGCTATTTGCCATGACGGAGTGGGTGAGTTTGGTATAAGATACTAGTTATAAAAAAACGCGATGTGATGTCGTTAAACTCGCAGTGAATAAGATACCCAAATGAAAATAATTGCCGATGAAAACATGCCTTATGTTGATGCCTTGTTTGGCTATTTAGGCAAGATTGAATATGTAAATGGCCGAACCTTGACGGCTAAACAAGTTGAAGATGCCGATGTGTTACTGGTGCGTTCGGTGACCAAAGTGAATGCTGCGTTAATTAAGAATGCGCATAAACTTAAATTTGTGGGTAGCGCGACAATTGGTACCGATCATATTGATGTTGATTATCTTTCGTTGCGCAATATTTATTTTACTAATGCCCCAGGGTGTAACGCGACTGCAGTAGGTGAGTATGCATTTATTGCCATGCTGGAGTTAGCGCAACGTTTCGGTGAGTCTCTAGCCGGTAAAGTGGTTGGGATTGTGGGCGCGGGTAATACCGGCACCGCAGCCGCGAAGTGTATGCAAGCTTATGGGCTAAAAGTATTGTTATGCGATCCCATTAAAGCATCGCAAGGTGATACCCGAGAGTTTGTGTCGCTAGACACTATTATTGAGCAAGCCGATATAATCAGTCTGCATGTGCCTATCACTAAAGACGGTGAGTACAAAACCTGGTACTTGTTTGATGAAACTCGACTGAATAAGCTAAAGCCTAATACTTGGTTACTAAATTGCTGTCGAGGCGAGGTTATTGACAACCGAGCGCTGATCAAGTTTAAACAACAACGTGATGATGTAAAGCTGGTACTTGACGTGTGGGAAGGTGAACCTAACCCAATGACCGAATTAGTCGCCTTGGCAGAGTTTGCTACGCCGCATATTGCAGGTTATAGCCTTGAAGGCAAAGCCCGTGGTACGTTTATGTTGTATCAAAAGTGGTGTGAGTTACTCGATTTTCCGGTGAAAAAATCATTAGAAAGTTTATTACCGGCATTTCAATTTAACCAAATTGTAAATCAAGGTGATTTAACTGAAAGCCAATTGCTGAAATTGTCGCGTTTGGTCTATGATTTGCGTGATGATGACTTTAGTTTTAGAGGATGTTTTTCAACAGCGACAGGTTTTGATTTAATGCGTAAAAACCACACTTATCGTCGTGAATATAGTGCTATCTCGTTAGCTCAATCTGTGGACTATTTATCTGATGGTACGATTAACCCACCGATGTTGAGTGCTTTAGGCTTTAATTAATTAGTGAAAGTATATAAGGCCGATATTGCCAATAGAACGACAGATTGAAGCTAAAAAACAGTAATTTTAACCAGTTGAGAAAAAATCACTTCAAAGTCGGCTTTTTTAGTACATTAACCCTAGTAAAGCACAACTAAACTAGGGTAGATTGATTGTTCAAACTGGATAATATGGAGTCGAGCGTTAATTATGTCTCAGGAATTTAATGTAGTCGTTTTAGGTGCATCGGGCGCAGTGGGTCAAACAATGATTGAGATCCTCGAGCAGCGTAATTTTCCGGTTGCTAAGTTGTTTCCATTAGCGAGCAGTCGCAGTGCTGGCGAAACAGTCAGTTTTCACGGTAAACAAGTTGAAATTCTTGACGTAGAAACGTTTGATTGGACCCAAGCACAAATTGGCTTCTTTTCTGCTGGTGGTGATGTGTCTGCTAAATGGGCGCCGATTGCGGGTGATGCAGGTTGTGTTGTTATCGATAACACCTCACATTTTCGTTACGACGTAGATGTGCCCCTGGTGATACCTGAAGTTAACCCAGAAGCCATTGCTGATTTTCGCAATCGCAATATCATCGCTAATCCTAATTGTTCAACGATTCAGATGTTAGTGGCTCTTAAACCTATTTATGATGCTTTTGGTATTTCACGTATTAACGTAGCGACCTACCAGTCTGTGTCGGGAACCGGTAAAAAGGCGATTGATGAGCTAGCGGGTCAAAGTGCTAAATTATTGCAAGGTTTACCGTCTGAGCCGACAGTTTACCCAAAGCAAATTGCCTTTAACGTATTGCCTCAAATTGATGTGTTTATGGAAAATGGCTACACCAAAGAAGAAATGAAAATGGTGTGGGAAACGCAGAAAATTTTTGGTGATGACGAAATTGTGGTTAATCCAACAGCTGTGCGTGTGCCTGTTTTTTATGGTCATTCTGAAGCTATCCACATTGAAACTCGTCAACCTGTTGATGCAGAAGATGTTAAAGCCGTTTTACGTGATGCACCAGGCGTAGAATTGTTTGATGATGATAGCGAATATCCAACCGCGGTAACTGAAGCTGCAGGTAATGATCCTGTTTATGTTGGTCGTGTTCGTAAAGATATTTCACACTCTCACGGTATAAATTTATGGGTTACTGCCGATAACATTCGTAAGGGTGCAGCATTAAACAGCGTACAAATTGCCGAGATTTTGATTAGAGATTACTATTAATTACGCTTTAACAATGTGTAATGACTTAATCAACAACGCGATTTAGTTTAAAAAGCCTGCAATGCGCAGGCTTTTTCCGTTTTACTGAGCCCAATAGTAGCAGGTGTGGTGAATCTAGTTTATAGTCGTAAACATATCATTTTTAACATCAATAACATCGAAATTGCCTGTAAAATTGGCTCACGATTGATGTGACTCGATACAGTTAACGACCATAATACTAACGATAAAAATTGCCTAAAGCCTGTTGCCAAATCGGTAACTCAATAGCGCTAAAAGGGAAGGATGGGATGACTTTGCGTACTTCATATATTGTGGGTTTGATTGCCTGCACAGCGGTTGGTTTAACCAGTGTACAAATTATTGAGTCTGCACAGGCAGAAACGCTCAAAATTACTGGGCCCAATGGCGAGGTTAAACAACAAGCGAAACGGCAATATGGTCCGACGACATCAAGAGATACGTTTTGGAGTATTGCGCAAAAAGTCAGACCCAGTGATAAGGTCAGTATTTATCAAGTGATGGCGGCGTTATTTGACGCGAATCCACATGCTTTTAGTGGTAATAATTACAATACATTAGAACGAGGGATGATATTACTTATTCCTTCTGTAGATGTGATAGCCGCTATACCCAATGATGTTGCTAAACGCCGTGCTGAACAAGATGACCGCCGCGCTAGCAGACAAACCCAGCCTCGTCCCGTTATTAATAAACCTATTCAATCCCCTATAGTCGAAACGCCTAAAAAGCCTACTGCTGCAAAACCACTGCAAATAGTTCAGCAAACACCTGCTGTAGCGGTTCAAACCAAAGCGATTAATGAGGCTAATGCGGTTGTCGTAAATGATCTCAATAGCACCTTAGATAAAGCTAATGCAAAAACGTTGATGGTCACGGATGAGCTAGCGCGCGCGCAAGATGAATTAATGGTCAGTAATAATGACAATCAAGCGTTGAAAAACAAAATTGAACAAATGTCATTAAACATTTCCTCGCTTGAAGAAGATCTACAACTGTTACGCGAGAAGTATGAAGCTTTAAACTCAGAAAATAAAAAACTCGTAGATCAAACCGAAAATGCGGAACCCGTAGTAGAAGAACCCACTGACTTTTGGCGTAGCCTAATGGATAACACCATTTTGTTGATCCTTGCCGCCTCGATTCCTCTGTTAATTATCTTCGGGCTTATTTTCTGGTTGCTCAGTCGCCGAAATAAAAAGTCTCAACAATCTGAAGTGAAAACAGCAACCCAGTCTGAACAAGAGTCTGCAACAGGCAGTGATGACTTAGATGACTCTGATGATATTGTGGTCCATTTAGATTCAAGTGATGAAGATTCAATTGATGATTTATTGGATTTAGACAGCGTAGATTTACAGCCTGAAATCCAAATGGAAGATGATGCCGAGATGGATATGGCGTCTGATATGTTTGTTAGTGAAACAGAAATAGAAGACGAAGAAGGGACCTCATTAGACGATTTATGGGCAGAGGCTATGGAAGATCAAGATTCTGATCTTGAACCTCTTGAAGATGATGATGATCTCGATAGTCTACTTGCTGGATTAGATGATAAGCCTGCTGCAACCCTAAATTCTGCTGCACCAGAGGATGATTTAGACAGTTTGTTGGCGGGTTTAGATGAAGATACTGGAAAAGATGAAACTGATGATCTAGATGCTTCAGCAGAAAATGATATTGATTCGCTATTAGCTGAGTTTGATATGCCTGCAGAGCCAGATGATGTGGCTGCGGCAGCAGTAAAATCAGCAGACACAAGCGCGGATGACGATATCGATGCATTGTTAGCTGAGTTTGATATGCCTGCAGAGTCGGATGATGTTGCCGCTGCCGCAGCAGTAAAATCAGCAGACACAAGTGCGGAAGATGATATCGATGCATTGTTAGCTGAGTTTGATATGCCAGCGGAGTCGGATGATGTTGCCGCTGCCGCAGCAGTAAAATCAGCAGACACAAGCGCGGAAGATGATATCGATGCATTGTTAGCTGAGTTTGATATGCCAGCGGAGTCGGATGATGTTGATACCGAAACACCGGTCAAATCAGCTCAAGCAAACGCGGATGACGATATCGATGCATTGTTAGCTGAGTTTGATATGCCTGCAGAGCCAGATGATGTGGCCGCCGAAACACCGGTAAAATCAGCTGAAGCAAAAGCGGAAGACGATATCGATGCATTGTTAGCTGAGTTTGATATGCCTGCAGAGCCAGATGATGTGGCCGCCGAAACACCGGTAAA
>NZ_JBEOPN010000057.1:0-10123 GCF_040310085.1 Shewanella sp. S1-58-MNA-CIBAN-0166 | reverse complement strand
TTGTCGGTTTGGCATTTGGTCTTGAATCTAGAAGAGGGATAGCTTGCTTTTAATAAAGAGGAACCCGGGGTTCAGAGTCCTATCTTACGCCCAAATAAAAAGGCCTTATCTTTGTCGGTTTGGCATTTGGTCTTGAATCTAGAAGAGGGATAGCTTGCTTTTAATAAAGAGGAACCCGGGGTTCAGAGCCCTATCTTTCGCCAAATAAAAAGGCCCGCTATAAATAGCGGGCCTTTTTATTGAATGTGGCGGAGGGATAGGGATTTGAACCCTAGAACGGGATAAACCGTTGCCGGTTTTCAAGACCGGTGCATTCGACCACTCTGCCATCCCTCCGAACGGGCTGAATAATATAAGTAACTCGTTTGCTTGTAAACCATAAAGTTAAAAAAAACACCTGAGTGCATAGCATTTAATCAGCATGCTCATATTTTTGTCATCATCGAGACTTTTTTAATCAACACAAAACTCGTTGGCGACTCTTTTATGGACTTGAATCACTTCAACAACACCAGGTAAGCTAGAAGAGTTGAATCTGCTAAGGCTTTTGTGGTGCTTTATGCTAATATCATCTCATTATTTTTCGTTGTCGCAGCTAAATTACCACTATATGAATTCAACGCTACTGCCTAGTGCCAAACTCGCTCCTCAATATCATTTACCTGATGCATCGACTTCAGTTTCTTTTCCAAGTCATATACTGCTTGGTCAAGAACGAGTGGTTGAAACATTCAAATTAATGAGCAAAACAAATTCGCAACATTTATTTCTTGCTGATTTTTTAGGGGTAGATAGATCACTATTTATTGATGCGTTGGTAACTCAAGCTAACACGCCTTCAAATCATTACCTTGTTGCGACTAAAAAACAGCAAGAAGATGCAGATATTCAGTTTAAGTGGCAACAAACACTCCCTCCTGAACATGTCGGCATTATCGCTAAGCAAGAATCATTGTCCTGCTATTTACAAGGGACTATTCGCCGTGCTGATTTGCTCGGTAGAATGCTTAAAACGGACAAATCCAGTGTTTATAAACCTGGTGCACTAGCCAAAAATCATTTCGTGTTTATTTGCTTAGCATCATTATGGCAGCGCGAGAGTTTGTGGGATTTGTTGATGCAAATTATCCACGATGGCTTTTATCGTATTAATAATGAGTTAACGCCTATTCCACTGAATTGTAAGATTGTACTTGTGGGCTCTGGTTTATCGTATAGCCAGCTTAGAGTTGAAGACCGAAATTTTAATCGCCATTTTCCATTGCTGGCTGAAATGAGTAATGAAGTTGATCTAACACAGCATCCTGAATCGTCTTATGTGCAATGGTTGAACGTGCTTGCCCAAGCAGAATCTGTTGAATTAGAACCATCAAGTTTGTTACCGTTATTTTGGTATAGCTCACGTTTGGTTGAACATCAACAACGCTTAAGTTTAAGTATGTTGGAGTTTAGGCAACTATTAGGTCAAGCAAAAGTATATTCAGGTCAAGCTACATTGAATGCTGCAGCTATAGCTAAAGCACTGGAAAAATTAAAATTCCGTCACAATAGCTCTGAAATATATTCGGCTCAAAGTTTTGATGATAATTTTATAAACCTGCCAACTAAAGGCGCTATGGTAGGTCAGATTAATGCCCTTACGGTTATTGATACAGGCGATTATACCTATGGTGAGCCTGCCCGTATTACCTCATCAGTGCATTATGGTGATGGCGAAGTGGCAGATATTGAACGAAAATCAGAGTTGGGTGGCAATATTCATGCAAAAGGCATGATGATCCTATCTGCTTGCTTGTACCGTATTTTTGGTCGTGACGCGCCTCTTCATTTGAATGCAAATATTGTATTTGAACAGTCTTACCAAGAAATTGATGGTGATAGCGCTTCACTCGCCGAGTATTGCTGTTTAATGTCTGCGATAGCTGAACAACCCATTATCCAAAGTTTAGCGGTTACAGGCGCATTAGATCAGTTTGGCAATGTACAAGCGATTGGTGGTGTGAATGAGAAAATTGAAGGTTTCTTTAATTTATGTCAACGCCGCGGTTTAACGGGCGAACAAGGTGTTATTATGCCTAAGGCCAATGTATTACAGCTAAATCTTGAACCTGCTGTGATTGAAGCCATTGATAAAGGATTATTTCATATCCATGCAATTGAGCATATGGATCAAGCAGTTGAACTGCTGATGCAAATGCCTGCTGGAGTCGCGAATGAAGATAACGACTTTGCACCAGACACGCTTTACGGATTAGTACAACAACGTTTAGATAAATTAGCCGGACAAGATGATGATGACGTGGAACTGAACTTTTTTGCTAAATTGTTAGCTAGATTGCACATTATTTAGTGATCGGAGTTGTTTAGCTTACACGTGTTCGCTATCTTGTTAGTATTATCAGTCAATTAAGTGGTATCGATTTAAATGGAAAAAGCTAATAGTTTCACTAAAGAGCAACTTGTCGCATGTGGTCATGGCAATCTTTTAGGCCCAAATAGACCGCGCTTACCTGTCGACAATATGTTGATGATTGACCGTATCATTACCATAAATGAAGATGGTGGTGCATTTGGTAAAGGTGAAATAATTGCCGAACTCGATATCACACCCGATCTATGGTTTTTTGATTGCCACTTTATCAGTGACCCAGTAATGCCTGGTTGTTTAGGTTTGGATGCCATGTGGCAACTTGTTGGTTTCTTCCTAGGCTGGGAAGGCGCTGAAGGTAAAGGTCGAGCATTAGGCGTGGGTGAAGTGAAATTTACCGGCCAAGTATTACCTGATGCAAAGAAAGTGACTTACAAGCTTAATATTAAACGCAAAATTCACCGAAAATTGGTTATGGGTATAGCTGATGCCACGATGGAAGTTGATGGTCGTCAAATCTACTCAGCAACTGATTTAAAAGTAGGTATTTTCAGCGATACATCGACGTTCTAGTTAACGCCACTTTACTTCGAAATACGTTGAAAATGTAGCTTAATGCCCTCCGATATACATCGTGAGGGCATTTTATTAAGTGTTACTTATTAAGTACTACTTGTTAAATAGGCCATTAAGACGACCGTCAATACCTTCACGCCATCCGCCTAACCATTGAGACCGTGAATCCAGATTCGAATGGGGACAAACCTCCTTAGAGCGCCCTCCTACTCCGGCTTGAAATCCTTTTGAAAATGCTCTGTCTAAACGATCTCTTTTCTGTCTTTTCATGCATGAGTCCTCTTCAGTAACAGGCTTCTTTTTGACATGATAAAGCTGAAGCCTTGCATATAGAAATAGATCGTTTTTTAACCAAAATCAACCAAAAAAAACCATCATTTTAATGATCTTTTATTAAGGTATTGAGAATTAGGTTAAAAAAAAATCGAGGAATATTTCCTCGATTTTTTTATGGTTCTAGACTACCCCCTGTTTGAGGTGCTAGATGACGGTGACTACACTGAGTCTATGATGACAGTTAAGCCTATTTTTTTACTCTGCGACGCAACCATAATAATGGCAGAGTGAATAACCAAGCAAAACTGGCTGCACCTTGACGTACATAAGCCACTTCTTCAACTGTGTCTGAAGTCGTACATGCTTCACCAGAGGTTGGTTTCAAAATAACCATTCGCGGCAAATATGCTGTTACTGGAGCACCGTTCCCATCTAATTCAAATAGCGGTAGATTATTTTCACCGACAAGCACATTACCAGTAGTTGCATCGGTTTGATATTGTGGCTTACGAATAAACGCAGTCCCTACAATAGTGCCGTCTTCATTGATGCTATTGGCTTCTACAACTTGAATATCGGTGTTATAAGTTAATATTTCACCAGTACCATCTTGAATACTCACTTGATGACGAGCCCACTCTCCATCAGTATTCTGTACATAGCCTTTAGAACCACAGGTAAGGAGATCGTTTAAATTAGAAAATTCGCTAGTACTATTTTCAAATAAGAAACCCACTTTTGGACGAGGCTTTTCTTTGTCGTAAGTTGATTCAACATAACCGACAACTTGTCCTTTATTGTTGATATCTTTAGGTTTGCTACTTAAATCTGACAATGTGGTTTGGAAGTCATTCGGCGTAACAATCCCTTGTTCTGGATTGTTAGTGTCTAATGTGAAGAATTTATCACGCAAATAGCCACCAATATATTTACGATAACTGCCGACTAAAATACCATTATCATTAATATCATATGCGATAGAACTGGTGACTTCATTCTCCATATCTACCCAATTATATTGATATTCACCATTGGCATTCTTTTTCCAGTAAGCAGCATCAAAATATAATTTATCGGTGTCGCCATTACGATAAACATGTGAGCGGCCAGCCACATCATCATCGCTGTTAACACCTAATGCTTGGGCGGTGTAAATTAGCGTTGAATCCGTTGCAGGGGTTAAGCCTAACGGTAATTCAGTACGCTCAGGTACACCGGCATCGTCTATGTTATTTAAATCCCATACTAAAGCGCGTGTTTGATAAATAATATAACGACGGCTGTTAGTGTCTGGATACTGAGAATCTTGAACACAAATAGCGAGCGGCGTAGGATTATCTGCATCAGTGTCTTCTGCGCTTGTAATACAGCTATCTACACGGTCAACACTTGATGAAGCCAATGCGGTACTTCCATAACCAACAACAAGATTATTTTCATTTACATCGGCTGCAACAGACGAACCACCTAACTCAACGGTAGCTGCACTAGTGTCAGCATCTTGTTCACGAACATAGGTTGTGTAAGGAGGTAGCAATGAAAATTCAACATCATCTTTTACTGCAATGGCACGAAGTTCAAAATCACGATAATACCAAAGCTCTTGTGTTGTGCTTGTACCTTCATAAGCCAAGGTCTTTTGCTCACCAGTATAAGCACCCACTTTGGTGCCATTACTGTTAAGACCATAGAAGAAGGTATCAATTGAATTAACAACCAGTTCACCATCACTGTCTACATCAGTAGGATTAGTCGTACCTGCTAGGCTATAAAATGAAGGCTTCCAAGCGCCTTCAGCGGCATTTGCACTGGTAGTGACAGTGAAGTTATTTGCCTCTATTGGCTTTAATACTGAATAGGTAATCTCTTCTGCATCAGAAATACCATCTTCAACATCAATGATGCCGCCTTCAATGTCTTCGGTACTAAGTTTCTTTTTACCTTTTGAAATACCGACAACTTCATCTTGACTGTTCACCGCCATGGCATAGCCATTACGTGTACCGTCAATAGTGCCATTTAGGTCGAAATCTTCAATATTAACAATTTCATATACTGGCGCAGCTTGAACTGTTCCAATCACACTTAATACACCTATCGCAACAAGGGATAAGGCTTTATCAAACTTTAACTTCATGTAACTATTCCTGTTTTATTATGCTTTACTTCAGTGACTCAAGCTCTTCCCATCGCTCGAAGCAAACTTCTAAATTCTGTTCTTTTTCTGCCAACAACTGCAGTGTTTTATTGACCAAATCCTGCGGTTGATTATAAAAATCAGCACCCGCTATGGTTTGCTGCAATTGGGCAATATCTTGCTCGAGCTGTTCCATTTGGCTCGGAAGCGTATCTAATTCTTTTTGCAATTTGTAAGACAGTTTTTTGACTGCTTTCTCAGGGATACTGACAGGCTTTGTTTCAACCACTGCGGTAGGTTGGACAACATTAGTTGCAACAGGTTCCTCAGAATAAAACTTTGCACCTTGAGCAACAGCATCTTGGTAACCACCAACATACTCAGCCCATTGTCCATTGCCCGCAAACCACCAACTGCTGGTAACGGTATTGTCGATAAATGCTCTATCGTGGCTCACGATAAGTAATGTACCAGCAAAATCAGCAAGCAGTGACTCTAACAATTCTAACGTCTCAATATCAAGATCGTTTGTTGGTTCATCGAGAATAATTAAATTGGCAGGGCGCAATAATAATCTCGCCAATAACAAACGGTTCTTCTCGCCACCAGAAAGTGCTTTTACCGGAGTACGAGCACGCATTGGCGAGAATAAGAAATCTTGTAGATAACTAAGAATATGGCGATCTTGGCCATTAATTGTGACGGTACTTTTACCCTCACCAACGTTTTCTTCTACTGTTTTTTCTGGGTCAAGCGCTTCACGATACTGGTCAAAATAGGCAACGTCTAGCTTAGTACCGACTTTAATTTCGCCAGATTGAGGCTGCAGCTTTTCAATTAACAGTTTGATTAGCGTTGATTTACCGCAACCATTTGGGCCAATTAACGCGATACGGTCACCACGTATGACAGTAGTACTGAAATCTTTAACTAAATTTTTATCAGGCAAATTATAGTTAACATTTTTAATATCAAATACTAACTTACCAGAGCGTTCGTTATCAGATACCGACATTTTGGCGTTACCTTGACGGTTTAAGCGTTCACTACGTTCGGTACGTAGTGCTTTTAACGCTCGAACACGACCTTCATTTCGAGTACGTCGCGCTTTAACACCTTGGCGGATCCAGGTTTCTTCGTCGGCAAGTTTTTTATCAAAATGAGCGTTTTTCTCAGCTTCAACTCGTAACCATTCTTGCTTACCATCTAAATAAACTTGATAGTTACCTGGAAATGAGACCACTACACCACGATCTAAATCGACGATACGCGTTGCCATTCTTTGAATAAAACCACGGTCATGGCTTACAAATACGATAGCGCCTTTAAAGCTTAATAAAAATTGCTCTAACCATTCAATGGTATCGATATCTAAATGGTTGGTAGGTTCGTCAAGCAGTAATAAATCAGGATTAACAACAAGGGCACGAGCTAACGCCACTTTACGCTGCCAACCACCAGACAATTCATTTAATGGCTTATCCGGATCTAGACCTAACAACTGACAGTTTTGGATAATGCGTGAATCTAATTGCCAGCCGTCATTGTGATCTAACACTTCCTGAAGACGTTGCATTTGATTCAGCATACGATCCATCTGCTCAGGATTAGCATCTGCAACATCGTGTGATAATTGATGATACTGTTCTAACGCTTCACCAATTTCTTTCAAACCCGCTGCTATATAAGAGTAAACCGATCCGGTTTCTGCTTTAGGAGGGTCTTGCTGTAAACGACTGACGTTAACGTCATTTGCAATATTAAACTCACCATCATCAAGTAATACATCACCTGATAATACTTTCATTAAACTTGATTTACCGGCGCCATTACGCCCAACAATACACACGCGCTCACCAGGTTCAATGGTAAAATCTGCATTTAGCAGCAAAGGAATGTAACCGTAGGCTAACGAGCCATTATTAATGCGTACCAGACTCAATCTAAACTCCTAAAAATTCTTGTAATTGTGCGGCATCGAAAGGCCAGAATAACTCACGTTCGCCCTGTACAAATACAGGAATGCTCATGCCATAACGCTCTGCAAGTGATGCGTTATCACAAATATCGATGTGCTGATAATGTATTGCGGTTTGATCAACCAATTTTTGAGCTATTTCACACAGATGACAACCCTCGGTGTGAAATAGCACATAGGCGACTGAACTATTTTTTAGCATGAGTCAGTAGCCAAACATTATGGATATGTGGATTACGTTTATAATCCAGCGGTAAACATAAATGGTCGATATTAGTCACGTCGATACCTGCTTGGTTCAACGCCTCGATATCCATTTTAAATTTACGTTTGTTGTTTGAGAAGATAAGCTCGCCATTTGGAGAAAGTAGCTTAATCAAGCCACCTAACATCTCTGCATGATCGCGTTGCACATCCCAACTGTCTTCCATACGTTTTGAATTTGAAAACGTCGGTGGGTCGATAAAAATGAGTTCATATTTCTGATGGCTATTATCTTTTATCCACTGCAAACAGTCTGCCTGAATAAAATCGTATTTAGCGCCAGACAAACCATTTAAGGCAAAGTTTTCTTTGGCCCAATTAATGTAGGTATTAGACATGTCGATGGTGGTAACTGATTTAGCTCCACCGATCGCAGCATGTACTGATGCAGAGCCAGTGTAAGCGAATAAATTAAGGACATTTTTGCCTTTTGATTTATCGCCAACCAGTTTACGTGTAACTCGATGATCAAGGAACAAACCCGTATCGAGATAACCGGTTAAGTTAAGTTTAAATTTAGCACCATATTCTTCAGTGATAACTTCAACTTTACGTTCGTCAATTTTTTGATATTGGTTAGCACCCTTCTGACGTTCACGAGTTTTCAAGGTGATACGATCAGGATGAATCCCTAACGCCCCAGGCAAGGCTAATAGCACATCACTAATACGGCGTTTAGTCACCGCTTCAGGAATAGTTGCTGGAGCTGAATATTCTTGAATAACAACATAATCGACGTATCTATCAATGGCGACGTTGTATTCAGGTAAATCAGCATCATATAAACGATAACTGTCTATGCGCTCTTTTTTAGCCCATTTTTCAAACTGTTTAACATTCTTTTTAATACGATTCGCAAATGCTGGCGCAATGTCGATAATATCAACACCTTCAGGCAATTCAGGCACGTCGCGGCGGGTACTGTTGGCGTGTAAGGTATAAATGTTAAAAGCACATTCTAATGCGCCGTTGAACATTTTCATCTGCTTGTCAGCTTTTAGTTTAAGCGATGATATAAGTTCAACATCACTGCACAACATAGCTATTTTCCAGCCACCAAACTCTTTTTTAAACTTATCACCGAGTTGGTAATAAAGTTGTAAAAGCTCAGTAACATTACCCAAACGCTCACCGTAAGGCGGGTTAGAAATCAAAAAGCCTTCACTTACAGGAGGTGTTACATCGAGTGCATCTGACACGCTAAATTCAATTAATTCAGCTACACCAGCATTCTCAGCATTGCGCTTAGCGATAGAAATCAGGTGAGGTTCGATGTCTGAACCGTAAAATTTAAGCTTACAACGAGTTTTGCCCAAGGTTGCACGCGCTTGAGCTTCGTCAAAAATAACCTGCCACATTGCTTTATTGTGACTTTGCCAATTTTCGAAACCAAATTTCTCACGTTTTAGTCCAGGCGCAATATCAGCAGCCATTAATGCCGCTTCTATTAATACCGTGCCACTGCCACAAAATGGGTCAAGCACAGTAATAGGATTAGCTTGCCAACCACTGCGTACCAACATATTGGCAGCGAGGTTTTCTTTTAATGGTGCTTCACCCGTAGTTGAACGGTATCCGCGTTGGTGTAAAGAAGCGCCTGAGAAATTCATTGAAATAGTCAGTTGACCATTACGATAATGGGCATCAATTTTAAAATCTGGATTGACACGTTCTACATCGGGACGAGGAGTACCATCATCACGAAAACGGTCAACTACAGCATCTTTAATTTTCAGCGCACCAAATTGAGTGTTATTAATGAAACCACCCGTGCCGTGAAAATCAATACTGAAGGTTTTTTTATGGGAAAAATGCGATGGCCAATCAATGCAGTATGCTGCGTTATAAAGTTGCTCTGCAGAATCACAAGCTCCTTTATAGATGACTAATACGATACGGCTCGCTAAACGAGTCCATAATGTAATGCGATAAGCCAGCTCTAATGAAGCAGAAAAATATACTCCAGCAACACTTTCTTTAACGTCGGTTGCTCCGAACTCTTTAAGTTCAGAAGCAAGGCTATATTCGAAACCCTTTGGGGCTGCAGCAAAAAAATTAAACATGTATTAGTCAGTCATCGGTTACGCAAAATTCAGTGCAGCATTATACCTGCTCAAACACATAACCCCAACGACTTATCGAAATGGACGGTTAAAATCCCTTATTTTTGGGTTAATTTGGCAATATCGTACGATAAAGCAGTGACTCGCTTATTTTACCAGCAAACAAATAGCTATCGCCTAGATTTTACTTGCAAATATAAACGGGGATCGCTATAGTTCGCCCCGCTTTGAAGCAGACCGTTAAACACGCTAACTAGCCAGTTTAATAAGATGAATTAAAGCAGCGTCAATCGGACGCGGGATGGAGCAGTTGGTAGCTCGTCGGGCTCAGCTTTTTATTAATAAAGAGTCGAAGGTCGTAGTTTTTATCAAGTCTTACTCCCACAACCATTTCTTTAGTCAATAGAATTAAAATAATTGATAGCGTTTATCGGACGCGGGATGGAGCAGTTGGTAGCTCG
>NZ_JBEOPN010000056.1:0-10700 GCF_040310085.1 Shewanella sp. S1-58-MNA-CIBAN-0166 | reverse complement strand
TTACTTTGAAATAGCTTTATCGCTGCAACAGTTTTAGCGCTTTCAGGCCTAGAGCCTAAACGGCCATCAACAATTAAAGGTTTTGTAGGGGGAATGAGTTTAAGTAGTTTGTTTAAACCGGTTTGTACTGTTTTTACATCGTTTAAATTGTTAGCTCCACCCAGCCCGACAGCTTGAGTTATTCTTATCGATGTCATAGAAAGTCCTTTTTGCAATTTTTATAAATGAAAATATTACGGCATCATTTAATGAAAACGATTTAAAATAGTGAATTGGTTATTAGCTTTTAAAGTAATCATATTAACCAATACCTATATGTAGTGTGACTTTTATTGCAGCTATGACTAATTGATTTAACTTCTCTAGCATCCAGTATAATCCGTCCTTCATCGCCTTATAGGTCACATCTACGACTTTCACGCCGGTTTTACCTACAAAGTTTAATATGTGGCCTAATAAGCCTTTACAATCTTCTGCGTACTTTTCAGACATCTTAGATATTTCTACAAGACTACGAGCTAGAGCGTCATATATTGTCAACGTTCCAGCAACAACCCCTTGAGCCAAAATACTAGTGATTTTTCCGCTTTCTCTGAGTAGAGTTAGCAACGCACTGGTAATGATATCAGCCCAATGAGCATTAAAAGAGGCGTGATGACGATTGCTGTATTTTAAGCGCGTCATAGTTAAGTTAGACAAAGACCCTTTTTGCATACTCTCATAATTAGCATAGCGTGATGCTGTATTGATATAACCAGGCGCATTCCCAGCCATTTTATGTGCAGCACCAGTTAAAGATACACAAGTACTAAGTCTGTATTCATCACCTGCGTGAGCAAATGGCCAAACTGGTACCATAGGCACAGGATCGCTTCTGTGAACTGCACGATAAATACCATTTAACGTAGTTTCAGTTTGCATTGCAAAAGGATTACACCCAACCCTTGGAGCACCAAAAGTATAAAGTTTAACAGGTACCTTATATTGTGATTTAATCCAGTTAGATGCGAGATTAGCTAAAGCACCACCAAGGCTATGACCAACACAATGGACAGGTCTACTTCCCACTTTATTTAATATTGCTGCTAGTTGAGGTTTAATCGACTCAAATGTTCTATTAAATCCAGCATGTACCGCTTTATAGTTAGGCCCTACAGTCACACCACAATGTAGATCTGTTAAGGTATCTGCAATACCTGCGGTTCCACGAAAAGCAATAACAAGTTCACCTTCAAATCGCCCTCCGTTCCTTCCTTCACCTATGAATCCGAAGCCAGTTGAATGATTAAGGAGGTGTTCTGCCGTTGTACCTGAAACACCTTGTAATAAGGACTTACTATTGAATAAAAAGTGTTTCTCTAAAACCAGAGGAACCTCTAGCTTACTTTTAGTGCTTGCATAAGCAAATTCAGAGAGATTGACTGCTAATGTAGGGGTTAACGTTTTCATATTATTCCTTTAATTAAAACATTCCTAACTACTAAAAAATTGTGTTCCATCATCAACAATTTCAAATATTTCGAAATCATTATCCCAACGACAAATACTTTCCCCATCAAACTCTAAATTTGGATTTTGTTTATTTGGAAAAGTAAACTGAACTTCACTATTTGCTAAATCACCATTTAATGATTTTAATTTTGCTTCAACTTCAGCGAAAGGCTCTATACCCAAAAGCCTCGTATTCCATAATTTATAAGTAACACCATCATATAAAACATTTATATGCTGCATCACCACATCATGTACAAACATATCACCAGGCTTTTTTGACGTTATCGTCACAGCAGGCATCGAGAAGTAACCATCTCTATCGGTTTCGGTCTCGTCGGTTACGACAACATCATCCACATAACTGAGATCTCGTAATATTTGTGTTCCATAAACAGGGTTACCATCAAGTAAAATACGTCCTTTAACTTCTGAGCACATGTGTACGTCGTATTTTTTTAGTAGTCCAAACATGTTGAGCAAATCTCCCTATTAAAAATACTCTCGATAATTAAACATCTATCGAAGATACTTCATCTTAACCCGTTAAAAATATTTACCTTCAATCAAAAAGCGTGGCAGAGAGTCACTTTCAACCGTTACCTCATTACCCATATCGTGCCACATGCACGTCATACCGAGTAATTGCAGGGGTAAGAATGAATCTACAGGAGCATGATCCGGACCAGCCTCATAAATGTGGTAGCGCTCTTGCGCTTGTACGTTTTTGGCAAGTGCTTCATTAAAATCACAACCAACATCAAAAATTGATGGTGTTAATGCAGCCAAGGTTTCTAAATATCCCATAGCAATATATAACGCCCAATCATCATTTTGCTTAACAGCCATTCCCATGCACTCGTCTAGCAATTTCGGGTAATCGGCTTGATGATGGTGATAAGCTTGAAATACTTCAACTAACTTATAAGAAACGGGGCCTGCTTGTGTCGCACTTTGTTTCATCGTTTCTATAGGGAAATCTGCCAAGCTATCCATACTTTCAGTATCGCGAGTAATCACAGCTAAAAAATAGGCATCAAGCCACTCTGATGGCGCTGCATAACCAGCTTCTAACATCCCCTTACCGTTCCACGTTACTTCTGGTAAGTCGTATATTTTAAAAGTTTGCTCTTGCTCTGGCTGCTCTGCAAGTTTTAAGAACGCGGCGTACATTTTTGACGCATAACGTAACCCCGTGGCAGATTCTTGCTCAATCTCGGGGGTTTGCTCTGCCCAAGTGAGCCAGCGAGATAATTCCAAGTATTGATCAGGAAAAGCAATAAGGTTATCGCGACGAATAGTGATTGCCTGAGGCACCATTTCAATCATTTCTCTAGGAAATGCCAACCATTTGTCTAATTTAGCTAAATCTATTTTTACTTTACGCTCTATATTCATTATGTACCTGCTATTTTACTGGTATCTATATCAAACTCAGATATGTTAACTTCACCGACTACGGAACCCGATGCTGTTTTAGTAATCGGTGTTTCAATATGTAAATATTGTACTTTCTTTCCCATTACCGATGCTTTAGTCAATGCGTCGGCTGCCTGCTTATCTGTAGTATCAGGATCTTTACGCCCCATTGACTTAGTAATAGCTTGTGCATATTTCGTTGTGCCTTGCTGATAATATTCATCACCAATTTTCTTTTTACCTAATGGACTACTACCACCTTTAGCTTCAACAATAATCACATCACCATTAGCATTTTGATAAACCATATCAAAGTTACCCGATTCCGATGTGGAACTATCTAAGCTCGTTGGGTGAATGCGAGTATAACCAGGGTACTGTATCTTAATCGCTGCATCTGCTGCCTTTTCACCAATTTTGGCTGATTCATTGTTAATCTTTGGTATTTGGTCATTATAACGTTGTGTTTCTTCTGGTGAAGCTTTTGCCTTGTGCTTATCTCGCTCATCCATTTCCGTATCACGAGTGTTCACATGCTTTTTCAAATGTAAAGGAAGAGAAGAAACAGTCTGTTTACTACCTGCCTTTTTAGTTGCTTTGTTAAGCTTTAATTCATTCTCAGTCAACGTTCCTGTTTTACTAGACCATTCTTCATTGACCAATTTGCCATCAATAATATGCCCACCAACAAACTGTTCTATAGTCATCGTAGTTTCAATCACTTTATCGCCTACTTCTCGTGTTAAAGTAATTCTACCGTTATCAACATCCATAGATTCGATACTATATTCATGCTCAAGTCTATTTTCACCATTTGGTCTTGTTACTTTAATATTGGCTGTTCTGGCATCTACTGAAGAACTGTCTTCAGCAATTTGTAATATTTTGGCTTTTGTTGCCGGGTCAACAATATCGCCTATCATCTTAGAAAGTTTTTCCACACCTTCTTTACACAACAATCCAAATGGATCTACCCAATTCACTGGATTCGGTGCATATTGATAATGGTTTATGCCGCCTATCAATCCTATTGGGTCTTGATGAATAAATCGCGCTTGTTGAGGGCTGTAATACCTAAAGCGATTGTAGTGTAACTCTGATTCGTCATCAAAGTATTGCCCTTGAAAACGGATTGGGTTAGTAATTTTGTCTTGCTTGGCTGCATCATAAACATCAACATGCTCATTATCCCCACCGTCAAAATCTACGCTTTCAATTGTTTGACCGAACACGTCTTGCTGGCTGCGCCAGACAATTTTGGTGTTTTCATCAGTCAAGCAAATCGGTGTGCCGAGTTGGTCTAGGTGATAATAATAAATCTGCCCTGCTTTAATCAATGCGACGGGAATAAAAGTGTCGGGCTGATAAATATACCAGCTGTATTCACCTAAAGTGCATTCGCCAATCAGCTGATGATTATCCCAAATAAAGTCAGTGCGACCAAGCTCAGTGATTTTTGCACTGCGACGGCCTAATGCATCATATTCGTATTGGGTCAGCTTGCCATTAACGTTGATTTGCACCAGTTGGTTTAAGCCATTAAAGCTACGCTGTTGTTTGTCACCCCTACCCATTTGGCTGATTTGGTTGCCACTGGCGTCATAACGGTAATCGATGCCAGCCATGCTCATTAAGCGGTCATTGTTAACCACTACATCGTTAAGGTTTTTATTGGGCCTAACTGTTTCAGCTGATTGACTGCTAGCTGTTTCATTAGCGCTAACATGATTACTACTTATATCTTGGGTATGGGTATGGCTATGAATATCACTAGCACGAATAGCCTTTAATGGGTTACCAAAAGCATCCCATTGGTATTGCTGTCGAGCATTAGATGCATTGTCAACAATATTTGGGTTTTCGCCAGACACGCCAGTATCACTAATACTGATTAACTGGCTGATTTTGTTATAGCTAAACTGTTTAACCTCTGGCTTATGTTCAATATGCTCAGAAGACTGACCATCCGCAGCGCTATCGTTGCCAAGCTTACTTTCGCAGCGTTGTAATTGATGCTGTTTATCGTATTGATAACGTCTTGGTGCAAACAGAGATAATGCAGCTCTATCATGGAGAGCATAAAAAACGAGAACATAGTTATAGTTTGATTACTTTGAGGTTTATGCTTTTAATCGTTAAAAGTTAAAAGTTAAAAGTTAAAAGTTAAAAAAGTCTTCGTCTTCATCATTTAACTCATAAATATCAAAATCTTTTTCCCATCGGCAAATACTTTCACCATCAAACTCTAAGTTCTCGTTCGTTTTATTCGGAAAAGTAAACAAGACCTCTTTATTATTTAAATCACAATTAAGTGAAGTTAATTTCTCTTTAACTTCTTCAAACTCTGTTATGCCACCTAAACGTGAATGCCATAATAAAAAAGTACTACTCTCATTACATACCGAAATTTTTTGTATTACAGTATCATTGACAAACATATCACCAGGCTTTTTTGAACTTATACTGACTTCTGGCATAAAGAAACAACCACTCTCGTCCGTTAACGTTTCATCATTGTTTTCAACTTGATGAATATAACTGAGTTCTCTTATCACTTTGGCGCCAACAACAGGTTTTCCGTTTAACAAAACCTGTCCTTTAACTTCTGAGCACATGTGTACGTCGTATTTTTTTAGTAGTCCAAACATGTTGAGCAAATCTCCCTATTAAAAATACTCTCGATAATTAAACATCTATCGAAGATACTTCATTTTAACCCGTTAAAAATATTTACCTTCAATCAAAAAGCGTGGCAGAGAGTCACTTTCAACCGTTACCTCATTACCCATATCGTGCCACATACACGCCATGCCTAATAATTGCAGGGGTAAGAATGAATTGATGGGTGCATGATCAGGGCCTGACTCATAAATGTGGTAGCGTTCTTGGGCTTGCAAATTTTTGGCAAGTGCTTCATTAAAATCACAACCAACATCAAAAGTTAATGGCGTTAATGAAGCCAAGGTTTCTAAATATCCCATAGCAATATATAACGCCCAATCATCATTTTGCTTAACAGCCATTCCCATGCACTCGTCTAGCAATTTCGGGTAATCGGCTTGATGATGGTGATAAGCTTGAAATACTTCAACTAACTTATAAGAAACGGGGCCTGCTTGTGTCGCACTTTGTTTCATCGTTTCTATAGAGAAATTTGCCAAGCTATCCATACTTTCAGTATCGCGAGTTATAACCGCTAAAAAATAGGCTTCAATCCATTCTGATGGCGCTGCATAACCAGCTTCTAACATACCTTTACCATTCCATGTCACTTCAGGTAAATCATATATTTTAAAGGTTTGCTCTTGCTCTGGGTGCTCTGCAAGTTTTAAGAACGCGGCGTACATTTTTGACGCATAACGTAACCCCGTGGCAGATTCTTGCTCAACCTCGGGGGTTTGCTCTTCCCAAGTAAGCCAGCGAGATAATTCCAAGTATAGATCAGGAAGAGCAATAAGATTATCACGACGAATAGTGATTACCTGAGGCGCCATTTCAATCATTCTTCTAGGAGATGCTAACCGTTTGTCTAATTTGGCTAAATCTATTTTTACTTTACGCTCAATATTCATTATGTACCTACTATTTTACTGGGATCTATATCAAACTCAGATATGTTAACTTCACCGACTATGGAACCCGATGCTGTTTTAGTAATCGGTGTTTCAATATGTAAATATTGTACTTTCTTTCCCGTTAACGATGCTTCTTTCAATGCGTCGGCTGCCTGCCAATCTGTAGTATCTGGATCTTTGAGCCTCATTGACTTAGTAATGGTTTGTGCATATTTCGTTGTGCCTTGCTGATAATATTCATCACCAATTTTCTTTTTACCTAATGGGCTACTGCCACCTTTAGCTTCAACAATAATGACATCACCATCAGCATTTTTATAAACCATATCAAAGTTACCCGATACTGATGTGGAACTATCTAAGCTCGTTGGGTGAATGCGAGCATAACCAGGGTACAATATTTCAATTGCTGCATCTGCTGCTTTTTCACCAATTTTGGCTGATTCATTGTTAATCAGTGGTATTTGGTCGTTATAACGTTGTGTTTCTTCTGGTGAAGCTTTTGCCTTGTGCTTATCTCGCTCGACCATTTCCTCATCACGAGTGTCTACATGCTCTTTCAAATGTACTGGAAGAGAAGAAACAGTCCGTTTACTGCCTGCCTTCTTAGTTGCTTTGTTAAGCTTTAATTCATTCTCAGTCAACGTTCCTGTTTTACTAGACCATTCTTCATTGACCAATTTGCCATCAATAATATGCCCACCAACAAACTGTTCTATAGTCATCGTAGTTTCAATCACTTTATCGCCTACTTCTCGTGTTAAAGTAATTCTGCCGTTATCAACATCCATAGATTCGATACTATATTCATGCTCAAGTCTATTTTCACCATTTGGTCTTGTTACTTTAATATTGGCTGTTCTGGCATCTACTGAAGAACTGTCTTCAGCAATTTGTAATATTTTGGCTTTTGTTGCCGGGTCAACAATATCGCCTATCATCTTAGAAAGCTTTTCCACACCTTCTTTACACAACAATCCAAATGGATCCACCCAATTCACTGGATTAGGCGTATATTGACAATGGTTTATGCCACCCACTAATCCAATAGGGTCTTGATGTATAAATCTAGCTTGCTGTGGGCTGTAGTACCGAAAGCGGTTGTAGTGTAACCCTGATTCGTCATCAAAGTATTGCCCTTGAAAACGGATTGGGTTAGTAATTTTGTCTTGCTTGGCTGCATCATAAACATCAACATGCTCATTATCCCCACCGTCAAAATCTACGCTTTCAATTGTCTGACCAAACACGTCTTGTTGGCTGTGCCAGACGATTTTAGCATTTTCATCCGTTAAGCAAATCGGTGTGCCGAGTTGGTCTAGGTGATAATAATAAATCTGCCCTGCTT
The DNA here is from genome assembly GCF_040310085.1 of Shewanella sp. S1-58-MNA-CIBAN-0166. NCBI lineage: Bacteria > Pseudomonadati > Pseudomonadota > Gammaproteobacteria > Alteromonadales > Shewanellaceae > Shewanella > Shewanella sp. S1-58-MNA-CIBAN-0166. Next base: position 2,867 of record NZ_JBEOPN010000056.1, on the reverse strand, counting down.
TAATCAATGCGACGGGAATAAAAGTGTCGGGCTGATAAATATACCAGCTGTATTCACCTAAGGTGCATTCGCCAATCAGCTGATGATTATCCCAAATAAAGTCGGTGCGACCAAGTTCGGTGATTTTTGCGCTGCGACGGCCTAAGGCATCATATTCGTATTGGGTTAGCTTGCCATTAACGTTGATTTGCACCAGTTGGTTTAAGCCATTAAAGCTACGCTGTTGTTTATCGCCGCTGCCTATTTGGCTGATTTGGTTGCCACTGGCGTCATAGCGGTAATCAACCCCAGCCATGCTCATTAAGCGGTCGTTGTTAACCACCACATCATTAAGGTTTTTATTGGGCCTTGCTGTGTCGGATGACAAAGCCGATGACGCTGGCTGTTGAATGTGTTCTGCACGCTCTAATCCTGCAGAGCCATTAACACGACCTTCAATCAAAAGCAGATGCGTTAACCAGTAACGCATCTATATTGGGGTTATTCATTTTTTAAAGAGCTGATACTGTGTTTCGCACTAAATTATTCGCTTTATTTATTCGCATCTATCTTCATCAATTGGCGATAGGACACTTCGTAAGGGGGGATTATGCGTCACAATCGATTTTTGAAAGCTCACATTTAAATCAGCTAATGACTCAATACCAAATTCTTTTAATGCTGACATCAATTGCTCTCCCTTGATATTTTTGTCACGTAAATCAATCACAAAGCTTTGTAAGTTTTGCAGTTCAGCCAATATTTTACTGACTTCTTTACTGAGTGGTGCTTGAGCTTCTTTTAACCCATGATAAGCCGCTTCTCTTGCACTGTCAGATGATGAGAAAAGTGCTATTTTTTCATCAAATACAGAGTGTAATTCTGCTTTGTATACTGTTAATTTTTCAACAATATCAGCAATAGTCACCTCTTTTTCACGGCTAAACTCCTGCTTAACGTCTTCTATACGCTCGAATACTTTTTCTAATCGCTCTTCATAGTCGTTAAAGTCATTCACTACTCGCCATAAATCAGCAACAGATTGTTGTGGGTAATCTGCTTCTTCAATCATGCCAAAAATCTCCATACGAATGGCATTTACGGCTAACATCGCAGGCTTAATGGCGGCTATCGCAAACACACCAATCACAGCATATAATTGATATTCTGACGTCATTCCAGGTACGTGGCCGGTGACAAAGTAAACAAGACCAGCATTGATAAGATGTGCAACGACGGCAATTATAGCGGCTTTAATCTTGATTTTTTTAACCCTGAATAAGTCATTGGTTAAATCAATACTGTCTGGCTTTTGAGGATGTGTCGCTCGTCTCTCTAGCATGGTTTGAGCATTACGGGCGATAAAGTAAGTGCTACCGATTAATAAGCTAATGGTAGAGACATACCAGAGATAAAGAGTGGCTGAAACCCAAACATGAAATTCAAATTCTGGGACGTCATATTGTTGAGCAAACCATTTAATCAACACGACCAGTAAAAAGGTCCCCACAATCCACCCTAACCACTCCCTGATTGTTTGAGTGTAAAATTCGCGTCTAATTTCGCCAAATATATCGTGCATAGTATTCCTTTACGTTATTGATGATGTTAATTTTGTCTAATTTTTGTACTCAATTAGGCGTCAGATATTATTGTACTACGTTTATTGATTAATGTTGGTACTAGACCACTAATCACCAAGACTATGAAATAACGCCAGTTAAGCAGCAAACGCTTTAATTGGAGGCGGTGTTGAATAAGTATTGAAGGACAACATAAGTCATAAAGGTGGGTAGTTTTTTGCTTAATAATAAAGGGTTATTATTCGCTGTTTCTTAATACTGGTCAGTGTGCCACTACAGCCACGACAAAACATAAGTAACAAAACAATAAAAATAGATAATGTTAACTTCATATACACCTATCAATAAGTTTGTTTTTGTTAACGCTTAGAATGGCCTTGCTCGACTAATTTATCTTGTGCGAGTTTCATCAATCGAGCTGCATATTCTTTATTAAACTCAAACGTAGTATTATCAAAAACGTACTGAGCGTGCTCACTAACCGCTAGCCAGTTCTGTTCTTTTTTATACAACTTTGCTAGCTCTTCATGGGTAGCAGTAACTGACGATTTGGTTAGCTCTACATCCAATGATAAAAACCCTTTATGGAGTGAAATAGCATAATTAATATCTTGATCTACAAACATACCGCTTTCATAAATCCAAGCGAGTGTAGAGTAAGCCATAGGATCTTTCGCATTAACTCTTTTTGTTGCTTCCTTAAGTAACCGTTCTCCATTACCAGTGTGCAAACTAAGAGGTACTAAGCCTCTCCAATAACCCATGTTAATGGCTTTTTCACACCACAGCTCCAGCTTTTCAGGAGCATTAATTAAGCTTTTTTGGCATTGTTCCGCGGCAACATTAATTGTTAAGTTGGGATCATCTATATCAATTGAATCATCCCACCTCGGACCCGCTGCGTTGGCGAAAGATATAACAATGATAAAAGCGAACAAAAATGTTTTCGCCATGTCAAAGTGCCTGCTGGGATAACTCTTTTTTAAGGAATATAAACTGTAAAAGAAAGCATAGGCGAAGGTATGAATGAGCCTTTTCAGCAAAATAGACCTGCTTTTCTAATTCATCATCTTGGTGGATTTATTCCACTTTAGTCACTTTGATTTTAGCAAGATAATGAACATTTTTAATCGCTTATATAAAGCAGTTTATTTCTAAAGGTATAACAATTTTAGCTATGCCTTTAGAATTAAGGCCAACTAATAAAAATGACATAAATACTATTTAGAATTCACTAGAAATCTTCAATAGAGCCCAACTTACTAAAACCTGAATCATCACAAAGCCAATATTCTTTTGTACCAA
>NZ_JBEOPN010000055.1:0-13277 GCF_040310085.1 Shewanella sp. S1-58-MNA-CIBAN-0166 | reverse complement strand
GGTGATTAGCGCAGCCCGGTAGCGCATCTCGTTTGGGACGAGAGGGTCAGAGGTTCGAATCCTCTATCACCGACCAATTTAACTAAAAGGCTACTCAAATGAGTGGCCTTTTTGTTTTTCTTGATTGGTCATTACATTCGTACTATTGCCTTATTAAGTGAACAATGCCAATCGCATTATCTATCTGCATCCTCTATCCACATTATTGATTCACACTATCTATTTGCATTAACGGCGTTAATAGGATCTACATGCTATGTTTAATGACGTTTGTATGTTTTTTGCTAACCATACGTTATAGCCTTTCTGTTATAGCAGGAGGATTGATACCGTTTATTACTGCTGCGACTATAGGTATAAATAACCTGATGTGTACGGCATCGATGTGCCATGATTGAAGTGGGAGGAGACCATCACATCAGGTTAAATAGGCTTTACGCTGATATTCAGGTTGTCAGAGTCGTGCCATGGTATGGCTAAATCTTATCGAGCAAGCTTGGTCGTAAATTAATTGCAGTTGACTGGTATCGTTCTTAAATATGAACGAGTTCACCAGAACAGCTTTATAGCGCTAGCACTGTGTTATAGCTGTTGGGTTAACCCACTAATACCCTAGTGAGTTTATCGCCTGTAAGTAGCTCTACAGAGATAAAAAAACCACTCAGAGGAGTGGTTAGTATTAGTAGATCAACTCTTTGATATCACTTAGAGCTTCACATTGACCGGCGGTACAATAAAGCCTTGATAAGCATCGACTCTGAGTTCAGTAAATCGTGTTAATTGGTTTGCTTCTTGGATGCCTGTGACAATCACTTGAATATCTAACCCTTTAGCGACATTCACTAAAGCACGACATAATTCGCTGTTGTGTTGATTCTCTTCAATATAGGCAAATGATTGGTCTAGTTTGACATAATTTGGACGTAGACTTTGTAAGTAAGCCATTGAACCGAATTGGCGACCAAAATGATCGATACCAAACTGAGCTCCTGAATCTCGAATGACTTTACAGAGATTTTCACAAGATTCTAAATCGCTATATACACTTGCTTCTGGGATTTCAAAGCAAATCCGTTCGGTGTATTTATTGGATCGTAGGAATTGTTTTAGCCAAAGATGAAAATCAGCATCGCTTATACTTTGATAAGTAAGATTGATGGCGACGCGTTCATAATTGCGTTCGAGTAAACGATGTTCATTGACTGTTTCTATTAAACAACGATCGAACATTGTGCCTAATGAGAGTAATTCTATATAGGGAACAAACTGACCAGCATGGAGGATGGTGTCGCCTATTTGCAGTTGGCAATATAGTTCGCGCTGACAAATTTCATCTTTGGCACATAGCTGAATCGACTGCCAACGGAATTGGAATTTTTTGTTCTTTATGGCATGACTTAAATTATTGCGCCACTCTTCACGGGTAAACAGCTGCTTTTGAGTGTTCTCAAACCAATGGAACACTTTGTCGTCTTTAATGGACTGTTGGAGTGCGTTATCTGCTTGAGCCAACATGTCTGATACTGTCATTTGTCCTAGACGTTCAGCAACACCAATATAAAACTGTTCATTTGGTTTACAGCCAGCTTTAGATATTTCTTTATTAACAGTACGTATTAGGCTTTGCAAATACTTAGCCAGCTGGTCATGTTCACAGTCCTCAACAAGGAAGGCAAATTCATATGCTGCAATGCGGGCTATAACAGAAGAAGAAATTTGATCTTGGTGGTGTTGTAGTTTCTCAGCCAGAATGCGAATGGTCTCATCGCGAACTTGGAAACCGTATTTGCTATGTACTTCTTCTAGCCAATCCATTTTGACTAAGTAAAGTGCTCCGGTACTGGGTTCGCTTAACCAACCATTAACTCTACTGACCATATATTGTCTATTTGGCAGCCCTGAGACTTGATCGATAAGATTTTTCTTTCTTAATGCTGAGACTTCTTCGTCAAGAGAATTAAATACTTGTTTTAATTGGGCTGACATACTGTTAAATGCATTGACGAGCTCTTTTAACTCCCTTGTTTTTGGCGTTGGCATATCTGGGCCAAATTGCTGTGCTGCTATTTGTTTAGCGTGTAAAGAAAGGGTGTTTAAGGGTTTTAAAATCCAGCTTAATCCCACTCGCGCAAATATAATGGCGATGAGAAATAAGATTGAAAATAGAATAATAATGTCGGAAATAATCCGCCATAACTCCTGATAGCCAAATCCTGGGTGAGCTGTAATTTCTAGTGTGGCAAGTTGTAACCAACCAGAGGTAATCGTGGTTTGTTTTTTAATGGTTTTAAACAGGTTAAGATCGATAAACCATTGAGGGATATTATCGACTTTAACAGAGTTGTTCCACACTTGTTGCTTACCATCAACCAACCACGTTAGTTTGATTTGTTGATAATAGCCGCCCTCAAAAATGACATTGACTAATGTTTCAGCTCCGGCATCATCACCGGCTTCTAAAACAGGGGTCAGCATTAATCCTAATGAATTACTGGCATTGTTGAGATCAGATTCCATTTGTTTGGATAAGAATCCTTGGGTTTCTGAAAATTGTACATAGGCTACGCTTGCAATTGTTAACAAGAACAGCCCGAAAAGTAACGCATAGATCTGCCTGAACAGGGTCATGTTGTCACTACTCCATGTTGAGTTTGGGTTGGCGTAAGCGTTCTACACCTAATCTAAGTTTAAGGTCAGTCCATTTTTCAAGGCGTGATGATGAGCCAGCTAACACACCTCGACCTTTTTCTTTGTTTAGCCATAATTGTTTACCGTTAAAACTGTAAACAGGCAGGAGATCTTTTCGTTTCGTTGCCAATTTTATGGTTTTATCCAAATTGTCGAGCACTAACGGAATCGAATTAGGCTTTTCATAGTATGCTAACACCATATGATATTGATTCAGCGATGTCGCTTTTACCATGGTGATTCGGAGTTTATCTTCAGGAATACCCAGTTGAAGAAGCGTGAAATACTTTGCGATTGAGAAGTCTTCGCAATCCCCTCCGTTAGCCCCGATAAACTCCATTGGCGATGCCCAATAATTGGATTCACCCCATAGCGTTTGATCATCAATGAATCGAAATAAATTAAAAAATTGATTCACTTTTTCTAATTTATCAATATCAGCAAGTTGTTGTGAATCACTGACGATTTTGAACCAAGCATTTGCTCGTAATCCTGCGCGATCGCCATAACGTTTCGACAATGCTGAAACGGTTTGCTGCTGATTCAATTCTTGAGTTGGTGCAGCATATAAACATGAAACTAAAAGGGCCGATGCCATAATAAAAAAATGACAGACCCTTTTATGCAACGCTGTAGTTACTTTGCTGTCTTCACGACTCAAAGAATCAATGCCTTGTATGTCCGTTAGTCATTTTGCTCATCGACAGTGTAAATATTCCATCTCATTTCTGGAATGGTGTCATCGGCTGTGACTTCAGCTATCACACGACGATTACGCTCTTCTGCTTCTGGCGTGCCACTGTTATCAATTGGGTTATCAAAACTATACCCTGTAGCGTTAAGACGGCTTGGATCGATACCAAAGGTGTTTTCTAACACTTCGATAACCGCTTTTGCACGTTTTTGAGATAACGCTAAATTAAGTTCATAGCTTCCACGTTTACTGGTATGGCCTTCTATTTTTACCTTAGTGGTAGGGTAGGTTTTCATGATATTAGCGACGCGTTCAATTTGGTTATAATACTGCTGTTCGATAACCACTGAATTATTACTAAATAGTATTTTTAAGTCTTGGCGTTCATTGATATCTTTGATGCTACCACAACCATAGTTGTCGACAGCAGCACCAATGATGGTGCCAGCACAACGTTCTCGGGCCATTATCACACCATCACGATCACTGTCGGCAAGATCAAAATTTTGTGGTGTAGAAGCATTAGACTCGACAATATCGTTGATCGAACAACCTGTTGTTGTAATCAATGCGAGTAAAATCATCAAATATTTCATTATTTAACACCTCCCTCATATTCACGCTCACCACGCCATTCTCCCGGGCGTGTTACTCGAAGTGAGTCAAGTAGATCGCCTGTCGCATTCAATACTCGGTAACGAGCAGCAATTTCGTCATACTCGGTTTGCAAGTAATCCTTACGAGCTTCAAATAGTTCATTTTCTGTATCGAGTAAATCGAGCAGAGTTCGTTGGCCCAAGTTAAATTGTTGCACATAAGCCACTTGAGTCTGTTTTGACGCCACAACATGTTCACGGATGAACTGTTTTTGTGGGGCTAACATTTCATAAGCATTCCAAGCTAACGAAACACCCTCAACAACTTGGCGATAAGCGCGTTGTTGGATTTCTTTTGCTTCGTTGACTTTATAGGCTGTTTCTCTGTCTTTTGAGACGTCTTTACCACCTGAAAAAAGGTTATATTTAACCCGAACCATAGCAACTAAATCATTGTTATAGCCGTTAACATTTTGGCTGTTAATTGCGCTGTAGCCATCTTCGCCGTCAGTATCATTATTCCAGTTACCATTAAGTTCTAGGCTTAATTGCGGGAAATAGCTGGCTTTGGCTGAGCTACGTTCTTTTTTAGCGGCGTTAATATCGCTTTCCGCTGATTTTAATACTGGGTGTTTTGATTTTGCTGCCATGAGCCCTTTATCTAAGCTTTTTGGTAGCATATCGGCATCAGGCACTGGCAGAATTAGGTCATCGGGTTTTGCTTCAACAATTCTGATATAGGCTGCACGAGCATCTTCTAAATTGTTTTTAGCCGAAATTACATTGGCGTTTGCACGGGCAAGACGACCGGTGATTTGCGATAAATCTGCTATCGATCCTAAACCTGAATCTGTGCGTTGTTTTATTTGATCGTAAATGTCTTTATGACTCGCGAGATTTTTCTCCGAGAGTAATAGTACTTGCTCGCTACGGATGTAGTTCAAATAGACCTTTGCAACATCCAATGCCATATCTTCAGCAGCAGCAAATAATGCCCACTGATCCGCGCTAGCTTCATACGAATAACGATCGACTTCGCTACTGGTATAGAAACCATCAAACAGCATTTGTTTGATACTAAAACCGGCTTCGCCACGTTCTAAATCAATCATACCGTCATTATCAACATCACCTTGGCCTACTTTACGACGAGTTGAAGGGCTATCGGTTTGCTCCCAGCCATAGCCCGCAGAAAGATCTACGGTTGGCATATAGCCTGCTACGGCTTGATTAACTTGCTCTTCACGCGCTTTAAAACGATTAAAAGCAATGCGTAAATCTGGGTTTGTGTCTAGCGTATGTGCAACAGCTTGCTCAAGAGTCTGGCTTGAGGCTGTTGGCGCTATCAACATTGATAAAGCAAGAGCAACAGCACTTAGCTTTATTTGTTGATTTATAATAGTTGTCATAAAAAACCCTCCCGGTTCTTCTTAGCGCTCTCTAAGGGCGGTATCTTTCGCTCTTAAAATTGGATTTAAAATGTACTCAAGTATGGATTTTTTTCCCGTGATGACATCTACTGAAGTGAGCATCCCTGGAATTATTGGCATCTCTGTGCCATCGTCTTTCATTAAACTGGACTCTTGTGTTCGCACTTTTACAATATAGAAACTATTGCCTTCTTCATCCTGTGACGTATCGGCGCTAATGTGTTCAACGGTTCCTTTTAGCCCGCCATAACGAGTAAAGTCATATGCGGTGACTTTTACGATAGCGGGTAATCCCGGATGTAAAAAAGCAATATCTTTAGGAGTGATTTTGGTTTCTATCAGCAGTTTATCTTCTGATGGAACAATTTCCATAATCTCTTCACCTGGCTGTACAACGCCACCTAAGGTATTAAAGTTAATTTTTTTAATGGTGCCTATAACAGGCGAAGCTATGACGGCTTTACTGACCTTATCAAATGCGCCTTTTTGTGCCTGATTCATACGTGATAATTTGGTTTGCATTTCATTGAGCTGTGCACGTAAATCAGTGGCATAAACAAATACAGCTTCTCGGCGCTTTAAGATTGCTTCATCCATAGACGCTTTCACTTTTGGACGTAAAAGCCTAACCGATTGTAATTCACCTTGAATATCATTCACTGTGCGCTCAAGTTTGAGCAGCTCAACTTCCGGAACAATGCCTTTCCGAGCAAGTGGTCGAGTCAATTCAAGCTCGCGAGATACTAATTGATAACTCGTCGTAAGGGTACTAATTCTAGAGGCCAACTCTTCTATTTCTTGCTGACGTTGTTGGATCTGACGTACAAGAATTTCTAATTGGTTGCTTAAATTATCCAACCGAATTGAATATTCTTCTTGTTGACGCCTAACCAGTTCTGGCTCTTCGTCAATAATGGTCTGCGGAAATACCAAATTTTGCTTGGTTATTTTGACCTGTTGGCGCCAGTCTGAAGACATATCTGAAATAATAATACTGTCTAATTCGGTGCGCATGCGAATAATATTAGTTTGTAATCCGAACACTTCTTGTTCTTGTTGGTCAAAATCGGAGCGGAATCGGGTGTCATCAATCCGGGCTAAAGGTTGTCCTTTAGTGACCATACTCCCTTCTTGGACATAGATTTCCTGCAAAATTCCGCCATCTAGACTTTGGATAATTTGAATCTGTGACGACGGAATAACTTTACCCGTTCCTGATGTCACCTGATCTAATTCTGAGAAGTAAGCCCAAATAAAAAAACACACCATCATTGCGGACAGTGACCATATGATAAGACGATGTCCTGACGGGGCGTCAGTCATCATGGCACCATAAACGTCATCAACCATTTCTAAGTCGGCTACGGTAAGATGCTTACTCATGAGTTTTGGGCTCCAGCAATTGTCCCTGCATTAAGTTTCGCAAGGACTTCATCTTTAGGACCATCAGCCACTACATGTCCACGTTCTAACACAATAATGCGATCGACTAGATTTAATAAATGCATTTTATGGGTAATTAATAATAGCGTTCTGTTTTTACTGACTTGTGCCATTGAACGCATAAACTGTTTTTCTGCTCGCGCATCTAAACTGGCAGTAGGTTCATCCATTAACAGTATTGGCGGGTCATTTAATGTAGCTCTAGCTAAAGCGACACTTTGGCGTTGGCCACGGCTTAGCGATAGACCACCTTCACCTACTTGTTGATCTAATCCTTCCGACTCTAAATGAGTAAATTGACTGACTCCAGATAACTGAACAGCTCTAATAAGTTGATGTTCGCTTACTTGGCGAGACCCAAATAATATATTGTCACGAACAGAACCGTGAAATAAAGTGACATCCTGAGGTAAATAACCAAAGTTACGTCTCAAGTCACTAGGATGAATTTGCCCTGCATCTATACCATCATATCGAAGACTACCGTGTACAGGTTTATACAGCCCTAATAGCAGCTTTGCTAAAGTACTTTTACCAGAACCATTACGACCTATAATGGCTATTCGCTCACCAGGCTTTATGGTTAATGACATTGGATAAAGTATTGGTTTCTCTGCTCCAGGAAAGGTGAAGCTAATATTGTCAGCGGTAATTTTTCCATTAATACGCTCTTTACTGACTAAATGCCCTTTGTTTTCAAACTCATTTTCTTTTGCCATTATTTCATTAAGTTGACGTAGGGAGCTTACTGTGTAATTACCTCTGGTGATAAGAGATGCTAATTGTGCCATTGGCGCTACAGCTCTACTTGTAAGCATCACAGCTGCAATAATTCCACCCATAGATAATTCGTTGTCTGCTAAACGATATACACCTAAAATCACGACCGCGACCACGCTGGTTTGAACTGCGAAATTAGCAAAATTTGCGATGAAGTTAGATAATTTTTTTGTTTTTAGTTCCCAATTAGCGGTATGCCCAATCATTTGTTGCCAGCTTTTTTGGACTAAGCCTTCGGCACCATTTGCTTTGATTGATTCAATAGCAGTAAGACTTTCTATTAAATGCCCATGCTTTAAGCTGGCAAAACGATTACTTTCTTCAATAGCCGCTTTTAGTTTAGGTTGCGCATAAAGAGTTACAGCAATAATGAGTACACCCGAAATCACTGGTATTGCAGCTAGATCACCAGCAACAATATAAATAATGAGGACGAATAGAATCGCGAAGGGTAAATCAACTAAAGACGTTATGGTTGCAGATGTCAAAAAGTCTCGAATACTTTCAAACTCGCCTAACTGACGAGCCATCCCGCCGATACTCGGAGAACGTTGGGACAGTGGTATCCCTATTGCTTTAGCGAACAATTTTGATGAAACAATAATATCGACTTTTTTACCCGCGACATCGATTAAATAACTTCGAAGTTGACGCATTATAAAATCAAATAAATAGGCAATACTTGCGCCAATAGCTAAAACCCATAATGATTCAAATGCTAGGTTTGGAACGACTTTATCATAAACATTCATGATAAATAGTGGTGATACAAGTGCAAATAGATTCACGAGTACTGATGCTATTAGCGCGTCTCGATATATAGGTGCTGAATCAATGATACTTTGTTTTAACCAATGAGTGCTGTTGTCATGTATGTGGACATCAACGCTCGCGTCACCTCGATAATGTTGTTTAACAAGGAATAAATATCCTACGTAAAGTGTTTCTAACTCTTCTACCGTTAGGCTTTCTTCACCGCCGGTTTCTGGCAATTGAATAATAGCTTTGTCATTCTCAATATCAATACTGCGTAAAATAAATGCTTTTTTGTTTTTGAGCATTAAAATACATGGCAATAATATTGGAGATATCTGAGTCAGATCCTTACGAGATAGCTTTGCAGATAAGCCCGCTCTAGCAGCTGCTTGTGGCAGTAGTTCAGGTGACAAACCTGCACTGGTTAAAGGAAGCCCTGCTGCGAGGGATTCACTAGAACATGGGCTACCAAAATGCTCAGTTAATAAAACAAGGCTATCAAGTAGCGGATCAACCGTCACACGTTGTGAGGCAGATATACTCCATTGTTCCTGAGTATTGGATGCACTAGCTGGCACTATAAAGATATCCTTGTTATTTTTATTTTTACTACTGGTTCTTTTATTTGATGTAGCTAAGTATCCCTAAACGCCTCCCATATTACTATGGAAGGCATATTATTTTTTGCTAAGGAATAATTTGGCCATCAGGATTATTTACAAATGGGTCAATACCTTGGCCATTTGGTGTTGTCGTATTGGTATCAACAATGAGCGCGCCATCGTTGAGTAAACCATTAATGATAACCCCTTCTTGTGAACTACCATAAATACTTGATAAATCTACACCATCAAGAGTAATGGTTTGCTCATAGCTACCGTCTCCATTAGTATCTATTTCAATAACACTTGAACCATTAGCGTCGTAACTGAAGTTAAGTAAATTTTCGAGATTATTATATTCTTCATTAATCAGTAAATCACTCAGATCAATTTTATCTTCATTATGATTAAAGTCAGAAATTATATCATTACCAAATTCACCTAGTTGCCATTTAAAGGTATCAGCACCTGAGTCGCCACGTAATACATCATCACCTAAACCGCCAATTAAGGTATCGTTACCTGCGCCACCTCTTAAACCATCGTTATGAGTGCCGCCATCAATATAATCATTACCATTATGTCCATAAAGAATGTCTGAACCAGATTGGCCATAAATGAAGTCATTACCGTTTCCACTGTTAACTATATCTGCTTTAAGAGACGCGACATCATTTGAAAGTAATAAACCGTCGGTATCAATTATGCTGTCAGCACCAGATAACGTGCCTGTCATTATATGGTTATTAGCAATAGTATTTGTGGTTAGCTCAAGGTCATCATCTGACTCGAGACCATATGAACCAGTCTCACCAGCATAAATAATATCACCACCACGTCCGGTCTCTACATGATCACTACCAGAACCACTACTAATGACTTGAGTAGTCTCACTGCTGTAACTTGTTAGGTTACTACCAGAAGCGGTAACTGTATTTCCGTTTTCGTCAGTAATTTGGCCAAATAAACCACCACCGAATGTAACATTAAGCTGCTTTTGGTTGAGTCCATTGTCACCTTGTAACACAATAAATTCATCACCTAAGCTTGTGCCTGTTGTTGTAATATTATTTGCATCTTCAACAGGTACATCTTGTGCATTGACTAAATTAACGTTTATTTCAAGTACAGCACTGGAGATATCACCATCACTATCTTGTATCGTATAAGTAAATACGTCAGTAGCACCAGAAGGGATGGTATCCGTTGTACTGGTTAACTCGTAAGTGTATGTACCGTCGTTATTAATTATAACAGTACCGTACTGACCTGTTATAACAACTCCGACATTACCAGTTGTATTGGTACTTGTTTGATCACCTATCGCTACACCGATTACAGAGCTGATATCTGCGCCAGTAATATCATTATCTAATACATTACCTTCTACTGACGGTAGACTATACCCACTACCAGCCACCATCCTAATGACTAAATCATAACTAGTAGATGCATTTTCATCGGTATAAATTGACGATACTACATTACCATCACCATCTTCAAAGCCTATAACTTGGATAGTGTACTGCTCGCCTTCGTAATTAAAGGTCACGTTTGTTTGACCGATTGTTACGATATCGCGAGGGTCTGCGCCATCATTTGGTGTTTCGTTATGCGCGAAATTAAGTTTAAGCGTAACTGCTGTTACATTGCCGAATGAATCAATAACGTTAAATACTACATCCATAGTTGCTGCGGTTATCGATGAACCACTATTAATTGGGTAATTGTAGTGAGTAAATGTGCCTAATACGATATCTTGGTTTAGTACCACTTCACCATTTAGAGCACCGTCATTGTCCATGAAGCCGTAACCAGATTTAGCGCCATTCGTAACACCCCAACGAACTTGATCTAATGCAGAGTCATTATCTTCGCCACCAGAGCCAATATCACCATCAAACCTGACAACATTTGCACCACCAGTAACCGTTTTCCACTCAGCCTGAACGCCGCCAATGATTGCAAATGAATCTTGAGTTACAGATAGTGTCACGCTGTTATCTATTGCAATTGGTTGGTCGTCGTGAACAACTGCGTTAAGTGTTGTTGTAGCTTGATCTCCATCAACATCAATCGCCGTTATTTGGAAGGTATCTGTAATCGTCTCTCCGTTACTGCCAGTATGGTTCTGTGCGGTAACGAGGTTGTATGTGTACTCTAATAAACCATCGTTATAACCGGTAATTGATAGCTCTCCAAATTCACCCGCGATGATGATCGGTGAGACCAATGATGCAGCCATTAATGCTGCTAATGTTAAAGTGCTGCTGTTTCCATCTACTTGTATAGAAAGTCTATCTAAACCATCTTTTATATCGATAACCATACTGCCAGATGTTTCTATTGCAGCATTGATGTTCGAACCATTGCTCAGGCCAGACTCGAAAACTTCTAATATATCAGGCGTGCTAATAGCGACCAGATCATTCGTTCCTACAATATTAACCGTTACTGTCGCTGTATCTGTTGCGCCAAATTCATCTGTTATTGTGTAGTTAAATGTATCTGTTGTAAGTTCGCCAGACGCAAGATTATTGAATGCACCATTAGGATTATAGCTATAAGTTCCATCAGCATATATCGTTAATAAGGCACCACTATCAAGAGTAACAACTTGTCCTGAAGTCACAGAATCGCCATTGATAGACGTTAATATAAAGTCATGCCCCTGAGCATCAATATCATTAGCCAATAAACCATCGGCAGGGTCAAGAACATCAAGTATCTCAGATTCACTGGTAATAATGGTTCCTGTTAATGCAGGCCCACTGACATCAAGGGATGTTAAGAAATAATCAGAAGAATCATTTAGTGCTGGCCCGCCATTTTGTTCACTAATTGTAGGTATAGCTTCGAATACTAATTGATCAAATACTAAGTTACCGGTGTTGATCGTAAATGTGCCCGTAGTATTGCCTGCGCCAGTAGTAAATGTCGCCATCGCAACGAGTTCACCGTTGTAATAGGCTTTCCAGACACCTTGTTCTCCTGAGCTTTCATCGCCGAACAAGTTTGCTACGCTAAATGTTGCCTGATTAACTAAACCATTGAAGTCAAATATAATGGCTTCTGACGTATTAGTGGCAGAATCATACTCTATCTGGCCAGCAATTTGACCTGAAGATCTTGGAGAACCTGACACGCCTAGCTTGTTATTATCATTTGAGATATTAACGTCACCTATTGATCCATCAGCATTTCGTGCACTAATAGTGAACTTAGGCTCGCCATCAGTATCCTCTGGAATAGCCCATGCGTTAGAGCTGTTTGCCGATGCGATATAAATTGTGCCCGGAGTATCATCAGTAGCATCAACGCCATTGACGGTCACTGCATCATTATCATTTACTGATTGATTTCCTGCAGAGTCAGTTTGGCTAATTTCAACGGTTAAAGTTTGGCCTTCAGCAAGAGTATCTTGGTTCCAAGTGATGACCCCATTGTTATACGTGAAATCAACAACTGGTGTACTGCCATCCAAATTAACAAGTGAACCGTTTACCAGTTTTAATTCGAAACTTGTTTGCGGTCGGCCATCAATACTAATTGATATTGCTACAAATCCTCCAGCAGATAAGTCGGTGTGATCTGCGTTAGCCTGAATTTGTATACCAGCACCATTTGCATTAATTTCACCTTGATTTAACCAACCATCTCCTGGAGTTCCATCATCAAGAATGATAATAGAAGGTGTGCCAGGTGCGACGCGATCAATTGGTTGAGTATCGGTTGCCACAGCAGAGGGGTTACCGGCCATGTCAGTGACTTGTGCGGTGACGTTCACATCAGTAGCGCCAGCAGTCACAGGCACTTCAACCGGATAACCGTTGTCGAGCATGTCCTGGGTGACGGTCACAGAGGCTAATACGTTGCCGCTGCCATCGGTGACGACTAAGGTGTCGCCGATCTGAGTGCCGGTCGTTAAAGTGACTGTGGCAGTTACAGAATTATCTGGGCCGATTTCATCAGCACTGTAAATACCTTCATCACCCATACCTATAAATTCAATTAGCGGTGCGGTAGCTGGTGTTGTGTCCAGATTATCGACATCGGTGTCGTTAACGGAGTTGCCGTTATTGTCTAACGCGGTGGCAGACACGGTGATGTCGCCATCAACTAATGTGGAAACATCGACACCAGCAATCGAATAGCTGCCGTCATTATTAATTGTCACGCCCGTGACCGTGACTTGGGTGCCGTTGGCATCAGTTAATACTAACGTGACGGTTGAACCTGGGGCCACATCGGTGGTGGTACCGCTAATGTCGGCGGTGGCGCCGCTGTC
>NZ_JBEOPN010000054.1:0-16863 GCF_040310085.1 Shewanella sp. S1-58-MNA-CIBAN-0166 | reverse complement strand
CGGGATGGAGCAGTTGGTAGCTCGTCGGGCTCATAACCCGAAGGTCGTAGGTTCAAGTCCTACTCCCGCAACCATTTCTTTAGTCAATAGAATTAAAATAATTGATAGCGTTTATCGGACGCGGGATGGAGCAGTTGGTAGCTCGTCGGGCTCATAACCCGAAGGTCGTAGGTTCAAGTCCTACTCCCGCAACCATTTTCTATTAGTAATTTTCTCATTTCAATTAATTCCTTTTTAAACCCTTAAAATCCCATTGTGCAATTAGTTCCTGTCGTCATGCTCAGCTTTTTATAAACAAAGAGTCGAAGGTCTTAGATTTTTATCAAGTCCTACTCCCGCAACCATTTTCTATTGTTATACCTTTCCTTATAATTTCCCTGCTTTAATTATCTGCAATCAGAGCTATATCTTTATCGTGCCCCCTTTTTTATATTTTAACCTCAATCTCACATGTTAATTAATTTGTATAGCTCGTCCAGAGAGTATGAAATGATTAGTGTCACTCGCCGGACCCAAAAAATAAAAACTGCTATGAGCCCAGACGACATTTATACCCCTTGAACAAAAAATATTAACTTCATCAGTTGAGTCTCTTTCTAGTGCGTTATTTTGATGTTGGTAGCGATAATTTCCACCAGCTCAGCATCCCACCTTTAAGTTGATATACATCAGTAAATCCAAACTGTTTAAGTTTTCTAACCCCTGGAATACTGCGATGGGCAGAGAGACATATCACGACAGTTGTTACCTCTGGTGATAATTCAAGCTGTTTTATCGTATCAATAGAAAGCGACGTGATAGGCAGGTTTTTAGAGCCTTCAATATGCGACTTGTGCCATTCCATTTTTGAGCGAACATCTACAATCTGAAAATCATTCTTCTGAAGTCGTTTATGTACTTCTTGGGCGCTCATTTCGGGTACTTTTCCAAACGGTAGCCACTGACACAGTTTCTTTAATATCGACATCTATGCATTCCTAA
Organism: Shewanella sp. S1-58-MNA-CIBAN-0166; assembly: GCF_040310085.1. Taxonomy (NCBI): domain Bacteria; kingdom Pseudomonadati; phylum Pseudomonadota; class Gammaproteobacteria; order Alteromonadales; family Shewanellaceae; genus Shewanella; species Shewanella sp. S1-58-MNA-CIBAN-0166. Next base: position 15,882 of record NZ_JBEOPN010000054.1, on the reverse strand, counting down.
TATTGATTTCTAATGTGTATGCTTAACAAGGCCGGATTCAGAGGCATTCATTACCAAGCCATCAAGCTAAATAGTGACAAGTTAACTTTATGGAAAACATCATCATGAATGGCGATTGCCTTTCCTATCTCTAATCTCTAATCTCTACCACATAAGTCGCTTCATCAAGCTTTGAACCACTGATGCTTAATATTTATATCACTGATTTGATATCTAACATTAAACAACAACCATGATATCGAGCTTCTATTTGAAATGTTTATGCTCTGGGTTAGATGATACAACAGTAATATATTGACCATTCAATCATACAACACTGGTTTTTCTATTGACGAGTATTACTGTCGGCGATTGTGCGCAACAACGCGTAAACAAAAATGCCGAATGATTTCTCATTCGGCATTATCTAAAGTGCAATACGGTTATTTCATCAAAGTGACTTCAACCAGTGTTTCACTTTGGTGCGATTATTATTGTCACGGCTTTGCTTAATTAATTCATCATCAGCTTTAATTTGACTCATTTTAGCCAAACGGTCATAGAGTAAAACATTCACAGATGCAGCTAAATTCATACACCCTACAGTCGGTACATACACAACATCATCAGCAGCATCAATTAATTGCTGTGGAATAGTGCCGTCTTCCGGACCGAATATATAAAAGGCATTATCTGGATGAGAGAATAAAGGCAACGGAGTCGCCCCAACGACAAGATCGACACAGACTATGGTTGCGCCATCAGGCACACTATCAAGTAATGACTCGACACCAGTTAAAGGAATACGCTTGGCAGCATCTTTAGTGTCAACATCGTATTGAGCATCACCCGACTTAGCCGCCAATTCATAACGTTTTCCGGTATAGCAAACGTTATCAACACCGTAGCAACCAGCTGCTCGCATAATGCCGCCAACATTGACCGGCGTTTTGGGGTTAACTAAACCAATAGTAACGTGTTGCAAAGAGGTATTTACCATAAAAGCTGTTTATCTAATCCAAGTTATGCCGCTTGAGCAACAATACGTTGACGTAACTGCTGCCATGCAGCTTCCACTAATGAAAAATCATGTTCATCTAATTCTTCATTTGCCAACGCAAGACATTTAACCAACTTTTGATCAAGCGCAGGTAAATCTTGTTCAGGTTCGACTTCTAATTCAGCTAATACAACGGCGACGTGGCCTTGTAAATAACCACAAGCAAATAACGCATCGTCATCGCTGTGGCTAACACTGTCTTCAATCCAAGACTCTAATGCTGCATCGTACTGTTCTAACATGTTCTAGTTCTCCACTAAATCTGGGTTGGCTACTTGATACATTACGTAATCATGGTAACCCGTGACTATTTTGTAATAGCCAGTGAGTGCTTTATCTAATTCAGGGTCGCCACTATCCACAATTAATGGCCTACCTTCAAGTGCTTTTAGCTTAGTTTTTGTGGCTAGGATTAAAATATTGTCTTTTTCTAGTTGCCGGATCAGTTCCGGTGACAACTGCTGATTGCCACGACCCAATATATGCCCTTGCCCACCGATTAATGTAATCACTAGCTTGACGCTAGAATACCTTTTTTTATCGGCAATCAACGCGAGTAATTGTTGCGCGGTAACATCCTTAGCTATCACGCTTTTATGCTGAATAACATCGACACCAAGCAAAGTATTTTCTAAACCAAGGTCTTCCATGACTGCCGCTACGGTGCTGCCTGAACCCATGATATAAAGTTCATCGTCCATTGATTCAATCACATCGGCGGCAATATCGGCCAACACTAATTCATCAACTTCTTTACCGCCCATTTTCACGGCTTGTATATATCGTGGCGCAGCAGGAACCGTCATTTCACCAAATCGTTTCGCTTTTACAATCCCCTGCCTAAACGCGATCTCATCAATGTCCATTACATCAGCAGACATTAAGCTCACTAGCTCACCTTTAAGTAACATGCTGACAACGAGCCCAGAAGCATGCGGGGTAATACCGTATACACCCGAGTGAATTTTAACACCAGCTGGTACTCCTAACACCGGAAATGAGTCATCAACTACAGCATAAATATCACGGGCAGTACCGTCCCCGCCAGCAAATAGCAACAAATCTAATTGATGATCAAGTAAGCATTTAACCGCTTGTTGGGTATCTATTGCAGACGTTTTTTCAATTGAGGTAGTTTCTAACACGGTATATACATCTTGAGTCGAAAAACCCATTTGACGACATAAGCTCCCGCCCATATCACCAGATGCAGTAATAATATCGATTTGTTTAACGAAAGGTAAAATGACATCCAGAGCTTGTTGCATGCGTTGTTGTGCTTTGGGAATAGCACCTTTGGCAATAGCTTCTACGGCAACGCCGTCAGAGCCTTTTAAACCGACACTGCCTCCAAGGCCAGCTAATGGATTAATGATTACCCCTAAGCGAAAACGTTTCACACTGACTCCTTGCTGATTACATAACTTCTGTGTCTAAAAATGAAGAGTAAATGAATGACCTAGTTAACCAATTATGTATTAGTCGCTGGTTGGCCATTAATATTGGGGATAAGCAATACCGCTATCATTGATAAAAATGCACAAGCTGCCGCAAATACCCAAACCCACATAGTGCTACTACCATCACCCCAAATCATGCCACTTATCCACGTGCCTAATGCGCCACCCACACCAAAACTGACACTGGCGTATAACGCTTGGCCAGTACTTCGATGACTGATGGAAAAATGACGGTGAATGAAATGGATTGAAGCGGCATGGACTAAACCAAAAGTGAAAGCATGTAATAGTTGGCTGATGACCAATAATGAAACGTGTTCAACACCAAATGCCAACAATAACCAACGAATGGCAGTTAACAGAATGCTCACCACAAGCAATACTCGAATACCGTATTGGCGAATAAGACGGGATGAATAAAAGAAAATAACAATTTCAGCTAGCACGCCTAAGGCAACTAGCATTCCAGCGATGGTCTCAGAGTAGCCAACCTGCTTTAGATATAATACAAAAAAACCATAAAATGGTCCGACACTCATCTGCAATAACATTGCAGATAGCATAAACCACACTAATGATTTATCAAATGTAAGTTTAGGACGCTCAGATTTATTGACTACAACACTACGGTTAGCGGGTAAAGGCAATGAGCAAGCAAACAAACCTAAAAACAGTATCATCCCCATATAAGGCAACACTTCGGGGCCCCAGTGATCAATCGCTAATCCACCACTTATCACCAAAATAATATAACCAACACTGCCCCAACTTCGAATGGCACCATAACGTTCAGCTTTATCACCAAGCGTTTCTAACGTAATCACTTCTAACTGAGCAAGAATGGAATTCCAAAAGAAAGTGTATATGGCTAAACTAACCGCAAGATACATGAAGCTGCCGTCGAAGAAAAAACTGGTATAGGTAATCGCTGCAGCAAAGGAGCCAAGCTTTATCAATTCTGCTCGCATACCAGTGCGATCGGCTACAGCCGCCCATACATTAGGCGCGACAATTCGAGTGGCCATTAAAATGGCCAACAAAAAACCTATATCTTGGGCATTGAAACCTCGGCTATCAAAGAAAACCCCCAAATAGGGAACCATGATGCCAAGAATAGAAAAGAAAAAGAAATAACAAGCGCTGAGCCAGCGTAAATCTGGTTCAGCGGGTTTCAATGAGGACATTATCGCATTCCGATAACGGGTGTTTGACTAGTAACATCTTGGTTTTGCGCACGATGTCTTAACAAGTGATCCATCAATACAATCGCGAGCATCGCTTCAGCAATAGGCACGGCGCGAATACCCACACAAGGATCATGACGACCTTTGGTGATCATATCGATTGTTTCGCCCTGCACTGTCATGCTTTGACCTGGTACGCTAATGCTCGAGGTAGGTTTTAGCGCAATATGAGCCACAACAGGTTGGCCAGATGAAATGCCGCCCAATACGCCACCTGCATGGTTAGATGCAAAACCTTGTGGTGACATTAAATCACGACCTTCTGAACCTTTTTGAGTAACAACACCAAAGCCATCACCAATTTCAACACCTTTAACGGCATTAATGCCCATTAACGCATGCGCGATATCAGCATCAAGGCGATCAAATACGGGTTCGCCTAATCCCACCGGAACACCAGTGGCTGCAACAGTAATTTTGGCGCCTATTGAATCACCAGATTTACGTAAGCCACGCATGTACTCATCTAACGCTTCTAATTTACTGGCATCAGGGAAGAAAAATGCATTTTGCTCAATTTGAGTCAAATCAATAGTGTCAGCGCTAATAGGTCCTAGTTGAGCAAGATAGCCATGAATTTCAATGCCGTGCACTTGCTTGAGGTATTTTTTTGCTACCGCACCTGCGGCAACTCGCATTGCCGTTTCACGTGCAGACGAGCGCCCGCCGCCACGGTAATCACGCATGCCATACTTTTGTTGGTAGGTATAATCTGCATGACCAGGACGAAACGTGTCTTTAATATCTGAATAGTCTTGGCTACGTTGATCGGTATTCTCAATCAACAAACCAATAGAGGTACCAGTGGTTTTACCTTCAAACACTCCTGACAAAATTCTTACTTCATCAGCTTCACGGCGTGCCGTTGTATAACGTGACGTGCCAGGACGACGACGGTCTAAATCATGTTGCATATCTTCAACGGTTAACTCCAGTCCTGGAGGGCAACCATCAATGATACAACCTAAAGCAACACCATGGCTTTCACCAAATGTTGTAACAACAAAGTTTTGACCAATACTATTTCCTGACATGCGCGTTAACTACCTCTATTAATTATTCACTTCATTGAGTGCGATTCTTGTCGCTATTATTCACTATCTTTATAGATGGCGAAAAGTGATTCATTTTCAACTAGCTGATCACGGGTTAATACAAACACGCCATCACCGCCAAATTCAAAATCAACCCAAGCAAATGGCATATCAGGATATTGCTCAATCAAATGCACCATTGAATTACCGACTTCAACGACTAGCAAACCCGTTTCTGTTAAATAATCTGCCGCATTAGCTAAGATACGCTTGGTTAAATCTAAGCCATCATTGCCAGACGCTAACCCAATAGCAGGTTCGTGATGATACTCTTCAGGCATATCATCAATATCTTGTGCATCTACATATGGAGGATTAGACACAATTAAGTCGTAATGCTGGCCTTTTGGAATCGCTGAGAATAAATCGGATTGCATCGGGAAAACACGATCCAACACGCCCAAAGATTCAATATTAATTTGGGCAACTTCAAGTGCGTCTTCGCTAATATCTAATGCGTCAACTTCAGCATCTTCAAACGCATAGGCACAAGCAATGGCAATACAAGCACTGCCAGTGCATAAATCCATAATGCGATTAACCGGTTTGTTATATAACCATGGGCTAAAATGATGATTGATCATTTCGGCAATCGGCGAACGCGGAACCAGTACGCGTTCATCAACATAAAATTCAAGACCCGCAAATTTGGCTTTATTGGTCAAATACGGTACCGGTAAACGTTCACGTACACGGCGAATAATTAATTCAACGATTTTGTGTTTTTCACTACTGGTCAGGTTACTTAAAATAACCTGCTGGCCGATATCTTCTGGTAAGTGTAGAGCATCAAAAACCAATGCAATGGCTTCGTCCCAAGCATTATCCGTTCCGTGACCATAATAAATATTGGCATCATTAAAACGGCTGACAGCCCAACGTAACATATCAGCGATAGTACGTAACTCAGTGACAGCTTCATCTACAAAGATCTTATCCAAAACACACTCCTTAAAAATTGTTCTGCGCTATTGTAACTGATGTCTATTAAGATGACCTAGAATTCAATACAATACGCCCATGAAAGACGATAATTATCCAGACTTATCGCTGTTTAGTGCATTAATCGAGGGTATCAAACCGCTAAGGCAAGATACTCACCACTTTAAACAGCCTGTCAAAGCCAAACAACAGTTCGAAATAAAAGAACAGCAGATTCATGCTGATAGCTATTTTTCGGATACATATCAGCCGCTTCTGCCGGTAGATGGCCCTATGCGTTGGATTAATACCAGCACAGATAAGCATGAATTAAAACGCTTAAGGCGTGGTGACTATTCTCCGGACCTGTTGCTTGATTTGCATGGCATGCGTCAAGCAGAAGCCAAACTTGAATTAGCCGCACTTATCCAAGCATGTGTTAAGCAAAACACGATTTGTTGCTGCGTAATGCACGGCTATGGAATGGGTATTTTAAAACAGCAAACACCAATGTGGTTAGCACAACACCCAAACGTAAAAGCGTTTCACCAAGCACCCAAAGAATGGGGTGGCGATGCCGCGTTATTGGTATTAATTGATATTGGTGAACAGCCTCACCGACGTTAATACGAAGAAATAAGCGCGAACATAAAAAAGGTAGGTAATCACTTACCTTTTTTTATTCAGATGTGATTTAAAACGTTATTGTCATTACACAACAACTTGATGTGGTGCTGTCATTGCGACAAAACTCGCGTTATGCGTATGTTTGTCTATGTGAGCCACCGCGGATGTAGCAAACAAAGGTGGCTCAACCCCCGCCACAAGCTCGCTGACCATAAATCCTAAAATTGGCATATGTGCTATAACCAATACATTATCGGCTTTATATTGCTCGGCATAAGCCAACACAACATCTATCGCCACTTTAGCATCGCCAGAGGGAGTCACATCATCAAGTACTAACCACTTACGGGGTTCAGCTAAGTGTTTACTGACTTCTTGCCACGTTTGCTGCGCACGTAAATAAGGGCTCACAATCACCAAATCAAAATGGCTGACCTGTTTTGCTAACCAATTAGCCATATAGCCAGTTTGAATACGGCCTGTTTCAGTTAACTTTCGTTCCCTATCGGACAGAGCATCAAAACTCGCTTCACCATGGCGCATCAAAAATAGCTGCATACTTCTCTCGTGATGTTTTTATTATCATTCTTAACCAATTGTAGCGTTAATCAGCGCAACAACAAACCTAGAATTGAGCATATTTAGATAAACTTTAGTCGATAATTGAATAAAACTGACCAAGGTAATTTGCTAAAAAGTAATAACAAGATCAATATATAACAAGTTATCTTTTCTGGAGTCTCCTCTTGCCTGAATTTCCAGCAGTTTATAAAAGCCAAAATGATCATCGCCAATACCAATATCGAGTGTTGAACAACCAACTTCGAGTGCTATTGGTTGAAGACATGCAATCAAATCAAGCAGCCGCATCTATGGCGGTTAGTGTTGGTCATTTTGACGATCCTGTTGACCGACCAGGTATGGCGCATTTCCTTGAGCACATGTTATTTTTAGGCACCGAGAAATATCCAGATTCAGGAGAATACCACGCTTATATTAATCAACATGGTGGCAGTAATAATGCTTGGACAGGCACAGAACAAACTAACTTTTTCTATAGCATTAATGCCGAAGCCTTAGAAGGTTCATTAGACCGATTCAGTCAATTTTTTATTGCCCCAAAGTTTGACTTAGAGTTAGTGGATCGTGAAAGGCAGGCAATCGAATCTGAATTTAGCTTAAAATTAAAAGATGATATTCGCCGAGTTTACCAAGTTCAAAAAGAAACCATTAATCCAAAACATCCATTTTCAAAATTCTCTGTCGGTAACCAAACAACTTTAGCGGGTAAACAAGCAGACATACGGGATGAACTGCTGGCTTTTTATCAACAACATTACAGTGCTAATATTATGACATTGTGCGTTGTCGCTCCACGCCCTATTGCAGAGCTAGACACCATCGTTAAAAAATACTTCTCAAACATTATCAATAGAAATGTAAGTAAACACTATCCATCTGAAGCAATGATAACGAAGGACCAACGTCAAAAACATATACAAATTGTACCGTTGAAAGATCAAAAACGAGTCAGTATTAGTTTTTCACTGCCAGAGATAGACCAATTTTATAAGCGAAAACCACTCACCTTTATCAGCCATTTACTCGGTAATGAAAGCCCAGGGAGTTTACTGTCCTATTTAAAAGTACAGGGGTTAGCCAATAACTTATCTGCTGGCGGTGGGGTTAATGGTTACAACTTCAAAGATTATTCAATCAGCATACAATTAACCGACAAGGGATTTGCAGAGCTTGATGAAGTGGTAACTTGTGTATTTGAATACATTGAACTGATTAAGCAGCAAGGTGTACAAGCATGGCGTTACCAAGAGCGAGCCAATTTACTTAACACTGCGTTTCGATTCCAAGAACAGATCAAAACCTTGGATTTAGCAAGCCATCTCAGTATCAACATGCACCATTATGATATTGAAGACATTATTTATGGCGACTATCGCATGGATGAAATGCTAGAGGATGAAACAACACAACTGCTGTCTATGATGTCGGCAGCTAATATGCGCTTACTCACGGTTGCAAAAGAATCACAGGTCGATAATCAAGCAAAATGGTACGACACTCCGTACCAAGTGAGATCATTACAACCCCAACAAATAGCAAAATGGTCTTCCGTTACGGTAAGAGAGTCACTTAAACTTCCGGAAAGAAATCCGTTTATTGTCGCCAACCCGCAAGCTCGGGCAGACAAAAGCGATACTCCAGTACCCACTATTGTTGCAGAAGGCGAAGGTTACCGTATTTGGCATAAAAAAGATGATGAATTCAATGTTCCTAAAGGGCATTTATACTTATCGTTAGACTCAGATCAAGCGAGCTCAACCCCTAGACAAGCAGCATTAACAAGACTATACGTTGAAATGCTTATCGATTATCTGACTGAACCAACATACCAAGCAGAGGTTGCTGGCCTTAACTACAATATTTACCCTCACCAAGGCGGCATTACCCTGCATTTAACCGGTTTTACGGGTAACCAAGAAAAGCTCCTCACTCTAATCATCAACAAAGCCCGCGAGCGTAACTTTACCGAACAACGCTTTAGTATGATTAAAAATCAGATATTACGCAGCTGGAATAATGTTGCTCAAGCTAAGCCAATATCTCAATTATTTACCAGCTTAACCGTGTCGCTACAAAAAAGAAGTTTTGAACCCGCAAGAATGGCTGAAGAACTCACGCTACTGACACTTGATGATTTACATAATCATGTCAGCGCATTTTACAAAAAAGTTTATCTTGAAGGTTTGGTATACGGGGATTGGCTGGTTGAAGAAGCACAGCAACTCGGCAAGCGTTTGCAACATCTATTGTCTTTAGTCACGAAACCAAGCGCAGAGTCTTCACGCGAACTTATCAACCTAGATAAAAGAGGTTCATTACTTCGCGAAAAAACTATTTCCCATCAAGATAGTGCCATTATTGTTTACTATCAGTCTCGGATGGCGACACCAGAACGTGTGGCGTTATTCAGTCTACTGAACCATACAATGTCATCTACCTTTTTTCATGAGTTACGCACTAAACAACAATTAGGCTACATGGTTGGGACAGGTTACTTACCGTTAAACCGACATCCAGGGATGATTTTTTATGTGCAGTCCCCTACTACAGGTCCAAGACAACTTCTCGAAGCAATCGACGAATTCATCGCCGACTTTAATTATGCCGTTATGCAAATAACCAATGAACAATGGGAAAGCACAAAGCAAGGTATGATAAGTCAAATAATGGAACACGATACCAACCTAAAAACACGCAGCCAACGCTATTGGGTGAGCTTAGGTAACCGCGATTATGGATTTAATCAACGTGAAATGGTCGTCGCGGAAGTCGAAAAGCTCACCAGAGCTCACTTGATCAAGTTTATGGTGGCTCACATGCGCAGTAGAGATTGTGACCGTTTAGTCTTGTTTAACAGTGGTGAACAACATCACAGCCAAACAAGCCTTCGTTCAGATAATATGATTGTCGACTTAAAAACATTCAAACATCAAGCAGATAAATTTCAGTTTTAACCAGCATCGACGTTTAAAGGTCTAAAAAATATAAAGCTAGATGAATCGAAATTAGGTTAACAAAATGTCTCAATCATTGTTAACAGTACAAGCAACCAAATAAAACCTTAGTATTACATAACTAATTGATTAAAAAATAACTATAAACAAATTTTACAGCGATAATTGCGTAATATTCTATCAATCACACCTTTTTTGTTAACATGCTTTTGACAAAGGGCCTGCTTTCTGAAAAAGTAGACAATTCATGAACTTCTTTGCGGCATCAAAAGAGAATAAGTATAAATCTATGCCTAAAATTTTACTCTTTATCTGTGTTTATTTTATTTTCAGCTTTGGCGCAGCAGCCATTGAAGCTGATGACACAGAATCAAATTTCGATCTACTACTAAACTACACTAATTATGGTGTTGCGGATGGTTTGTCTCAGGACACAGTAACTGCCATCGTAGAAGATCCAGAGGGTTACGTTTGGGTTGGTACTATCAATGGATTAAATCGTTTCGACGGCAATGAATTTAAGCAATTCTATGCAGAAGAAAATGAAAATTCTCTACCCAGTTCTTTTATTCGTAATTTACTTATCGATGACAATGGCACATTATTAGTCGGGACAGATAAAGGCCTTGTATCGTATAACAAAAATACAGAGAGATTTGTTAAAAATGAAATATCAGACTTAATTGGTAAACAAACAATTTGGTCACTTTCGAAACAGAAAGAAGGTGTGATCATTGGTCTAGAAAATAGAATAATCACTTATTCCAATGCGACTAGAAACATAATATTAGACATTAATGAAAATAAATTTAAAGAGATCAAAAAAATAATAAAAAGCAAAGAATCATTATTTATTAGGAATTTTGATGGTGATGTTTTCGAATTTAAAAATCAAAGTGTTACAAAAATATTAAGCGGTACTAATGATATAGTAACTATGGAAGATAGCTTAATAGCTGTAACTAATGACGGTATCTATATTATCAATGACGGCGTATTATTATTATCAAAGCTTAAATTTAAGGCCTTAAGTTCATCGGCTAATTTTTACTCACAACATACACTTGGATTGTCTGAAAATCATCTATACGAGCTAAATTTAATCAACAAAAAATTAGAAACAAAAAAGATCGGGACTATAGATTTAAAAAAAGAAAGATTAAATAACATTATTATTTCACAAAACAAAAAGCATATTTACATTTCAAACTATGTTGATGGTTATTTTGATATATCACAAAATAAAAATTATCTAAAAAGGATAAATACTCCAGAAAAAAACATTTGGTCTATGACTAACATTGATACTGGATTACTTATCGCTAACAATAAAAGCAATATTTATCGATATAACAAATCAATATCAAATACTGTTGAAGTCAACAACCTTAATCATGGGCCTAAATCGATAATATCTATTGGTGATACCTTATTCATTGGCTCATCTGACGGTCTAACACTAAAAAATAATACGACAAAAGAAGAAAAAAAATTACTTTCTGATATTATTTTCAATATTAAAAAACACGGTAATTTCCTTTTTGCTTCTACTTTTGATGGAAAAATTTACAAGCTTAATTTTAAAGGAGAAATAATCACCCTTTTAGACACAAAAACGGGATTCCCTATATATGACACCTTACTCGATAAACAAACTTTATGGATAGCATCACAAAGCGGCTTGATAAAGTATAACAATGGTGTATTTACAAACATATTCAATCAAGATTTCGTATTCAACCTAACAAAAAATAAAAATAGTATATTTTTTGGAACAAAAAATTCAGTTTATGTATTAAAAAATGAAAATATAAAAAAAATAATAGATAGAAAGAAGATAATTTATTCAATAACAAGCATTGAAGATACTCTTACAATTGCTTCAAGTAGAGAAGTAATATTATTAGATCTTAATAAAAATAAAAAATACATTTTGAATACTGAAAATGGTTCTTTTGACGATTATAATACACAAGCAACACTTAGTATGGGTCAAGAAATAATACTTGGAAGCCCTGATGGTATGCTTCTAATTAATCCAATTGAGATCATATCAACACTAGAAAAAGAACCAAGCAACAAAATAAACTTTGAAGAACTTTTACTATTTAATTCTCCGGTAGAGGTAGGTTCGGAAAAATTGAAAGAACCACTTAATTATATTGAAAAAATCTCATTACGCTATTCGGACTACCCATTCACTATAAAATTTAATATCTTAGGGGAAAGCAATAAAGATTTTGAATTTTTTTATTATTTAGAAGATCTGGAAAAAACATGGTTATCAACTGAAGGTAATAATTCCGTAACTTATACTAATTTATCTCCTGGAAAATATAATTTTAAAATTTATGCAAAAAATCGTTCTTCCGGAAAAGAGACTAATGAAAGAAATATTAAGATATTAGTAACTCCACCATGGTGGTTATCAAATCTAGCGATAGGAATTTATGTTGCCATCATTATAATTATCATTACTTTAATTATTAAATCAGCAATACATCGTAGAAAAATCCAAAAGAAAATAGCCCAGAGTGAAGAACGTTTAAAATTATCATTATGGGGCAGTGGCGATGAAATGTGGGACTGGGATATTGAAAGTGGCAAAATCTACCGTTCTAATATATGGGGCTCTTTAGACTTCCCTCAAGACGGTCGTCGCTCGGGTAATCCTGATGAAGAAAGTAATATCCACCCTCTCGATAGAGATCGTGTGACAAGGGCGCTAAATGATCATTTCAATGCCCTAACCGATCACTTCGAAATTGCTTATCGCGTTAAAGCGCGCAACCAAGAGTGGATCTGGATTTTAGACAGAGCCAAGATAGTTGAACGTGATCAGAAAGATGTACCCCTTCGAATGACTGGCACCATTAAAGACATCAATAATATTAAGCAAGCAGAAGAGCAACTTCGTTTATTCGCTAGAGCAATTGAAAATATTTCTGAAGGGATGTTTATTCTCAATGAAAAATATCAATTTGTTGAAGTCAATAATGCCTGTTGTGAACTGGCAGCTTCGACAAAGGAAAAATTTACTCATGAAATACTCAATTTCACTCGTTATCCAGCCAGTTATTCAGAACAAATAAGAAACTTACTAAAACAGCAAGGTCGTTGGAGCGGCGAAGTTGAAGCGAGTAAAGGTAAAGACAATTATTTCTTAATGGAACTGACTATTGACGCTATATACAATGAACAAGGTGACACAAGTCATTATGTTGGCGTGTTTTCCGATATAACTCGCCGTAAACAACAAGAAGAAGAACTCAGAAAACTAACCAATAATGACTTACTTACCGGTTTACCCAATCGGTCTAGTTTGCAAGTGACACTCAGCAACCTAGTTAAAAAGGATGTTCATCACACCCTAATGGTGCTTGATTTAGATAATTTTAAACGTATTAATGACTCATTAGGCCATCAAATTGGTGATGACTTATTAATTGGTGTTGCTGAGCGTATAAAGTTAGCCATCCCAAAACATGCCAGCTTATACCGTCTAGGCGGCGATGAATTTGCCTTACTCGTAGATCAACACCCTGATATCGGATCATGTGCCGCCATTGCAACGCAAGTGATAAATTGTCTAAAGCCAGCTTTCACTCTTAATAATGACTCACTGGTACTAGGCATTAGTATCGGAATTGTGCTTTATCCTGAAGACGAGCAAAACGAGCAAGCATTGTTACGTAAAGCAGATATCGCCATGTATCACGCTAAGTCTGGTGGTGGCAACCGCTATCAGTTTTATTCTGAGTCATTAAATCAAAATGCTTTACGTCAGCTTGAAATCGAAAGTTTAATCAGAGAAGCACTCAAAGACGATTTGTTTGAAGTATATTACCAACCCAAAATCGATGTGAAGAAAGATCGTCTTAACGGAATGGAAGCATTAGTGAGATTAAATCATCCTAAATTAGGCCTGATTGGACCGAATGAATTTATCCCCCTTGCCGAAGAAAATGGTTTAATCGTTGAAATTGGTGATGTCGTCTTGCGAAAAGCGTGTTTTGCTGCGCAGAAATGGCTCGAACTAGGATTATTTAGTGGTCGTGTTGCTGTCAATTTATCGTCAAGACAATTTGCTCTGCCCGATTTACAGCAACGAATAGAGTCAATTTTACGACTCACAAAGTTACCAGCTAAACACTTAGAGCTTGAAATCACTGAAGGAACTGTCATTAAAGATCCCGAACAAGCGATTAAAGTGATGCAGCAATTGGCTAAAATGGGTGTCAGCCTTGCTCTTGACGACTTTGGGACAGGTTATTCCTCTTTGTCTTATCTAAAGCGATTTCCTATTAATTGCTTAAAGATCGATAAAACCTTTGTTGATGACATAGATAAATCTGACCGAGACCTCAAGATGGTCGATTCAATTATTACTATTGCCCACAATATGGGACTGACCGTGGTAGGTGAAGGGGTTGAACAAACCGCACAACTCAATATATTAAAAGCACTTAATTGCGAAGAGATTCAAGGCTATATCTATAGTAAGCCTATTAAAGAAGCTGACTTTGAGCTTATGTTGAATGCAGACAAACTTAAATTTGAAGCATTAAACGGTACATTAAAGAAAAATAAATAACTACCTCTTATATTTGGCATAACAAATGCAAATGCAAGTTCAGTTGTCAAAATAATATTGTTATTTAACCCTGAGCTTCAATTACAAAATATAAGAGAGATTAAAATGATTAAAGGAATAATTACAGTTGCGGTTTTATCGGCATTATCATTCAATGGCTATTCAATGGTAAATAGTCCTATGACCGAAGCAGCAAATACTTGCAATGTTAGCATGTTAGACACTCGAACAGCTAAAATCCCGGGTGTTAAATTGCTTAACTCCCAAACAGCTAAAATCCCGGGCGTTAAACTGCTTAACACTCAAACAGTTAAAATCCCGGGCGTTAAACTGCTTAACTCTCAAACAGCTAAAATCCCGGGCGTTAAACTGCTTAACACCCAAACAGCTAAAATCCCGGGCGTTAAACTGCTTAACTCTCAAACAGCTAAAATCCCGGGCGTTAAACTGCTTAACTCTCAAACAGCTAAAATCCCAGGTGTTAAACTGCTTAACTCTCAAACAGCTAAAATCCCGGGCGTTAAACTGCTTAACACCCAAACAGCTTAAGGAGAACCCTATGTTTACTTCTCTAAAAATAGCACTTGGTTTAGCAAAACCAGCTCGTAAAAAAGTAAAATTGCCTGAAGGTTTAAATCACCTTGAAGTCATCCAAGCTAGAGCTTGGTGGAAGTAATTATTGAGATACTGATGATTAACCATCAGCCATAAAAAAAGGAGCATAAGCTCCTTTTTTGTTGTTTTGAATTTGAATTTGAATTTTTATATAGCAAACTAAAATGAGTTTAACCTTCTATTCTATAGCGGCCATGTCGCCAAACCTTCATATCAGCCAAGCGTTTGTGGGTGCTAAACAATGGGTAAGTGAGTGGCCCTAATATACAACCTACACATCCCCATCGCTTTACGGCTAAACCATGCTGATAAGCTGCAAAACCAAATAAAAAACCACTACTAATACTCACTAAAATAAGCATGAATAACCAACTAAACTGCATTATCGCTGACTCCAAATAACTCAGTTAACTTAATCCCTACTTATACAACATTACGATTCATCTTTGACTCGCAAGCAATCATGTTAACGCCATTATATCGAGGTGATTACAGCTTAATGGCGAAATATCATTCGTATGATCGTTTACGCTATCATCCTTGACTTATCATACTAAATAACGGGCATTATACCGTAAAGAAGTATCTGATTGATTAAAAATAAGGCAAAGGTATGCCTTTGTTACATAAAAAAGCGGCAATTCACTGCCGCTTTTTTACAATTTGATAACTAAATAACCTGAGATCGGTTTAAGCCATAACAACAATAGCGCCAAACTCAGCATTCGTAATATTGAGTTGTGGCTTAGTTT
>NZ_JBEOPN010000053.1:0-16998 GCF_040310085.1 Shewanella sp. S1-58-MNA-CIBAN-0166 | reverse complement strand
CACAGGATACTTATCCGATATTTATAAGCCAGATACTGATGAAGTGTTAAGCAGTACGATCCCCATCGAAAATTATGCACTTTTTAGCATTTTTCGTCTGGGATGATGTGGCCACAGGTTCATATTTGAAACAAACTTTGGGCAAAAACGAGTTAGTTTTCTTGACTTGGAAATGGACCGATTCAACATTTGAATTGAGGACGTTGAAGAAAATAGCGTGAGCCTGACAGGACGTCAGGCAAGCTTTCGTTGGCCAGGGATGGCCTATCGGAAGCGTTAGCATTTTCGAATAAGGGCGAAGCAGGATTCAAATGAAGTTAAAAGCCGGATCTACCCCATGGCGACCTTTTCGCAGCTGTTGTTTCGTAAATAGCGAAAATGTTGCGGGGCGGCTGGGTGATCCAAGAGGGAACAGCCGTTGGTTTCCTCTTGGTCTGGTGTGGGCGAAGCACCACGACGTTAGTGGCCGTAGGCCATAGCCCAAACAAATTTTGGGGCAAAAACGAGTTAGTTTTCTTGACTTGAAAATGGTGTGATTCAACTCTGGACTTGAGCACGTTGAAGACTCTTTATAAAAGAATACGTGAGCTGGCCATGGATGGTGAGCTTAACTTTCGCGGTACAGGATGTACCATAGGAAGCGTTAGCATTTTCATTCTTTACTATAAAGAGTTGACCGAAGAAGGATTCAAATGAAGTTAAAAGCTGGATCTACCCCATGGCGACCTTTTCGCAGCTGTTGTTTCGTAAATAGCGAAAATGTTGCGGGGCGGCAGGGTGATCCAAGAGGGAACAGCCGTTGGTTTCCTCTTGGTCTGGTGTGGGTGAAGCGCCACGACGTTAGTGGCCGCAGGCCATAGCCTAACCAACTTTGGGGCATACATAAGTTAAAGATTTTACTTTCAAAAGGTGTGATTCAACTCTGAACTTGAGGCCGTTGAAAACTCTTTATACAAAAATGCGTGAAGCTCACATGGCCTTTCTCGCACCAAATTGCTGAAATGGCCGTTGACGGAAATCACAGTCAGCATGTGAATTAGGTTTCGTCGAATTTGCTCGGCTGCGCCTCATATCTATGCCAAATATGTTGGTTATCCTTAGGACGTCAGTAATAGCGCCTATGAATCTCGCAATTCTCGACGTAAGATCTTGCCAACATTTGATTTTGGCAATTCATCTCTAAATTCAATTATCCTTGGGTTTTTATAACCGGTAAGATATTTTCTACAATGTTTTTTTATTTCATCAACGGTCACATTACCTTTGCGTACAATAAATAATTTAACTATTTCTCCTGTGGCGTCATCAGGAATGCCAATGGCCGCAGCTTCGATGATGTGAGGGTGAAGTGTTGCAACTTCTTCAATTTCAGTTGGAAAAACATTAAATCCCGACACTAGAATCATATCTTTTTTACGGTCTTCAATATAAAAAACCCCCTCGTCATCCATTCTTCCTATATCGCCAGAGCTTAACCAACCTCCTGCATGCATTACAGTATTAGTTTCGGCTTCTTGTTGCCAATAGCCTTTCATCACTTGGGGCCCTCTAATCTGAATTTCACCAATTTGATTGGGACCTAAAGGTTCATTTTTATCATTAACGATACGGAGTTCAGTGCTGGGTAAAGGGACACCAATTGAAGAAATAAATGATTGTTGTTGATGAGTACCTGCAGCGACCACTGGGGAACATTCAGTTAAGCCATAACCTTCTATGACAGGCATTCCAGTGAGCTCTTGCCAACGATCAGCAATATGTTTCTGCGTCGGCATTCCACCTGCAATAGTAAAACGAGCGTGACTAAAATCTAATTCTTGAAAACCAGCATGATTGTTTAGACCATTAAAAAGTGTATTTAAACCAAAAACCATTGTGAATGGATATTTACTTAAATCTGCTACGAAACCATCTATATCTCTTGGGTTGGTAATGAGTAAATTCGTTGCACCGAGAAAGAGCATAAACATCATACTCACTGAGTTGGCAAAAATATGATAAAGCGGGAGTGGGGTTACTGCATATTCCTTATCATATAAGGTTCTTGGGCTAAAATGAGCATGAACCTGTAGAACGTTAGAAATAATATTACTATGAGTCAGCATTGCCCCTTTCGCAGGACCCGTCGTTCCACCTGTATATTGGAGGTATGCTAAATCATTTACTGTTATTTGGGGATCAATAAAGGGAAGTTTCTTGCCTTCGGTTAACGCTCTACGCAATGAAATAGCGTCGGGAATATGATATTTAGGCACGATTTTTTTGACATGTTTGATAAGAAAGTTAACCAGTGTACGCTTATGTATAGCTAACTCATCGCCGATTTTGGTTAAAATAACATGCTTAATGTTAGTCTCATGCAGTATTTGCTGAAGGTTATTACCAAAATTTGTGACGGCAACAATAGCACTAGTCCCTGAGTCACGTAATTGATGTTTTAACTCTCGAGGGGTATAAAGTGGATTAACATTTACAATAATGAGTCCTGCTTTTAATGCACCTAAAATAGTGATGGGATATTGCAATAAATTAGGCATCATCAAGGCGATTCGTTCGCCTTTTTTCATTTTTAGTTCAGATTGTAGATAAGCAGCGAAAGCGTTACTTTTACTTTCGAGATCTTGGTAGGATAAGCTATGTCCCATATTAATATATGCTGCTTTTTTAGCATGCGCACTGAAAGACTCTTTAAACAAATCATTGATATTGTTATACATACTTGAATCTATTGTTGCGGGCACATCCTCAGGATATTGTTTTAACCACGGTTTATCATTTGTCATTATAGCCATCATTAATGTTGTTGTTTAAACATCACTATTGTAAATTAATTTACCTAATTAGTATAAAAATAATAGACTGAATTCAATGAATTAACTACTGTTCTAGGGGGTTAACAGTAGCCAATCTCTCGGAGTGTGACTCATCCCTGCTTTTATCGCTTTTCCGCTTCACTCTATCTTTCTTCAGCAATGGAAAAAGCATTCAGCTACTGCATTATCATGACAGTTTCTACTGTGGCACATACATGTATCAGGTTTTTTTATTAAAGAAAGCTTCGTTAGTCAGACACATGAACAAAAAAGCAGGATAAATCGCCATGGCGACTTTTTCATATCTGTTGTTTAAGTCAATAGAGAAAATGTTGCGGGGTGGCTGGGCCGTTTATCTTGGTCTGGTGTGACGCGCCAGGACGTTAGTAGCCGCAGCCATATCGACAACAACAAACGCTATAATCAATATCCCCTACTCCTCAACCTGCAACCTGCAACCTGCAACCTGCAACCTGCAACCTGCAACCTGCAACCTGCAACCTGCAACCTGCAACCAATATCCTCTCACTCACAAATAGTAAATCAATCACCTAACAGGCATTTTTTATATTTAATCGTTGTTTTCTGAATTGAATTAGCATTAGATGTAAGCAGGTTGTATTTGAAGGAAGAAATTACTGAATGAAAAATATTATTTGCGATATTGATGGTGTGCTACTGCATGACAACAAGCTAATCCCTGGAAGCGACAAGTTTATTCACCGCGTACTTGAACAAGGTAATCCGCTGGTTATCCTCACTAATTATCCCGTTCAAACTGGCAAAGACTTACAAAATCGACTCGGCGCTGCAGGTATTAATGTACCAGAAACTTGTTTTTATACCTCAGCCATGGCTACGGCAGACTTTCTAAAACACCAAACCGGCAATAAAGCCTATGTAATTGGCGAAGGTGCACTGACACACGAGCTCTACAATGCCGGTTTCACCATAACGGATATTAACCCAGACTTTGTCATTGTGGGTGAAACCCGCTCTTACAACTGGGATATGATCCATAAAGCATCTCGTTTTGTTGCTGGCGGTGCACGCTTTATTGCCACCAATCCAGACACCCACGGCCCTGCATTTAGCCCAGCATGTGGCGCATTATGTGCAGCCATTGAGCGTATCACAGGTAAGATGCCATTTTATGTGGGTAAGCCTAGCTCGTGGATTATCCGCTCGGCGTTGAATCATATACTGGGACATTCTGAAAACACCGTTATTATTGGCGATAACATGCGCACCGATATTCTGGCTGGCTTCCAAGCAGGCCTGGAAACGATTCTGGTGACGACTGGCGTAAGCCAAATGAGTGATATAGACAAAGAACCTTTCAGACCAAATCATGTGTTTGCCTGCGCTGGCGATATCGACGTCGTTTAATTAGCACCAGTTAATGTCCGCCAGTTAATAAACTGAGCACCCAAGACACAATTTACATTAGGTAACACAATTCCAAGCCAGTGAACTTGTTTTCAAGCACTGGCTTGCTTCATTATGCTTGTCTGAAATAAAAACGAATAACAATAACAGGACATAGCATGAAACGATTGTTTCCTTTTTGCGCCATTGCCTTACTGTCAGCATGTAACGGCGATGATGCTAAACACGCTGTAACCGACGATATTATTCCGGCTAAAGTGACTGCGGTAACCTTTGACGAACAACGCTTTAGAACCGATATAGAAACATTATCGTCGGATAAGTTTGAAGGTCGCGCGCCAACAACCCAAGGCGAAAAGCTCACCATAGAGTATTTGTCTGCCGCCTTCACCCAAATGGGGCTTAAAGGCGCTTATAAAGGCAGTTTTTTGCAACCGGTTCCAATGGTGAGCTACACCGCTAGCGAAAAACAGCAGGTTACTTTAGCTGGGTTGGATTTACAGTACCGCCAAGATATCGTGTTAAGCAGTCGTCACGATAGTAGCCAGGTGAGTATTAAAGATGCGCCATTAGTGTTTGTTGGTTACGGTATTAATGCGCCTGAATATGGCTGGAATGATTACCAAGATCTCAACATGAAAGGCAAAATTGCCATCATTTTAGTCAATGATCCAGGCTTTGCACATCCTGAAGGTGCCAAGTTTAATGGTAAAGCGATGACTTACTATGGTCGTTGGAGCTATAAATTTGAAGAAGCCAGTCGCCAAGGCGCGTTAGGCGCAATTATTATTCATGATACCGAACCTGCCTCTTACCCTTGGTCGGTAGTTGAAAACAGCTGGACCGGTGCTCAACAAGATTTAGTTCAAAGCAAAGCAGAACAAGATCAGCGGGTCCAAGTTGAAGGTTGGTTAACCTTAGACAGTGCTACGGCCTTATTCGATAAAGCGGGCTTGTCATTAACGTCATTAATGGATCGCGCCGCTACCAATTCACTCAATGTCGATTTAGCCCAAACAGCCAGCATTGAATTTGCCAATAAAGCCGAATATGCCGACAGTTATAATGTGGTTGCAACATTAGCTGGCAGCAAACAAGCTGATGAGCAGATTTTATTTACTGCCCATTGGGATCATATCGGTACCGATGAAACCAAAGACGGTGACCAAATTTATAATGGCGCGTTAGATAATGCCACTGGTACCGCCGGTATTTTAGAAATTGCCCGCCAGTTTGCCCAGCAAGCTAAACAAGGGCATGGCTTGGCCCGTTCATTAACCTTTATTGCCACTACGGGTGAAGAACAAGGCTTATTAGGCTCACGTTATTATGCTGCAAACCCAATTTATCCAATTGATAAAACCGTGGCAGTATTTAACCTCGACAGCACCAATATTTATGGTAAAACCAAAGATTACACGATTGTCGGTAAAGGCCAGTCTGAGTTAGAAAACTATTTAGACCGCGCTGTCGCTAAACAAAATCGTACCAGCCAAGGTGAGCTAAACCCTGCATCAGGCGGCTTTTTCCGTTCAGATCACTTCAGCTTTGCTAAATTAGGCGTGCCAGCAGTATTTGCCGGTGGTGGTAACGAACCGCTTGATGAAGCTACCGCACAATACAAAACGGCAATGCTGGTCAAAATGAAGGGTTGTTACCATAACGTTTGCGATCATTATCGTCCTGAATGGGATTTATCCGGTTCACTACAAGATTTAGGCGTGTATTACCAAGCTGCGGCAGAGTTAGGTAATAACCAAGATTGGCCAG
The DNA here is from genome assembly GCF_040310085.1 of Shewanella sp. S1-58-MNA-CIBAN-0166. Classification (NCBI taxonomy): domain Bacteria; kingdom Pseudomonadati; phylum Pseudomonadota; class Gammaproteobacteria; order Alteromonadales; family Shewanellaceae; genus Shewanella; species Shewanella sp. S1-58-MNA-CIBAN-0166. The sequence continues at coordinate 11,026 of NZ_JBEOPN010000053.1, read as the reverse complement.
GATACTTTGCCGGTTCTGAATTTAATCAATTACGTCCTGCAGATTAGTACAGCACTACCCTATTCCTTCCCCCCAAGGATTGGCCCATCATGTATTTGATGGGCTTTTTTATTGGTATTTGGCTATTAGCATTTATGTCATTAAGCTTTGTGTCATGAGTATCTGATTTAAGCCTTTAGATAACCTGACTTACACTTTATTAAATTCATTTAGCGCTTCGATGGCTAAAGCCGCCTTTTCTGTTTGCACAAAAATATGGTCATGATAATAAGCGGCAATAACATTAGCGCTAATGCCTTTTTCGGTAAGTTTATTGGCCACTGCAGCCGTTAAACCAACGGCATCCAGACTAGAGTGTACCGTTAAGGTAATGCCTTTAAATACCGATTCAAAAGACAAGCCGCCCTCTATAGCAGCCGCTTTGGTTAATACTAATGTCAGCCCTTCAGATTCGCGAAACATCGCGAGTGGCGATAAAGTTTGATAATCGCCATATTGGCCGCCCGGCACTGAGCAAAAAACGTATTCGTCATCTAATAATACCGGTGACATCGATGCAAGTAATGCCGTTAAATTTGTTTCACCTACCATACTTTTTTCCTTAAATATGTTTCCGTTATAAAGCGATTTTATGGATCACGCTCTTGTGTTGCAATAAAAAGCGCCAGCCTTAATAAAATGTGGCTTAACGTAAATGCAGCTTTGCTGCTTGTTACACATAAGTGACCCATATAAGTGACTAACAGAAGTGACTAACAGAAGTGACTAACAGAAGTGATCAACATAACCCTATCCAGTATTAAAACACTTAACAAGTTTAGCGCTGCTTGGTTGACTATCACCGAGTGAATTGAAGCCCCATTATCGCGCATCAACATGCCACTTAGGCACGATTATGGCTACGTTAAAGGCGTTAAATGGCCATTAAGCCCCACTTTTGTTCAAATAAGCATCATACGCACAGCATTAGTGCAATTATGGCTTTTAGTGGTATTTGATTATGAAATCTTAAAAAAAATAGCCATAATCACGATAAAAATAAAGATATATCAATAAAAATGACATTTAACAAAACATTACTCAAACAAAAAGATATTTAAAAGAGATAAAATCATTAAAATAGCTATATTTATGATGTTATCTCAAAAAACAAGCTTGGCAGTTAACCAAAATGCTGGCAAAGTAGGAACCAGATAAAGATTAGCCAACGCTGCTGGAGCCGTATTATGTGTTCAATATTTTCAATTTTAGACATCAAAACTGATGCAAGCAAACTTCGCCAAGTGGCGTTAGAAATGTCAAAACTGCTGCGTCACCGCGGCCCAGATTGGTCTGGCATATATGCTGATGACAAAGCCATTTTAGCGCATGAACGTTTATCGATTGTTGACGTTGACCACGGAGCGCAGCCGCTTATCAGCCTTGATGGCAACATAGTGTTAGCCGTAAACGGTGAAATTTATAACCACAAGCAGTTAAAAGCTCAGCTAGGTGACAAATACCAGTATCAAACTAACTCAGATTGCGAAGTGATCTTATCACTGTACCAAGAATACGGTTGTGACTTTTTAGACAAACTGAACGGTATCTTCGCATTCGTACTGTATGACAAAGCCAAAGGCACGTACTTAATCGGTCGCGACCACATGGGCATTATCCCACTTTATACAGGTCTAGATGCATCTGGTAACTTCTACGTTGCTTCTGAAATGAAAGCATTAATGCCAGTGTGTAAAACGGTTGCTGAGTTTTACCCAGGACAGTATTTATATTCTGCAGACGGTAAACCAACCCAGTATTATCACCGTGAATGGCGCGATTTTGATGCCGTTAAAGATAACCCAGCTAGCATTGAAGAATTACGTGAAGCATTAGAAGCCGCGGTAAAACGCCAGTTAATGTCTGATGTTCCTTACGGAGTATTATTGTCTGGTGGCCTAGATTCATCAGTGATTTCTGCCATTACACAAACATATGCAAAACACCGTATTGAAAACGACGGCGAAACCGGCGCATGGTGGCCACAATTGCATTCATTTGCCGTAGGGTTAGCTGAGTCTCCAGATTTAGTCGCAGCGCAAAAAGTGGCCGATGCCATTGGCACAATTCATCACCCTATTGTGTATACCTTCCAAGAAGGCTTAGATGCAATTAAAGAAGTGATTTATCACTTAGAAACGTACGACGTAACCACTATCCGTGCCGCTACGCCAATGTATTTAATGGCACGTAAAATTAAAGCCATGGGCATTAAAATGGTGTTGTCTGGCGAAGGTGCTGACGAACTATTTGGTGGCTACCTGTATTTCCATAAAGCGCCTAACGCGCAAGCGTTCCATGAAGAATTAGTCCGTAAGCTTGATAAGCTGCATTTATTTGATTGCTTGCGTGCCAACAAAGCCATGGCAGCATGGGGGCTTGAAGCACGTGTGCCTTTCTTAGATAAAGAGTTTATTGACGTAGCAATGCGCATTAACCCTGAAGCGAAGATGTCTAAAGATGGTCGTATCGAGAAGCACATTTTACGTCAAGCGTTTGAGCACAAATTACCTAAAGAAGTGGTATGGCGCCAAAAAGAGCAGTTCAGTGACGGCGTTGGTTACTCGTGGATTGATGGCTTAAAAGCTCATGCGGCAGAAAACGTAGATGACGTGCAATTTGCTAACGCAAAATTCCGTTTCCCATACAACACGCCAGAGTCGAAAGAAGCCTATTTTTACCGCAGCTTCTTTGAAGAGTTTTTCCCATTAGCCAGTGCCGCTGAAACAGTGCCAGGTGGAAAAACAGTTGCCTGTTCAACCCCTGAAGCACTATTGTGGGATGTAAGTTTACAAGGGCTTAACGACCCATCGGGCCGTGCAGTTAAAAACGTTCACGCTAGCGCGTATTAATCATTAGCTCTATGTGAACAGTACAATTGTAAACACCACCTTTTGGGTGGTGTTTTTGTTTGGCGCCATCTTGTAAGATAATGATATTTTTCGTTTCATACATAATAATAAGGTTCTCCATGACAGACATCAGCATTTTTAATCTTGAGATGACCGACCGCAGTCAATTAAAACCTAAACATGATGCCAACGGCTTAACCGTGGTTGAGGTGAAAATAAAACAATATCAATTCAATCGTTTTTTATATCAATTTGTGGGTGCTGCATGGGAGTGGACAGATAAATTAGCCTTGTCCGATAGCCAATGGCAGGAATACAGCGAAGCGGATAATTTGCATTTGTTTGTCGCGTATAAAGACGGTGCACCAGCGGGTTACTTTGAGTTGCAGCAACAAGGTGACGCGACTGTCGAGATTATGTATTTTGGTTTAGGCGAACGCTTTATCGGTAAAGGCTTTGGCGGCTATTTACTGACTCAAGCTATTGAACAAGCGTGGTCGCTACCTAACACCCGCCGAGTTTGGGTGCATACTTGCTCATTAGATCATCCAAGCGCTTTACAAAACTATCAAGCTCGCGGGTTTAGCTTATTTAGAACCGATACCGAACCGAGAACCAACCCAACTGCGGTGTAGCTCAATACGATATTTGTAACGCTCAACAATTATAGATTAGCGGCCTACTAGCGTTTTTTACGCGCGATAGCGCGTTGTTGTAACGTTTCCAGCAATGCGCTTTTTTGTTGTTGGTCCATTGTATGCCAAGCCAGAATCTCATCGAGCGAGCGATGGCAACCTAAACAGATATCCTGTTGATCTAAACAACATTGCCTCACACAAGGTGAGGCAATTTGATTGTCGTTATTCTGACCAGACGGCATATTCGTTACCATTAACGTCGGTAAAATGGAAACGTCTACCGCCCGGAAAGCTGAATATTGCTTTGGTGATGTGTCCGCCAACTTGAATGATTTTGGCTTCTGTAACGGCTAAATCTTGGCTATAAAGCACAATTAACGGACTGCCGTTTGCTAAGGTGAATTGAGAGTCTGCTTGATAAAAGCCACCATCAATTCCGACCTGCAAAAAACAACTGTATTGAGGACCATAGTCTTGAAACTGCCAACCAAAAACCTGAGTAAAAAAGGCTTTGGTTGCGATGAGGTCTTTCACGGGTATTTCTAAATAATTAATACTATGATGTTGACTCATTCTCACCTCTATTACTCTGTTATTTGGCTGACAATATTATATGGCAGACAATATTATATTGCAGATAACGCCATGAAAATAATACGTTTTGGGGTTAACTGTATTGCTGCAGCAATGCCGCGACGGCGCCAATAATACCGCCGAACACACCACCCCACACAACTAACCAACCCAAATGGGTCTTAATCATGTCTTGGATGATTTGCTTCACTAATTCTGGCGTAAGTTCATTTAAACGCTGTTCCACAATATTGGCCACTTTAGCTTGCATATCTGCGATAACATCTGGCTTTTCAAGCTCATTGACTAAAATAGCATTGAACTCTTCACTTTGAGCCAGTTCAACTAACGACAGTTTCATTTTTTCAATAAATGGCTCTTTCAGTGGGATCAACGCCTCGGTTCCACCAAACATCGCTAACATGCCACCAAATGATGACTTTTCGATAGTCGACACTAATGCATCAAATGATGGCGCTAAATCAATTTTTTCAATCACAGGGGTTAAATCAATACTACTGGCACTGCTGGTTGTCAAAAAGCGATCGATATTCTCTTGAGTAAAAAATTGCTGCATCATTAAATGTTTAATGCCCGCTTTAAACTCTTCAAATCGTGATGGAACCACACCGGAACCATACAAACCGGGGACTTTCTCAAACAGCATATGGATTGCTAACCAGTTGGTTAATGCACCCGACAACGCAAATAACCCTATTGTCATGACAATTTGTTGTTGTAACACATACCCAACCAGCATGAAGATAGCCGCGATAAGGTTGGTTAATACGCTCTTATTCAATCTCTTTTCCTTAACATCTATGATGATAAAATAATAAAAAACCTCAGCTATTTTATCAGAAATAACTGAGGTCTACATAATTCATCGTTCATCTCAACACAGACTCAATTACCATGGTTAATGGTAAGCAAATAATACTGATCAATTTACGCCGTACAACTTAAGGATTCAGGTTCGATAGGCACTTGGGAATCATGGTGGTTAATCAATAATACCCCAGTACTTTGTGCCAACAACTGAGCCTTTTGGTACATTTGGCTAACTACATCCTGCTGCTGATATTGAGGTTTTACAAACACATCTTCCAAATACCACACAGGAGCAAGGCGCAATGAAGAAAACGACGGGTATAATTGAATAAAGCCCACCATTTCATCGTCTCTGATGGAGACAAAAATCATCGAATCATTTTCGGCCAAGCGATGCTTCAAAAAATGATGACACGCTGGATAGTCAGAGGGCTGTTGTAGTTGCTGCCGATATAGATCAAATAGCAGGCTCAATGGTTCTAAATCGATGCTCGAAGCTAGACGTATTTGCATTTCTCATCCTTGAAAATAGGATTAAATACCGCGTATGAATATCGCAGATATCATGCCTATTAAGTGATGGCATCAAGCCATCAGGTTAAAACAATATGTCACTGTAAATGTTTAACGCACAAAACAAAATGAACCTATATAAAAAAGATAAATAGAAAATCTATTAATTACATAAGCTTAAATATAAAGTTAACATCAATAAACATAAATGTAAATTAATCTATTATCCTGACAAAATAATCATTCGTTACGATTGTTTTTTTGGTAAAATAGTCAGCTGTTGCCACTGTTTTGTATCAAGATTACCTCTTATGACCTCGTTTTTTGCGCAATTGCGCTCAGCGGTTACACCGCGCTCTCGTATTCTAAAATTAGCCCTTTATGGATTAACTGTTTATCTATTGGGTTGTGCTGTTCTCGGCGGATTGATTCCATATATTGCCAAACAACAAGCACCAACGATATTAACCGAGCAATTAGGCAGAAACGTTACCCTACAAGACATTAGTATCAACCCATTTACGTTAGAACTAGCGGTATCGGGTTTTGAAATCAACGAACTTGATAGCCCGAAAACGTTTGCTTCATTCGCCGCGGCCTATGGCAACATTCAATTATGGCAATCGATCTCATCTTGGGCGATAGTGATTGAAGATATCCGTCTACAACAACCCACCTTTAGAGTGGCGCGTTCTGAAACGGCAAATCAACAAGTTGTATTTAACTTCAGTGACATTATTACTCGCCTAAGCCGAAATAGTCAGCCAACACCAACGAGTACTGAACCGAGTGTTATACCGGCGATAAACATTGCTAATATTCAGATCCAACAAGGCGTGTTTACCCTAGACGACAACGTCACAGATACCCACATTAATTATCCCAACATCAATGTGTCATTGGCACAATTCAATAGCTTGAGTAGTGCGTTAAACGACAAGCAAGACCAAGTAAATCGTTATAACTTACGCATAGAAGATCAATTCAAAGGCTCGGTCGCATTGCAAGGGCAATTCCAATTAGCGCCCCTGGCAATAAAAGGCGATGTTAAGGTGACTGGGATTGATTTATCGCGTTACTGGTCTTTTGTTGATCAACTGTTTGCGATTAACTTAGCTGAAGGCACGCTGAGCCTAAACGGACAGTATGACGTGACATTGCAAGACAAAAACTTAGCACCAATAAGCCATATCAATGTCACCAAAGCACAGATAGTGATTAAGCGTTTTAAAGCGTTACATCAGCAAGATGAAAAAATCGCCATTGATGTCTTAGCATTAAATAATATCAATTTAGACAGCCACAAAAAACGCGTTAGCATTGGTGAGTTCCATACCGAAAAAGGTAATATCAAACTCAATATCACTCCTACTGGTGCTGATTTGGTTGCTTTATTGCTGCCTAAAGACACTGAGTTAACAACTACCGTAGATACCTCAGATTTATCTTCTACAGCCTCAACGACTACCGAGTCTGCTATTACCGAATCAGCTATTACAGACACGATAGATTCAGAGACTGCAGATTTAGGCAGTATAGATATAGAGAAAGCTAACTCAGATGAGCAAAAAGCTGACAGCACAAATGTGGCTGATACCATTACTGATAAAGCCATCGCGACCGTTAAACAAGTCACCACTGATCTCAACACAAAAGCAGCTAGCGATACAACTGCAAAAACAGATACAGAAATAGATGCAGAACCACTATTAGCGCAGCAATCACCACCATCAGCGACACAAGATACTACGAAAGAAACGACAGTTGAGACAGACTCACAAACGACTCAACAAAAAACAGCAGTAACGTCTAACTCCATCGATGCTGACTCCCCTTGGTTAGTCACACTAGACAAAATCAGTATCGCGCAGTATCAAGTTAAACTGGGTGAAGGCATTGCCAGTGATAAGATTATTCTTTGGCAAATCGGCCCGATTGACCTGACTACTGGGGTAATAAAATCAGATCTATCCAGCCCGATTGATTATCAATTTTCGGCAGGAATTAATCAACAAAGCTTATTAACGTCAACAGGACAAGTTGATGCATTAGCGCAAACAGTGAATGCTGAAATCGACTTTAGTAATATGTTGCTGTCACGTTTACAACCTTATATTGCTCCTTACATCAATATCACTATTGAAGATGGCATGTTTTCCACTAAGGGCATTTTGCATGCAGACGCTAAAGACACGCTAACCTACTCTGGCAGTGCAAACATCAGTCAATTACACATTAACGATAACGTGTTAAAACAACCTTTGCTGACATGGCAAACCATGGACATCAACCAGTTATCGTTTGATCGCCAACAAGCTAACATTGATATTGATGAAATAAACTTCGATAAGCTGTTTAGTCGCCTGATTATCTCACCCGACCGCAGCACCAATATTAGCGAGTTGATCAATACTCCTGCAGACGTAAAACAAACCACTGCTAGTGTCGAGACAGATAGTGTTGAGACAGATAAAGTTGCTGTTAGTCCAAGTAAAGCTGAACAAGCGACCTTATCGACAGGCAATGAGCAATCCACCACCGATGCGCCACAAATGAAGCTCAACATTAATAAGATTGGCTTTAAAGACAGCTCGGCCTTCTTTGCGGATAATTCGTTAACGCCCAATTTTGCTTCGGGCATTGAAATGCTTAACGGCCAGATCACCAACTTATCATCAAATCCAGAAACCACTGCATCAGTTGATTTAGCGGGAAAAATAGACAAATACGCACCGGTGACGTTAAAAGGTGATGTTAACCCGTTATTAGCACAACCTTATCTTGACCTTAATTTGAACTTTGACAAAGTAGAGCTCACCTCGGTTAACCCTTACTCGGGCACTTATGCTGGTTATTATATTGATAAAGGTCAGTTGTCACTGGATCTAAACTATCAGCTTAAAAACAATGAATTAGTTGGCAGTAATCATGTAGTGATTGATCAACTCGAATTAGGTAAACGCAGTAACAGCAGTTTAGCAACCAGCCTACCGGTGACATTAGCGATAGCATTATTGCAAGACCGACATGGCGTAATTGATTTAGGCGTTGATGTGTCTGGGGATATTGATTCTCCTAGCTTTAGTTTTGGTAGCATCATCATTAATGCACTAGGCAATATCATAACCAAAGCGGTGACCTCACCGTTTTCATTCTTAGCTGGTCTTGTGGGCAGTGATGAACAAATAGATAAAATCAGTTTTGAGTATGGACGCAGCAACATCTCACTTAAACAAAAAAGCACCTTAGACAAACTGGCTAAAGCGTTAATAGACAGGCCGCTGCTTAATCTAAATATTAAAGGCAGTATCGACATAATTAACGATAAACAAGCATTAGCAGAAACCAAACTGCATAAGCAACTGGCTAACGCTGCGGGGATAAAATTCAAAGATTTCCCCAAAAGTGTCTCTGCCAGCAAATACCCTGTTACGGGGCCATTAGCAGATGCATTGTATCAATTGGTTGAGCAAGAGTTATCGCAGGATCCATTAGACATCAAGCAAAAATTACAGCAGAAAAAACCAAAACTGACTGAAGCAGAGCTGATCACGCGTTGGCACATTGGTTTGTACAATATGCTTAAAAATCACCAACAGTTTACTGCAGATGAATTTGGCCTTTTAGCCCAAGAGCGCGCTAAAGCGGTTAAAGCCTATTTAATTGCTCAAGCAGGAATTGATGCAGGTAAAATATTTGTGCTTGAAAGCCGTATCAACACCGCAGAAGATGCCGCAGAAGCATTGCTTGAACTACAAGTAAAATAACCTGTCTGTGGCTGTTAACCGCTATCTACATCGGGTAGACTGCGCATACATTGCAAACGAGTAATAACAAACGTTTGTAATCATGATGTATCATTAATATTGTTAAGATTGAGGTTATCTATGTTTATCGTTCGCTGGATTTTAGGTCGAATTATTTTGTTGTTAAATTTTGTGTTTGCTCCTAAAAAGCGCCAACGTCCACAAGATCAACAAGCTATTGTCGATCAACAAACTCAATCATTGGCATTGTATCAATACGCCGCCTGCCCTTTTTGTGTCAAGGTTCGTCGTGATATGCGTCGCCAAAATTTAACCATTAACTTAGTCGACGCCAAACAAGATGACAACAAAAGCGTGTTAGTAAGCCAAGGTGGCAAGCTACAAGTGCCTTGTTTACGTATCGAACAAGACGGCAACACCCAATGGTTATATGAGTCAAAAGCCATTACCAGCTACCTCAACGAACGTTTCGCATAAAGCACTGGTTATGTCATGTCGCCACAGTTTATCTCAACACTGTGGCTAACATATTGCTGTAGAAATATTTTTACTCTGGCCATGCTTGTATCAGTAAAGGTCATGATAATATTTTGCAGCATTTATTCGAGTTTCATTTAACATAAGAACGAATGAGGTAATGAGTGTCAAAAATAAGCTTAATCATCTGCAGTCTCATACTGCTTAGCGCCTGTAGCGCAAGCGAACCTGATCCTATGGACTTTGCGGGGCAGTTTCGCGATGCATTCAGTACTCAAATTAAAGGTAATGGGATTAAGTTGTTTGTCTATAAAGCAAAATTAGCTACCGCCCTTGACCGCAGCATTCCTGGTGATTCCCCGCTAGAAAGAAGAATTCGCAGTAAACAAGATGCACAGAGTTATTTAATTGAACAACGTAACGCAGAGAATCGCCTCGAACTATGGCATCAACAAATTGATCTGGGTCTTAGAAAAACCATCGAAATGAATGGTTATTGTAAAGCAGGTTTTATTGAATTAAGTCGTTATGTTGAAACTGAGCGCGGTGAAATTCGTGGCGAATGTAATGATGGTGCTACCGCTGAAGATATTAAAAAATTCGGCGCCTAATTGCCAAGCCGATGCAGCTTTAACTGACTTAATAGGTTAATTATTGTCGCTGACGGATAAAACACTATATCCAGCTAAGCAATTAAGCTAAAATTAGCATCCAAATTTTCTCGTGATGTTGCCGTAGGCTCCAAGACCAGTGTCATCACGCTCCGATAAGCCGTGTATCGTCTAGAATGATATTAATAGTTTGTCGTTTACAAAGTAAGAAATCAGATGAATAGAAAGCAAGAGATGATCAAAAAATTGGCCAAACGTGCCAAGGCTCGCCAAAATAAAGTGGTGCCGGCTAACCCAAGTAACAAGCCTGTTGAGCGTTATATCTCTAAAGCTGAACGTGAGAAAATTGCGTTAGCGGAAGCGGCTGAACAAACAGTTGCCACAGAAGCCAGCACAGAAACTGACAAAGACTAACACCCATTTACAAGGTGTCAGTATCAAAAAGCCCCTATTATTGGTCAAGGCCAAAAATAGGGGCTTTTTATTATCAGCTCTGTGGGCATTAGCCAGAGATTAAATATCTATCATAGCATCACGTCTCGATCCCAATCACATGTAAACTCTATCGCATATACACAGAATCACATCTACACTGAATCACATCTTCACTAAGTCACATCTAAACTGAATCACATCTACACTAAGTCACATCTTCACTGAGTCTCATCTTCACTGAGTCTCATCTTCACTGAGTCTCATCTTCACTGAGTCTCATCTTCACTGAG
>NZ_JBEOPN010000052.1:0-19433 GCF_040310085.1 Shewanella sp. S1-58-MNA-CIBAN-0166 | reverse complement strand
AAATCCCCACCAGAATACTGGTAGGGATTATCTTTCATCTGCAAGATCGGTCAAGTGCCCTTAAACGATCGGCATTGCATCATTTCTGATGAGGTTTTTTCTGTTCTACGCTAATCGAACACTTTCCTAAAAAGCCTTTTCAAATTCAATTGTTGGCTATTCAACATGTGGTCAATACTGTCATCATATTTTAATACTCATACATCTGACTGCATCACCTCTCCTTAACAGCTTCAGTCGGCAAAAGTCTCATTTAACACGCTGGCTAGTCCTGTTGTATTCATACTAAAAATTAAATGAACCAAGTTCGGATTTAAAACCAACACAGCTTCAATGCCATGGGCTTGAAGGGCGGTACTGTCTAATAGACTGGCATCTTTCACTTCTAAGCGTAAACGATTATCAGCAATAGCACGACATGAACTCACGTCACCCAATAGTGGCAGGATGGCTTGAGCTTGCTCGCGATCCTTTGCTGAAATGTTAACCGTTGCTGTTGCTATTACAGGCGTGGGAGTCGCAGCAAGATAGCCACCTGACGCGAGCATTTCATCAATTTCGGTACGTGACACTTCGGCGATAGTCCCCACAATAGCTTGTACCGCACTTCCCGAAATCAACACGCCACTGGCGCCTAACTGCTTCAATCTAGCTTGATCCACTTTACTTGTATCGCGCACATCCATCCGTAAGCGGGTAATACAAGAATCCACATTGACTAGGTTCTCTGGTCCGCCGAAGGCTTCGATAAAGTTACGCGCTCTTTCTGTCCCTTCTGATGAGACTAGCTCTAATTCGACATCCATTCGGCCTGGCGTTTTCAAGTCGAACTTCAAAATTAAGAATCTAAACACCACGTAATACAGCGCCGCATAAATGAGACCTAACACCACCAGCAACCAGATTTTTTGCGAATGACCTGAAAGAACAAGAAAGTCGATCAAACCGTGTGAGAAAGAGGTTCCATGAACAACACCAAACATATTTACTAGCACATAAGCAAGACCAGCCATTAACGCATGTACTACATAAAGTAATGGTGCGGCAAATAAGAATGCAAACTCAATGGGTTCAGTAATTCCGGTTAAAAATGCGGTTAACGCTGCCGAAATCATGATACTACCGACCATGACACGATTTTCTGGGCGCGCAGTATGCCAAATCGCCATTGCAGCAGCAGGTAAACCAAACATTTTAAACAAATAACCTCCCGCAAGTTGACCGAAGCCATTACCAGCAGCTCGACTCGCATCGTCTGCTTGCAAATAACACGTCAGTACGCCAGTTGCAGGTTTACCTAAACTGTCAACACAATTGCCCGCTTCGAAGAAGAAAGGTACGTTCCATACATGGTGTAAACCGGCTGGAATTAACGAACGCTCAACCACACCATAAATACCAAAAGCTAATGTTGGATTTTGATATGCCGCCCAATGGGAAAATGCAGCAATAGCATTGCCTATCGGAGGCCAAATGAACGATAAGATAACTCCCGCAAAGATCGCTCCAAAACCAGTAATAATAGGCACACTTCGTTTACCTGAGAAGAATCCAAGATATGAAGGTAATTGAATTTTAAAGAAACGGTTAAAGGTCGCTGCAGCAATAGCACCGGCAATCATACCGCCAAACACGCCCACATCAGTACCAGGTTCAAGTACGCCGATGGTTTTAACCATGATGGCATATCCCACTAAGGCCGCCATAGCAGCCACACCATCATTTTTAGCAAATCCTAACGCGATACCTATCGCGAATAGCAATCCCATATTGCTAAAAATGGCTTCGCCCGCTTGTACCATTAACACATTGACGATATCGGGGAGCACACTAAAACCTGCGCTCCCAACGCCTAATAAGATACCCGCCACGGGTAATACGGAAACCGGCAACATGACCGATTTGCCCACTTTTTGTAAAACCGAAAATGCGCCACTCATCATAGCCTTCTTCGGTTTAGCTGCTGTTATTGTTTTAGATGTCATAATACAACCTTAGAAATTTTAATAGATTACCAAGTGATCAACGTTTTTCAATATCGCCTTTAACGGCAAGTAACGTATTAGGATCTCGCATTAATGCTCGAACATCTTTGGCATCTGCACAGCTCATCGCTTTAGCAGCTATAAGCTGACACGCTTGCTGATTTAAATGACGCACTTGATGCTTCACTTCTGGAATTGAAGGCACACTCACAGACAGTTCATCAATACCTAAGCCGACCAAAATAGGCACAGCATCTTTTTCGCCGGCCAATCCACCACAAATGCCAGCCCATTTACCTTTGGCATGCGCGGCCTTAACCGTCATATCGATCAGGCGTAATACTGCAGGATGCAATCCATCAGCAATGGCGGCTAACTTAGGGTGTCCACGATCAATCGCTAAGGTATATTGAGTCAAATCATTAGTACCAATAGAGAAAAAGTCGACATGTTCAGCCAACACATCTGCCATTACGGCTGCCGATGGCACTTCAATCATGATGCCAATTTGGATCCCACTAATATCGATAGCCAATTTTTCGGCTTCTTCTTTTACAACTTGTTTGGCTAACTTAAGCTCAAACAAAGACGCTACCATCGGGAACATAATGCGTAAGTTGCCCGCCTCAGCCGCTTTTAATAGCGCACGAACTTGTTGTCGTAATACAGCGGGCTTATCTAAACCGACACGGATACCACGCTCACCGAGGAATGGATTGTCTTCTTTAGGCAAAGGTAAATAGGCTAACGGCTTATCTCCTCCTACATCTAACGTACGTACAACTAAAGGACGCTGTCCTAACGTTTGCAATACCGCACGATAGACTTGTTCCTGATCATCCTCTGAAGGTGCAACTGATTGGTCTTGATAAAGGAATTCAGAACGCAATAAACCAACCGCTTCGCCTCCCATTTCAACTAATTTTTGGGCATCACTGACTTTAGCGATATTGCCGGCAATTTCAAATCGCACTCCATCTAAGGTAACGGCTGTCTCATCTTTGTGCGCGAAAGCCAAGGTTTTCTGCTGCTCAGCGGCATTTTTAATCACATCAAGTTGTGCCATTTCAGCTTCAGTTGGCGACAATAATAGATAACCTTTTGCTGTATCGAGTAACACCTCAGTACCGTGCAAGGTCATGATCTTAGCTTCAACACCAGCCATAGCAGCAATACCCATTGCTCTAGCTAAAATAGCACTGTGGCTTGATGCCCCTCCTAAAGTGGTGCAAATGCCTTTAACGAATGCGGGGTTTAGTTTGGCAGTATCTGAAGGGGTTAAATCTTTAGCGACTAAAATAGTATTTTCGGGGAGTTCAGCCGGAATAGTATCCTGAGACAATCCCGCCATAATGCGTGAAACCCGATTGCCAACGTCGATAAGGTCTGTGGCACGTCCTGCGAGTAATGGGTTTTCCATTCCAGCAAGTTTGTCCGCTTGGCGACAAATACTCTTACTCCAGGCATAAGGGGCCGACTTACCTTGCTGTAATTCAATAATACAGTCATCGTACAAATCAGGATCTGACATTAGCTCTTGGTGGGCCACAAAAATATCGGCTTTTTGCCCCATATCCTTGTTATGCAGCTCTTCAACCAGTTCGACTAAGGTTTGATTAGCCACCTTCATTGCATCGTCTAAAGTTTGCTGTTCAATCTGTGCATCGTCGGCAAAAGTGTCAAACTTAGGCACTTCAGCTTTAATCACGTATAAACGCCCTTTAACTTGACCGGGAGATGCCTCCACACCAATCAGCTGACGTGGATCTTGGCTCGTTTGTAGTAGTAGTGATGGTTCGGAAAAAGGATCGAAGTCGCTTTTAACGTTCTTAGTCACAAGTGAAGCATCGGCGCCCTCTTCACCTAAACCAGTGCTTATCGCCTCAGATAATGCTGCTATTGCCGCTTGCTGATCTTTACCTTTAGCGAGAATAACAATCTGCTCACCAAAAGCGATGTCTAACCCCATAAGACCAACCACACTTCGAGCATTTGCTTGCTTGCCTGCTTTATCAATCATCACGTCACAGTCAAATGCTTTAATCGCAGTGACAATGGCAGCAGCAGGCCGAGCATGAATACCGGTTGGATTAATAACCACTATTGGCGCAGAACTGACCATGTCATCTGACTTTGTTACAGCACGAACTGCCGCTGATACCTCTGCACTAAATAACAGATCGCCCGCGTTGACAAATTGTTCAGTCGTTGGTGTTAATGTAATAATTCTGGTCATATCCGTGAGCAGTATGACGGTACGCAAACTTTTTACACCGCAACCCACTTTATCTAAATCCAGCTCAATCAGTGGCGTTTTAGCTTTTACAGCATCACCCACTTTCACTAATGCCTTAAATCCTTCGCCTTTCAATTTAACGGTATCGACACCTATATGAAGCAGAATTTCGATGCCAGTCGCCGTTAATAAAGTCACGGCATGCTTAGAAGGATGTATTTGAGTAACGGTGGCGTCACATGGGGCGTGAAGAATGTTTTCTGTAGGGTCTATCGCTAATCCATCACCCACCATCTTTTGGGAAAATGCGGCATCAGGAACCTGACTCAGTGGACAGCACACCCCCGTAAAAGGGGCCAGCAACTGAATTGTGGTTGAAGATTTTTTATTCATTGGAACTCCGAATTAAACACTTAACTGCATAATATTAATGTTTTTTATTTTTTGCAGTGAAAATAGTAAAAATGAAAAGCTGCTGCTTACATGATTACTCACTACTCCCTTATCAATCTGACTATTAGCACAACTAAATGAACATTTTTAAGGAGACCAACGATTGCCACTCCTTAATGTGTAGGGACGACGATATTCTTTAGGTAAATATCACGGATAATCGCAGTAAATACCTTAGTGATCTGGCACTAATTTACCAAAGGTAAGATGTGATGTCCCAACCAGATCTCCGAGATATGATATTGGTAACAAAATTACTTAATTGTTACCAGTATCCCAAAACGTTAGCAATCCCCAGCGCAGATTGAAAACGTTACCTCTGTATTTAGCCTTGCGTTTATTCATCTATAATCGAATCTAAAACATCTACAATAACGGTTACTTATATTAGTGTAGTGGCATAGTTATTTCAGCTTTAGTTAAAATGCAATATCACCTTTGAGAGTGACAACCCAAGCATCATTATTCTCACTGATACCACCTGGATTATGTATGTACTGAATTTCAGGACGAATAGCAGAATACTTAGTCACTTGAAATTTGTAATAGCTAGCAATGACCGTCTCTGTTTCCTGGATAGGCATATAAAGTGCGTGATTGTCATTATAAAGCTGAGCGCTATCAGCTATGCTATCGTTCACATGTAGGTATTTAGCGGCTAAGCCCCATTTATCTGTCGGACGAGCAGCAAATGGACCTTGATAATTCACCCCTAATGCCAATGATTTATCCACAGTAGTGATATCTTGATCGTTCAACGTCCCCATAAGGAACACACTAAGACCGCGGACAGAATCACCATCTACAGCAGTAACCTGTTGCTCTGCGACAAAATAAGCGCCATCTTTACTGTCATGTTGACGTGCTTTGCCACCATCAATAATCAAGGGATTACCATCTTGATTGTAGTAAAGATCTTCACCGCCAACGGTATCATGCCAATAACCCAGTTTATAAGTACCTGGTAAGTCATTGAGGTTGGGCATCCAAGCAAGTTCTACAGGAATCGTCACTCCCAAAGTGCCATGAGGACTGCCCAAATTAAGATTTTGACTGTTTTTAAGCCAGCTTGGGTTCATTTGGTAAACCCCGGTCTTTACATACCATTCTGGCGCTAGCTGATACTTGACGACACCCGCCCATTGGCTTATAGGCCAGTTGTAAACCGTGGAATTAACATTACCGAATTGGGATCCACAGAATCCAAGATAGGCAAATTCACATTGGAAAGCACCAAATTCAGCGCCAACATTCATACGGCCTAACTTAATATTGAGGTCGTCACTAAGCAGCTTTTGCTCATAATAAAACTCAGAAATACGGGTCACTCTGCCGCGGCCAAACACTTCTATAGATTGCATTAACTGGCCGATTTCAGCTTTATCATTAATATTCTGGCTCTGCCCACCCCTATTGGTCAGTGACAAATGGAAGTTGGCATCGGACAAGTCTAATAATTTTTCGAGGTCGAAGTTAACACCAAGAACGGTTTGATCTGCATAACTAGTGGCATGATGTTGGCCACCTGTTAAGTTGCCTCCGGTTTCGAAGGTATAACCTAAGCTAACGTCGATACCGGCATTATGCATCTGGCTTCGGATACCACCAATATCACCGAACAAATAGTTATCCGCGGAGAAATTTTCGGCTTGTACTGAACTACTGCAAATAAGTAACAGTACTGAGGCTGTTATGAGAGAATTTATACTTTTCATTGAATACTTCTTTTAGTCAATTGGAAAGCGCAATGCATCGTCAGAAATAAATGCACTATTTGATGTAGCAAAATCGTTATTTTGTTTAAAAAAAATAGTAATTACAAAACGAGAATACAGTAATTAATTTACATACCAATCTGAATGTGTTGATTATGAGCGCGTGATCTCATGTTGAAAATTGCCACGGTTCTTTCAGACACTCTTGAATTTAGTTGGCTTTTAGTTTGCATAACAAACAATGTTTCTAACGCAATATAGATTCTAGTGGGAGCGCATAGATGAACAGGATTGCCAACGGATACGTTGGCAGAAAAACTCACTTGGAAGGAGTTACAGGTGCCAGTGAGGCTATACAGGCCGATGTGAGATGGAGTGATGGAGTGATGGAGAGTTTGCGGTTATGAGTACCACTTACAAAGAATAAAGCGCAACCTTACATCTGAGGCCATATCATCATGCCAAATATGTGGGTTTTATTGCTCTTATTGCGGACGATATTGATTGACTGATTAACCTGGGCAGTTAACTCACCAACATAGGTGATGAAAGCATCAATCCGAGTAGGTTTATCTATCGATTTGATTCGATTTTGAAGATGCTAATAACATCAACATTGCGCCATAATGTACATAAAATTGCATTCCAGCGCGGTGACGAGTGAGCAAGAACTCTATATTTCAATCGAAGGGAAAGTCTTTATCGCGTAACGATTTGTCGAAACAAATATGAGATTAATTAAACAGTAACGCAAATAAAGGCGCGGTTATCACCATGGCTATGCCAGTAAAAATCATGGTTAAACTTGCGACGACGCCTTCTTCTCGGCCAATTTGATTCGCTTTAGCGGCTCCTGCGCCATGGGCTGACGCGCCTAATGATATACCTCGTGCCAAGCTGCTTTTTATGTTGGCAGCTTTAAAAAGAGGATCGCAAATGAGCATTCCCATAATACCTGTCACTAACACTAACATTGCGGTTAATTCAGGGACGCCACCAAATGCGCTTGTAGCTTCGATAGCAAAGGGAGTTGAAACCGATCTTACAATGAGGCTTTTAGATAGTTCTGCCGGCATATGAGTGAAATGGAGAATCAACCATGATGAACCAACGCCTAAACATAACCCCACTAATACGCCAACACTTATGGTTAACGGATAACGTTTAATCAGAGCCCTTTCTCTATAAATTGGCACTGCAAATGCAATAGTCGCAGGCGCTAATAACGCGGGTAGCCAATGGGTAAATTGAAAATAATCGACCAATGGAATTTGAAATATCACTACAGTCAACAAAATAATAGTAGGGGCTAAAATAATGGGGGCAAACCAAATGCGTTGCTGACGTAAATACAAGCGCTTACTAAAATAATAACCGACCAACGTGAGTAATAAACACAATACACCTAATAACGAACTATTCATTGTTACACCCCATTATATTCAATTTTAAACAGCACGTAAGCGCTGAGATGTAATGCTGTTTAAACGTTGCTGACGTTCAAATTTAAATAGCTTATCGACAATAAACGCCGTACCCAATAACACACTCGTACTCGCCAATAACATACATACAATCAACTCTGCACCATAGCTTTCGAGTATTGACTGATATTTGGTAATAGCGACAACAGGAGGAATGAAAAATAATAGCAAGTCACCGATTAACCATGCTGAACCTTGGTTGACAATTTTTTCAGGCACCCAATGGCAAGACAATAAGATGAATAGAACACCTAACCCTATAACACTTCCTGGAATAATCGAATGAACACAGAGAGCTGCCCACTGGCATAACCATGCAAAAAAACATAGACCACCCACTTGGATGACTAAGGTTGTTTTACACTTTAAATAGGTGCGATGAGTATTCAGTAGAGATAACATTTGATTTCACACAATGGTTATGTAGTTGATATGCGGAGTTTACCCTTGCTTAATTGATAAAAAAAATGAATATTAATGATTGACTACATCACTTCTGGTTATGTTAATGGATCTTAAAACACTGCACTATTTCATAGAGGTTGTTAATGCTGGCGGTTTCGCTAAAGCATGTCACACAGCATTTGTGACTCAACCTGCCCTCTCAAAAGCAATACGCTTACTGGAAGAAGAGCTTGATATGATATTGCTAGAACGCGGAAAGCGTGGCTCGCAAATCAGGCTAACTGAAGCAGGGAAAGTAGTTTATCGCCATGCCTCAAAGTTAATGGAAGCCCGTCAACTGATGATGGCTGAACTGGATTGTTTACGTAATTTAAGTGGTGGTTCACTAAAATTAGGGCTAGCTCCATTAGGCAGTGCAGAGTTATTTGCCCCTGTGATAGCTCAATTTAGACAACAATATCCGAGTATTGAGCTGCAATTATTGGTGCGCGGCGGTATAGAGCAAACGGCAGCCTTACACAAAGATGAAATAGAACTTGCGACAGGGATTATTGATTTCGATGATGAGTTTTGTGGTATTCGTATTCGCAATGAGTCAATGGTGGTTGTATTACCCGCAGGCCATAAACTTGCGAGTAAAGAAACGTTACAGTTAAGTGAGCTTGATCAATTGGCCCAAGTGATGTTTGAGCCAGAATACGCCTTATATGAGCTAGTGCTTGAAGCTTGTGCCAAAGCGGGATTTAAACCCCAAAATATCACTCGAGTCAGTCATGCTGATTTTGGCATTGCACTAGTCGCGGCAGGCTCTGGAGTAATGATACTGCCAAAAATTATTGCTGAACGATACCGGGTCGAAGCGGTTGTGAATGTCCCCTTAGCCAGTGAAGATTTACGCTGGGAGTTATCATTGTTTTGGCGTAAACAGAAACATCTATCATTTGCGGCTCAAGCAATGATAAAGCTTATTAAGCAGCATTTAAGTCAGCTAGAAAATAAACCTAAAAACGAGTAAAGCAGCAGCGTTACGCATAATGTTTATCGAAAGCAACTAGCCAAGATTTTATCAACCGAAGAGTCAAAATAATTTAGATACAATTGCACCTAAGCCGGTAGCAGAGGTTGATGTTGCTTTAGATGGGCTGTTATCTACCGTTAACGTATAGGTCCCCACAAAGTCATCAATGTAGCCGGGGGCCATTTGTGCGTAAGAAGTAACAGTAGGTTCAACATGCAGCTCATTACTAGCAGACCAATAAGGCGATGTATGGTTAGGCATACCATTGGTTTCAATAACAACGTTCGTGCCACTGAGCACCACATTGACGTTGTTATCATCAAACTCATAGTACGCAGTATGTAAAATGCCACTGCCTAAATCTTCTGTTCCCGTATCGGTGCCGGTATCTGTTGAAGTATCGGTTGAACTGGTTGCATCTGTTACATCGGTGCTGTCTTCAGAACCGCCACAGCCAGTTAACCCCAAGGTTAATGCTAAGGTGATGGCAAGAGTAAGCAAACTTAAAGGTGAAGAATTCATGTCATATCTCATAGGTGTAAATATAAGATAAAGCTTAACAATGAAATGTGTAGCAACTACGCAGAAATTATGAATAACCAGCAGTTTTGTATATACCAATGTTAATGAGGTTAAAAAGCCCTCCAATCGCCAAATTCGATAAAAATAGCATTATCGGTGTAATCATATATTGTTTTTCTAGCCAATTAGTCACGTCAATCAACACAGCCAGCGAGTCAATAAACGATTGAATAGAAAACTAAATATGACACATATCAACAATGAGAATAACTTCACAAATTTAAATATCACAAAGACTTAGTATCAAGTTACTGCTCCGATCCGCTTTAACAATTGACCAAATGATAACGACATTTATTGTCATTGCTAAAGGTGTATTCTCAAACCTAAGGATACTGCAATGAAAACTACCGACATCCGAATTGTTCCAGGTCTGATTTCAATTGCGATAATTATATTTCTTTGGTTCATCGTCCCCTCACCGGAAGGTGTGTCGGCCAATGCCTGGCATTTATTGGCTTTGTTTATTGGTACTATTGTCGCAATTATTGGTAAAGCGATGCCTATTGGGGCTATTGCCATATTAGCCATTACACTCGTTGCATTAACAGGCGTAACCAATGACAAGCCAGCTGATGCCATTAAGGATGCCTTAAGTGGATTTTCAAACTCACTGATTTGGTTAATTGGTATTGCGATTATCATCTCACGCGGATTAGCTAAAACAGGTTTAGGGAACCGTATTGGCTATTACTTTATTGCTTTGTTTGGGCGAAAAACCATTGGTATTGGCTATGCGTTAGCGTTATCAGAGCTGGTCATTGCACCTGTCACACCCAGTAATACGGCACGAGGCGGCGGAATTATTCACCCTATAATGAAGTCAATTGCAGCGAGTTTGGGTTCGTCTCCAGAAGAAGGAACATCACGCAAAATAGGCCATTATCTTGCCTTAGTGAATTATCATACCAACCCCATTACCTCGGCAATGTTCATTACCGCGACTGCACCTAACCCATTAATAGTCAAATTGATTGCTGATGCCACAGGTGCAGATATCAGTATTACTTGGGGCACATGGGCACTGGCAGCATTATTGCCAGGTTTGCTTTGTATTGCGCTAATGCCACTGGTTATCTATGCGGTTTACCCCCCAGAAATAAAGCGCACGCCAGACGCAACAGCTTACGCTAAGTCAAAGTTGGCTGACATGGGCCCTATGACTTTTGCTGAAAAAATCATGGTGAGTGTGTTCTCGCTATTACTGATCTTATGGGCAGGAGTACCTGCCATGATATTAGGGGCGGATTTTGCGGTTGATACCACTGCAGTCGCATTTTTAGGCTTATCCATTTTGTTAATTAGCGGGGTACTGAGTTGGGAAGATGTGCTTAAAGAAAAAGCCGCTTGGGATACCGTGGTGTGGTTTTCAGCATTAGTCATGATGGCAACGTTCTTAAATAAGTTGGGATTAGTCGATTGGTTTTCTGGTGTGGTTGAAACCAATATCGCCCAAATTGGTGTCAGCTGGATGATTTCAGTGATCATATTGGTGGTGGTTTACTTTTATGCACACTACTTTTTTGCCAGCACCACTGCGCACATTACCGCCATGTTTGCAGCATTCTTCGCCGCTGGCATCGCATTAGGTGCCCCACCTTTATACCTAGGTTTACTCCTTGCAGGCGCATCATCTTTAATGATGTCGCTCACGCATTATGCCACTGGCACCTCACCGATTATCTTTGGCTCCGGTTACGTATCAATGGAAGACTGGTGGGTAATGGGCATTATTATGAGTGTTGTCAATTTAACCATTTGGGGTGTTGTCGGCGGACTGTGGTGGAAAGTACTTGGTTATTGGTAAGGTTGAGATAGAAATAAAATCAGCCTGTGCTTAAGCCATATTGATAAAGCCAAAAGTTGATTAAACCTAAAATTGATAAAGCCAAAAGTTAACTAAACTCAAAATTGATTAAATTAACGCTGACAAATAACATGAGTGATTTGTCAGCGTTAATCTGTCACCTTTTCACAAAACGAATAACTATATTTCGGTCTTAAACTGTTTTACATTTAATTCTAAGCTTTTAGCAAGCTCTTCAAGTTGATAACTGGCCGCGGTAATTTTACCGGCTTCTTGCTGAGCCAATAATGCTGAATGAGTAATTTGAATAAAGTTTTGATTTATATCCGCAGCAACCACAGACTGCTGCTCTGCGGCTGTGGCAATTTGAATATTCATATCACTTATTTTAATTACCGATATATTGATAGCCTGTAATGATTCTCCAGCGTTTTTAGCTTGCTGAACACTACTATTGGCTTGCTCTTGACCTTCGTTCATAACAGTCACTGCTTTAACAGAACTGGCGCGCATGCTTTCAATTACAGCTTGAATTTGTCTTGTTGATTCTTGTGTACGCTGAGCAAGATTACGCACTTCATCAGCAACAACGGCAAAACCTCGGCCTTGTTC
Source organism: Shewanella sp. S1-58-MNA-CIBAN-0166 (assembly GCF_040310085.1). Taxonomy (NCBI): domain Bacteria; kingdom Pseudomonadati; phylum Pseudomonadota; class Gammaproteobacteria; order Alteromonadales; family Shewanellaceae; genus Shewanella; species Shewanella sp. S1-58-MNA-CIBAN-0166. The sequence continues at coordinate 7,136 of NZ_JBEOPN010000052.1, read as the reverse complement.
ACCTGCACGTGCAGCTTCAATGGCCGCATTTAACGCCAACAAATTAGTTTGTTCAGCAATACCTTGAATCACATCTAACACAGATCCAATTTCTTTACTGTCTTGTGATAGTAAATCAATGATCTGTGCCGCTTCACTTACTTTAACGGCTAACGCATCAATATCAGTCTGTGTTTTAGTCACTTCAATCTGACCAGCATTAAACTCATTTGTGGCCGTTTGTGATAGTAGCGCAGCTTCGCTGGTATGGTTTGCGACTTCTGAAACGGTACTCGACATCTGGGTGATCGCTGCAGCACCATTATCGGTCGCTAATTTTTGATTATTAATGAGGTGTTCGTTTTGCTTTGCCGTTTGGTATAAATCTTTAGACGCCGCAAGTAACTTATTTGCGGCCAACATGGAATTTTGGGTTATGTCGGTCAGGTTAACGGTTAAATCCTGCACTGCACTTAATATACTCTGAGAAGAATTAACGGTTAATTTTACCGTGAGATCACCTGAAGCGATTTGTTGGATCACACTGGCTGCATATTCCGGCTCGCCGCCAATAATATTTTTTAAGCGCTTAACAGAAGTTAACGCCACCATACACCCAATAAATAGTGCAATGGCGGTTACAACTAGCATCACCGACTGAAAACTGGTTGTTTGCTCACGCGCTGCTGAAACTTGTTGTTGAATCTGCGCTTCTTGATAATCAATTAGCTTATTAATTCTTTTTAGCCATTCGCTATATAAAGGTGAAACTACCACTAATAGGTTCTCTGTCGCAGCATTATTACGGCTCGAATTAACCATCTGTAACAAGGTTTCAGTAGCCGCTAGCGTGGTCACTTCAATGTCTTTAATCGCTTGCAGTAGGCTTAACTCTTCATTGCTGTGCTGCACGTTGGCATACATAGTATTAAGTGTTTTTGCAGCTGTGAGATAAAACTGTTTAAGACGATTAATATCATTTTGATGCTGTTGTGACAGTGAAGCATTATTGACTAATACGGCATCTCGAATTGAAATGGCTCGATCATGCACACTGCCTCTGAAATTAATCGCTTGGCGCTGTTCAACTGCTGTCTGCTCTGACAATTTGGTTAAATTATTGTCTGCGATACTTATTTTGAGTAAACCAAACAAGGTTATACCAACCATAATGACCAGTAAACTTGCAAAGCCAAAGTAAAGACGGCTTATTATTCTCATTGTTAAGACCTTTTGTGTAATTAAGTGTATTGGTACTTTTCGGTAAAATTTGAAGCGTAAAATTGAGTCAGTAAAATTAAAAACATGAATAACAAGCGCTAAAGACAACGGCTTTCGACAATTGACACTTTGATTTTTAAGGTGATAACTAAAAATCAACTTCAATCATTAATGGTAATAGTATAGTTGATGCTCAACAGTTTTCTGACTCCATGATGAACAAAGACCGGAGCATCGTTTCAATAATTTCAGCAAACCTTTTTTACGGCCTAATCTAAAGAGTGAACGTATAAAAACCGCGAGCTCGATTGAATAAAGCTCTGAAGTCTGCGAACTCAATACGCTTAGCGATGCTCTGCAGCTCATTTTTATCAAGACATTTCTGCTGATGTAATCAACGTGAGTAGATTCAAATTAATCAATGCGATGTCGTAAATAGAAATACCTGTTGTCAAAAAGGCAACTCGCACCGACAAGGCTATCAATCTATTATCCTTGCAACATTAAGTGAGGGTTTTATGACTAGATTTATACTGTGTAGCTTCGCGCTGGTTCTGCTTTATCCCACTGCAATTGACCTTTATTTAGTTGGTTTACCACAAATCGCCAAAGACTTAGGTGCAAGTGAGTCACAACTCCATATCGCTTTTTCTGTGTATTTAGCGGGTATGGCCACAACGATGGTATTTGCCGGTAAATTATCAGACGTTATCGGCAGACGACCCATAGCAATTACTGGCGCTATTATTTTTACATTAGCTTCGTTCATGGCCAGTACAGTAGAAAACAGCCAATCTTTTTTAATCGTCCGCTTTATTCAAGGTATTGGCGCTGGCAGTTGTTACGTGGTCGCGTTTGCTATTTTACGTGACAAGCTGGACGATAAACGCAGAGCAAAAATATTATCTATGGTCAATGGGATAACCTGCATAATGCCCGTTATCGCCCCGGTGATTGGTCATTTGATCATGCTTAGCTTTCCATGGCCAAGTCTGTTCATCACCATGGCGGCTATGGGCGGAATGGTGTGTTTAATGTCAGTATTTGTTTTAAAAGAAACCAATACTACACGCCAATCATCACGAGCTAATGTAACAACAGTCGAAACAACAGATCCATTAACAGCCCACCCCCTCACTCAATCAACAACTCAACCCACAACTGCGACAGAATCCTTTTACCAACGATTCTTTTTAAGCCGACTAATCATTAGTGCCATTGCCGTTACAGCAATTCTTACGTTTGTAAATGTATCGCCAATGTTGATCATGAATATCATGGGCTTTAGTCGCGGCGAGTATTCAATTGCGATGGCATTAACGGCACTTGTTAGTATGCTCACCTCATTTGCTATGCCATTGGCGTTGTCATATATCAAGCAACGCAGTTTGATGCTGGTATCTCAATTATTGTTTGTGTCTGCCGCAATCATCCTCGGGCAGACTCAACTCAGTGCCGATAACCAATTTATCAGTCTATTTGGTCTTAGTCTTATCTGTGCAGGATTTTCAATTGGGTTTGGTGTGGTAATGAGCCAAGCGCTTAGCCCCTATCGTTATCGAGCGGGTGTCGCCAGTTCTATGCTCGGAGTGGCTCAAATTTGCAGTTCAGCTTTGTATATTTGGCTATTAGGCTTGCTTGGTATAAGTGCATTGAATATGCTGATATTAATATTGTTAATGGGTGGCGTTATCAGCGCTGTTTTAATAGTATTCATTCCCTCACCACTGCCGAGTATTTCCAATGAAGAAATCATTAGCACGCCTTGATCTAAACTTGCTGATCACTCTGCAATTGTTATTACAAGAATTAAGCGTCACTAAAACAGCAAAAAAACTGAACGTGACGCCGTCAACGGTGAGCAAATCTCTCAGCAAGTTACGAGAATGGTTTGACGACCCTTTGTTTATAAAAACACCTCATGGATTTAGCCCAACGTCACTCGCCATCAGTATGGAACAAGAGCTTGCTGACTGGTTACAAGTCAGCAGTCAAATACTCGCAAAACGCGGCGATGAGATCCCTAATGGTGTGCGCTTTAATCTTGCGATGGAATCGCCATTACTACTGACGATGTTTAATCAACTTACACAGCAAATTTTTCAGCAGTATCCAGATGCTAAAGTCAAAGTTCATAACTGGGACTATGACTCAATTGAGGCGATCATTCGAGGAGAAGTCGACATTGGTTTTACAGGCCGAGAGAGCCACCCAAGATCAAAAGAATCGATTAAACTTTTACCCTACTTTATCAATTACGAAGTATTATTTACCGACCTCCCCTTAGTGTATTTACATAAAGATCACCCAGCCTTAAAAGAAGATTGGAATATTGATACTTTTGTAAAATACCCACAAATTAACATCACATGGGAAAAGTCAGACACCTGGGCATTAGATGAAGTGTTAATAGAAATGGGCTTAAGCCGTAATATTGAATTAACCATGGCCACGTTCGAACAATCTTTGTTTATGACAGCTCAGTCTGGTCACAACATGATTACCACTGCACCACAATATTGTCAGCACTACTGTCGTAATAAACACACAGATTTAGTGTGTTTACCTATTCCGGTAGATAAAGCATTACAAGATAAATTGATGATTCCCTTCACCATGATTTGGCATAAACGAAACAATCAAAATCCAAAAATAAAATGGTTAAGAGATGCGATAAAAGCCTTATATCGAGACCTTAATAATACCCACTTGCGTTAGTGTAGAGATACAAGTGGCATAGTTATTTTGGCCACCTAAATAGAGGTGATATTATTATCTCGTACATGACTTTAGGTGAACACATGAGATCGATAACCTACTACTTTATAAGCGCAGATGACGGTTACAGTTGTTGAAAAATAGCTTTCATATGATTTTCACACAAAGATCAACACACACTAAAGACTAACTCATAACCCTCATTTACAAATCCAAGGAGGAGACGTATTCCATAAATTAATCCACTCAGGGATTGAGCTTGCTGGCATTGGCCTTGCTATACCGAAACCTTGTGCTAATTGACATCCCATTTTGAGTAATTGCCGACCATGCTCTTGGGTTTCAACCCCCTCTGCTATCACAGAACGACCGAAGGTCTTCGATAATTCAATGACACTTTTTACAATGGCTTGATCATCCATATCATCTAACATGTCAATGACAAAAGATTGATCTATTTTTATAACATCAGTCTTTAACTTTCTCAAATAGCTTAAAGATGAAAACCCCGTACCAAAATCATCTAACGAAAAACGTATCCCTAACTGTTTACATTGACTAATAACCTCAGCGATGTGCTGAGTATCTTTAATAATACTGGATTCTAAAATTTCAAATTCAAGCTGACCCGCTTGAAAACTAGTGTTGAGAAATAAGATTTCATTTAATTGTTTAATGAAATCTTCATGCTGAAGTTGTAATGGACTGACATTGACACTGATAGGTATAACTATTCCTAAGCGTCGCCATTCATTATGCTGCTTTATTGCCTGGTCAATTACCCATTTACCTAACTCAATTGCTAGAGGCTCTTCTTCAATGTAGGGCAAAAAGCGAAAGGGTGACAAAAGACCTTCTGTCGGATGTTGCCAACGAATAAGGGCCTCTAAACCTATAATATCATTAGTTTCCATATTAATTTTTGGTTGGTAGAATAACAAAAACTCATTGTTATTAAATCCATTGCTTATGTATTCTAACTCTCGATACTGGAGTTTTATCGCTACATCATTTTCAAAGTCAAATTCATGAATGCAATTCTTTCCCTGCTCTTTAGCCCTATACATAGCCTGATCAGCATGACGAATAAGTATGTCTGGGTAACTATTATCCTGTGGGAAAAATGTCACGCCAATACTCACCGTTATAGAAAGGCGCTTATTTTCAATAATAAATATTTCTGTAATTGAAGAAAGTATTCGCTGTAATATTTCTGTTGCTTGATGATGACAGTCTAAATCATCAAGAATCAAAACAAACTCATCGCCACCAAACCTGGCAAGAGTATCATCCTCTCGTATTGCAGTTTTAAACCTATTTGCAACAAGGCAAAGAAACTCATCTCCTATATCATGACCGTAAGCATCATTTACCTCTTTAAAGCCATCCAAGTCTAGGAAGGCTATAGCTATTTGTTTGCTATTACGCTGCGCTTTGATAAGCGCTTGCTGCATTCGATCAGCTAACAAATTTCTGTTTGGCAAATGTGTTAGTGGATCATAGTTGGCTGCAAACTTTAACTTCTCATTTACTTCTTTTAATACCTGATTACTTTTTTCAAGTTTCCGTTGATTATTTTTCTCGTCGGTAATGTCTTGAAATATACCACTTAATTTTTCAGCAACACCATCGACATACGTGATATGACAAGTCGTTCTAACGTCAATCTTTCGTCCTTTGGTGGTATAAGTTTCAAGCTCTAAGTCGTACTCTTCGCCAAGTTGAATCGCAGCATCAAGCGCTTCTTGGAATAATTTTTTGGAATCGGGTAATAAATAACTTACCCCCATTTCAACGGTAGGAATATATTCTTGCGGAGTTGTTTCATAAATTCGGTAAGTTTCATCTGTCCAAATCAAGTCACCGTTATGCAAGTTGAGTTGCCAGCCACCTAGCTTGCCTATCTCTTGAGATTCTCTCAATAACTCGGTTGTGGTTGCAAGTAGTTCTTCCTGCCGCTTACGAAAGGTTATTTCTTGGTGCATGCCAATCATTCGTGTCGGCTTGCCTTCAACATCCCATGCAATAGCTTTGCCTGTAGACAATACCCAAACATAATGACCGCTTTTGTGTTTCATACGAACTTCTAACTCACAAAGTTCGCTTTGGCCTTGACAATGGTAATCATAATTTTTAATTGCCCTAGGCAAATCATCTGGGTGCAATACATCTAGCCAAGTTTGGTAATCAACAGGCATTAACTCCGATAAGGTATACCCTATAATCTCAGCCCAACGTTCATTACAAACAAGACCATCATTTTCAACACGCCAATCCCAGACGCCAACATTAGTCGCATCTAAAACTAACTCATTAACCTCTTGGCTTATCGTATTCTTGTGCATGGCCTTTATACTGTTTGGGATAAAAAGTTATGGATTAATCAGCTTTTGTAAATAAGAACTTTTTGCCTTTTAATCAATCACAAAAGTCTACTTATTACTGTTTTTTAACTTCAATACTAAAACAGTTTTAACGAACAGATATTCTTTAATATAAGGTAAGCTTGATTAAGTATCAAAGCAAATCACTTAGTTAATGAGCGAAAAAAATATTAATAAAACGAAAAACAAAATGAGATTAGAGCTTCAATTTTTTACACTATATCCAAGACCTAAACGGTAGAAAAAAACTGTGCCACCCATCCTCTGAACAAGTAACATAGCTCATTTCCATTGCTTTGGCGACAGCTCTGCTCGATGTACTCAATTCATCAACTTCAATCGAAACATCAAAAAACTATTTTTGAATTAGTAACCTATCGGTCACCTACGGAATTCAGCACAGCTGAGAAACTTGATAGCAATCAAATATGAGGATGTGTTGTGTTTTTTGGAGGGGATACTTAAACGCACAGCCTGCGCTGGTAATTTGTGGTGCCTTGTCGCCGTTTTCGGTATCAATGCTCACAGTATTCAGTTAATGCAGATAAAACTCAAAACTGTTATTGAGGATGGATAGCTTACTTTTAACAAACAGGAACCCGGGGTTCAGAGTCCTATCTTTAGCCCCAATAAATAAGCCTTATATTTGTCGGTTTGGCATTTGGTCTTGAATCTAAAAGAGGGATAGCTTGCTTTTAATAAAGAGGAACCCGGGGGTTCAGAGCCCTATCTTTCACCCAAATAAAAAGGCCTTATATTTGTCGGTTTGGCATTTGGTCTTGAATCTAGAAGAGGGATAGCTTGCTTTTAATAAAGAGGAACCCGGGGTTCAGA
>NZ_JBEOPN010000051.1:0-22145 GCF_040310085.1 Shewanella sp. S1-58-MNA-CIBAN-0166 | reverse complement strand
TAAGCCACAACTCAATATTACGAATGCTGAGTTTGGCGCTATTGTTGTTATGGCTTAAACCGATCTCAGGTTAATTATCTGACAACACAACGGGTTAATGATCACAAAATAATAACACTATGTTAGACTTGTTATAAAAACGGATATGAAGTGCATGGAAGCCTTAAATTAAGGTGTTGTTATTTATGTTCCGCTACTTATCTGTGGTGATTTTCATCATTATATTTTTCAGTTCGCCAGTTTCAAATGCTAGACCTGCAGTCACTTTTTACACAGAAAGTTATCCTCCATTTCAGTCGCTAAATTCTCAAGGAGAATTGGTAGGCTTTTCGATCGATATTTTACATGCTACCCAGCAATATCTTGATTTTGATATCAATATTAAAATCATGCCTTGGAGCCGCGCTTATTATAATGCGCAGAAGTACCCGAATACGTTTATTTTTTCAATTGCCAATACCAACAAACGCTTAGCCTATTTCAAATGGATAGGCGACTTTTATACTGTGCAAGATATGATCTATAGAAAAAGTAATCGTCCCGACATTCAGCTTAAAACCATAGATGATATTAATCGTTACTCTATGGCATTATCGCGAAACGATGCCTCACTAGATCGGCTTAAACTCGATGGAATACATCCCAATGTATACCTAGTAAGAAGCCAACTAGCGGCGTTAAGAATGCTTAATTTTGACCGCGTAGATTTGATTTACAATAACGAAGTGGGTTTTCGCGAAGACGTTAAAAAAATGGGCTTTAAACTAAGCGATTTTACCGCTGTATTGCCTGTGGTAAACATGCCCATTGGTATTGCCACCCATAAAGATACAGATGAAGCATTAGCCAAAAGTATGCGCCAAGCATTAAACACCCTAACTCAAAGTGGCCAACTTGAAAGTATAACTGCTCGCTGGTTTGGTGAAGATTTAAGTTCACAATCAATCATACAAACAACTGACATAAAGGCTTTAACTCAAGCTGTACAAAAATAGATTGTTAGTCATGACATCTCTGCAGTGATTTATCTCAGTTATTCCTAACTTCCGCATTAGATGTTCTGAACATCTTCAAGCCACTGGGCAATTTCTTTATCTTCCAAATCTGCCCAAGGTATAACTTGCCAAGTTTCATCTAGCAAAAACTCTTGTCGTAACAACGTTAACTCTTCATCAGTATCATCTTCCCATTCACTAGGCGGCCACTGACCACTTGAATATTCCAATAACATGCCTGATTCAGAATAGATCACCCCGTCAGGTACAACCGCTGAAAACTCAAAGCCCATGTCATCAGTTACTGTCACCAACGTAATTATTGGGGCGAATTGTTGCAGTTTTTGAATCATATCAGTACGAGTCAACAACAACTCCTTTATGTATATACTTTGATTAATGATTTAGTTGATTGAAATATAATCGACATACGAAATAGATGAATTTGATAATTAATTTAAATTTTACTATAAAAACAGTCAAGTACAGCTTTTATAAAATGGCTCGTCTATTGACTGGTAGGAGGCTCATATGAGTTATATTTACTTGACCTCGCTATATGAAAGTGTAGCAAAAGCTTTACCATCAATTGGTGTATCATCGTCCTCAAATGAAATGTTTGTAATTTTATTATCCACGAGTCCAACAGCTACATAGCTAAGTTTTTTGTATTCATCAGGTGCCCCGGATATTTTGTAAATATATCTGCTGCACGCGCTATTTGATGGTGCATAAACTCCATGGATTGTAATGTTTTCATGGAGGTAGTAAAGCAACGCTGTATAATTAGCGATTTTGTCAGGTATTTCATTTTCTGGAATATCAACTGCACGTATTTGGGTGTAAATGTATTTAACATTAAACCTATTTATAGGGTTAATGGAGTTTTTCAAATCAGATATAAGGTTAATGTAAACTTCTGAATTTTTTAGATTGCAAGTTTCCGCCTGCGCGACTGCCGGCAGCATTAGAAATATCGTTAGCAGAACAGATGCTTTCATGGAACCTTCCTGGTAAATATAACGTTATAGTTTTTATGCGTTGTGTGGTTTTGCAAGGAATAAATCGCTTGTTGGACTTAGCCTATGCCATATCCATATTAATCGGTAACTTTTTACTAAATGCAAGATGCTATAGGAATTTGATTTTTTAGGTAGTTGTTTTTTGTACAGCCTTGTAGCTAATCACCTGTGCTGATTGCGCCTTTTAAGAGAGGTTTTTCGATACTTTAGCTTTTATATTACCCATTTATGAGTTTTGCCACATAATGGGTCATAAATAAGTTACTTGCCTTGCTTGTAATGGGTTTGATTCAACTCTGAACTTGAGGACGTTGAAGAAAATGACGTGAGCTGGCCAAGGATGGCCATCTAGCTTTCGAGGGGAAGGGACGCCCCATCGGAGGCGTTAGCATTTTTGAATAAGGTCGAAGACGATTAAATACGCGATTTAAAGCTAAATCAATTTCCGTCGCGACCTTTTCGCTCTTTGAAAATGTTGCCGGAACGGCAGGGGTGATCCAAGAGGGGATTGCTGTTGATCCCCTTTTGGCCCGTGCAGGGTGGAACCTTGCGAGCTTAATTCAAACGAAGTTTGAAAGATCTGGTGTGGGCGAAGCGCCACGACGTTAGTGGCCGCAGGCCATAATTAAAAATAAAAAATAACTTTAATAATCAAAGCCTAACTGGGCTTTAATACCTTCGTTAAACGCATGTTTAATCGGCTGTACTTCGCTGACCGTATCGGCTAATTCAATGATGTCACGATGACAAGCGCGGCCTGTAATAATCACATGCTGCATCGCTGGGCGATTTCTTAATGCCGTTAATACTCGCTCAAGTTCGATATAGTGGTAACTGACCATGTAAGTCAGCTCATCAAGCAGCACCATATTAATCGATTCGTCTTTAAGCAGTTTTTCTGCCTCAAGCCAGGCTTCCATTGCTGCTTGGGTGTCTTTTTCTTTGTCTTGAGTTTCCCAGGTAAAGCCGGTACCCATTACATGAAATGGCACTCCAGCACCTTCGAGTAAATTACGTTCACCACAAGCCCAAGTGCCTTTAATAAATTGCACCACTGCGGCTTTATGACCATGGCCCACAGCGCGGGTAATCGAACCAAAACCAGATGTCGATTTGCCTTTTCCGTTACCGGTTAGTACCAGCAAAATACCTTTTTCGTCTTGCGCTGCGGCAATTTTGGCATCAACGCCCACTTTGACTTTCTGCTGGCGGGCTTTATGACGTTCAGCTTTGCTTGCATCAATAGTGTTAGCTTGTTCATTTTCGTGGTTATCAGTTGTCATGAGATTATTCCTTTCAATGTATTCATGTCCAAATGCGCTTCTAATACGTCGGCAAGACGATTTAGTTGCTGCTCGCGAATTTGGTTAATATCGATAGTATGGCGACTGTCTAAGCCAGCCCATTGCAAAATAAGTTGGCATGCAGCGGGATGGTCAAATAATCCATGCACATAGGTCGCTAAAATTTGTTGATCATTACTCACCATGCCATCAAGCTTGGCCATCGCCATTGGCTGCTGGGCGTATTGTTCAATCGATAGCGGCTGGATAACGTCGCTTTGAGTGAGTGAAGACTCACCACAATGGATCTCGTAACCACTAAACTCTGCCTGCTGGTCTTGTAAGCGTAAGTGACCCCTTACTTGAGTTAAGGTTTTGCTGGCAGTTAATACGGTCGTAATCGGTAATAAGCCCAATCCGTCACTGCAACCAGCATTATCTTCAATACCTAAAGGATCATCAATAAGCTCACCGAGCATTTGGTAACCGCCACAAATTCCGATGACTTTACCGCCATAACGTAAATGTTTTGTTAAGGCGATGTCCCAACCTTGCTCACGCACAAAAGCTAAATCTGCACGAACATTCTTACTGCCAGGTAATATGACTAAATCTGCAGCGGGCCAATGGGATGATTGAGCCATGCTCTGCATACTCACATAATGAAAATCAATATGCGGGTGTAAACGCAGCGGATCAAAGTCGGTATGATTACTGATCCTTGGGTACACTAACACCAATACAGACATACGTTGGCTGGCAGACAATGCTGTAGGTAATGAGCTTTGAGAGGTATCAATTAACGCATCTTCAGCGTCTAGATGTAGATCGTGCAAATATGGTAATACGCCTAATACTGGTTTGTTGGTATAGGCTTCAAGCCAATCAATTCCTGGCTGCAACAAGCTGATGTCACCGCGAAAACGATTTATCACAAAGCCTTTTACTCGCGCTTGCTCAGACGGGCTTAATAATGCCAACGTACCAACTAAATGGGCGAACACACCGCCTTTATCAATATCAGCAATAATGATCACTGGGCAATCTGCCTCTTCGGCAAAGCCCATATTGGCAATATCACCTTCACGTAAATTGATTTCTGCCGGACTGCCCGCCCCTTCAATCACCACTAACGAGTATCGTTGCTGCAAGCGCCTGTAAGATTGCATCACTGCCGCTAACGCTAAGGTTTTATAACCATAACTCTCGGGTCCGAAAAAGGCCTTAGCTTCTAATGTAGTTAACGCTTTACCGTGAATAATGACTTGGGCGCCAGTGTCTGAACTTGGCTTTAATAATACGGGGTTAAAATCTGTATGGGGTGCTAAACCACAAGCAATAGCTTGCAATGCTTGGGCTCGGCCAATTTCACCGCCATCGGCAGTTACAGCACTATTTAACGCCATATTTTGTGGTTTAAAAGGCGCGACATTAATATTTTGACGGGAAAATAAACGACATAAACCGGCAACAAGCGTGCTTTTACCCGCATCAGAGGTGGTGCCTTGCACCATTAATGCGCCACGTAATGGTGGGGCGATTGAAGATTGATCGTCAACCAATGACATTATGCTTTTAAGGCCAACGGTAGGCCTGCGACCACCAAAGTGACTTGATCAGATATTGCGGCTATTTCTTGGTTGAGCCAGCCCGCTTCATCAACAAAACGACGATTTAACTCACCCATGGGAACTATGCCCGAGCCCACTTCATTACTGACTAACACCACATCGCTTTGCAAAGCAGACAAACTGTCGATGAGTAATGACTTTTGCGTGGCCCACGAGGCGCCGTCATTTAACAATAAGTGATTGGTTAATAATAACGTCAGGCAATCGAGCAATATGACTTGTTGTGGTTTATCTATCGCCACCAATGTTTGGCCAACGTCATAAGCTTGTTCGTGCAATGTCCAGCTATGGACGCTGGACATACGGTCTTGTTGGTGTTGATTAATGCGCGCAGACATTTCATGGTCTAACGCTGTGGCTGTGGCTAAGTAAACACATGAATAACCAATAGCAGCGTATTCCGCCACACATTGCTCTGCATATCGACTTTTACCGCTACGCGCACCGCCTAACACCAAATGAATCATTAGCTTAATCCAACCGCTAAAATAACTAAGTAACAACACACTTCGCTGATTTGCTGCGCAGCGCCTAGTGTGTCACCGGTGTAGCCACCAATTTGTTTACGGAAAAAGCCGCCTAACAAAATGCGTACTAGCCACAAGGTAATAAATAGCACAAACGCCGCCACACCGTTAAGCCATAACAACACAAAAATACCGCTGGCGATTAAAATAAATAAATCATTTAATTGCTGGTCTTGGGCAATTGGCTTTGATTTGCTGGTGTCGTCATCTCGGACGTATTGTTCACTAAAAATCAAGCTTGATGCCACAACACGGCTAAGTGTATGGCCTGCTACAAGCGCACTGACCGCCGCCATTGGGCTATATAAAGCCAGTTCGACTAACAATTGCCATTTTAGCAATAACACTAATCCCAGCGACAAGGCACCATAACTGCCCAAACGCGAATCTTTCATGATGCGCAGCTTGTCTTCTACCGTCCAACCACCACCAAAACCATCTGCGGTATCGGCTAAGCCGTCTTCATGGAAGGCACCGGTCACTAATACACCCGCCACCATGGCTAATAAAATGGCAATGCTTGCCGGTAAAATCAGCTGTGCGAGCCAAAATACCAACGCACAAATTAAGCCAATGAGTAAACCCACTAAACCAAAATAACGGCTAGCTTTATTGAGTTTATCACTATCAATCACCACCCACGATGGAACGGGGATCCGAGTAAAAAAACTCATCGCCACAAAAAATAAATTTAACTGCCGCAACCATTTTATCTCGCCAGACATGTTGTTCCCTTAAACCACATTATTAACGCCAGCATCATCGAAACTGGCCATTTGATTGTAAAAATTCACCGCAGCTTGAATTAACGGTAACGCTAACGCAGCGCCAGTGCCTTCTCCAAGTCTTAATCCCAGCGACAACAATGGTGTTGCTTGTAGCTGTTGTAACAGAAGCTTATGTCCTTGCTCTTGCGACTCATGAGCAAAAACTAAATAGCCTCTTGATTGTGGAGATAATTTTACCGCAACTAATGCTGCAGCAGTAGCGATAAAACCATCAATCACCACTAATATTTTTTGTTCCGCAGCCGCCAGTATCGCCCCGGTCATTTGCACTATTTCAAAACCGCCAACGTGAGCCAAAATAGCTTCAGGAGAAACTAACTCATGTTGATGCAAATCAAGTGCTTGGTTAATGAGTTTTGTTTTAATAACCAAGGTAGCATCATCAATTCCCGTGCCTCTACCAACACATTGCTCAACATCAATATTGAGCATAGCTGACATTACCGCAGTCGCAGCAGAAGTATTGCCGATACCCATTTCACCTAAAGCAATTAAATTACAACCGGCATCAACATGGCGAGCAACCAACTGTCGAGCAAATTCAAACCCTTGGGCGACTTTTTCAAGTGGCATAGCCGCAGCTAAATGCATAGCCTTAGTGCCTGCGCCTAAGCGTTGGTCGATAACATTGGCTTGGCCTGTAAGCGGTTGTAATATTCCGCAATCGATAATTTCAAGCTCAAACCCGACTTGGCGACAAAACACATTAATTGCCGCGCCGCCTTGGACAAAATTATGCACCATTTGAGTGGTCACTTCGCTTGGCGCAATCGACACGCCGTAAGCGGCAATGCCATGGTCGGCAGCAAAAACTAACATCGTTGGTTTAGTGATTTGCAGCGGTGTGCTTAACGACTGTTTATCGCCGCGGTACTGCACCCGAGCAATCTGTAGCGCCAAGGTTTCTAGCTGCCCTAATGCCCCTAATGGTTTGGTTTTTTGATTAATCTTATGTTGAATATTGGCATCAACATCTGACTTAACAGCTTCTATAACAAACATGAAAACTCCAGCAATTTGGGCAGATAAATTCAATATGATGTATTGCAGCACTCATCCAGTGCTTATCAAAGAGCTTATCTATGTGCTTATCTATGTGCTTATCTAATTCTTAGCTATGTGCTTAGCTATGTGCCTATAAAAAGAGCTCAGTGTTTAACGGCGTTGACGCAAAATAAACAAGAAAAACACGCTGCCCAATGCAGCTGTAATAATGCCGACAGGCAATTCTTGGTTAAATAAAATGCATCGTGCTATCACGTCAATCCACACCATAAATAAGCCACCTAACATCGCGGTTAAGATCATCGGCTGACGTCCGGAAAATAATAGCCTAACCGTATGCGGGATCATCAAACCAACAAAACCAATGCCACCACAAGTTGCCACCAACATTGCCGTAATAAGCGAACACAGTAACAACATACTTAAGCGCAATTTTGCGACATTAATCCCTAATGTATGAGCCGTTTCATCACCCGCTTGCAGCGCCATAATTTGCCGTCTAAATGCCAACATAATCAATAAACTCACCCCTACCGTCACACTGGGTAAGAGTAAATTAGACCAACTGGCTTTAGCAAAACTGCCTAAACTCCAAAACAGTACTGACGCCGCAGCTTGAGGGGTTGAAAAATACAACAGCAAGCTAGTCAATGCCCCAAACAGAAACGACGTTGCTACACCAGACAGCAACATACGTTCAACTTGGCTACTTCGACCAGGTCCCGACAAAATAAACACCACCAACACCGATAAACTGGCGCCGATGAATGCTCCTATCGGTATGCTTAATGTCGACCAAGACCACCAAGGTTGCGCGGTAAAGCTTGGCGCTATAGTCAATACACCAGAAAACATTTCGGCAAACAAACCGGTTTGACTGAATAACGACACCACCAGCACTGCACCAAATGACGCCCCGGAGCTAATGCCAAACAAATACGGGTCGGCCAACGGGTTGCGGGTCACGGTTTGTAATACACTGCCTGCTATAGACAACCCTGCGCCAGCCACAAAGGCCAACAAAATTCTCGGTAAGCGTAATTCAAGCACAATACGTTGGGTTATCGTAACCGCATGTTCACTGCCTTCAATCGCACTCGGCATGTCGCCGCCCAATAAGGTATTAAATATCATTAATACGTCATTAAGATGAATGTTAGCCGCCCCAAAACTGGCGGCAAATATCGGGGTAAGCAGTGTAGCCAATACCAACAGACTGAAACAAACATAGTAGCGACGTTGCGATGCATCAATCATGATCGGGGCATCCTTTCTGACTCGGTTGGTAACCATAAAAATAACTGATCAGCGGCTTACCGTGTTGTGGGTGAAGATTAATGTCGCAGCACACACCAAACACGTCACTAATTTGCCGCTCGGTTAGCACTTCTGTTGGGGTACCTTTAGCAATTAATCGTCCTTGGTCGAGTAGCAGTAATTTATCGCACATTGCACTGGCTAAATTCAGATCGTGTATAGAAGCAATAACACTGATGCCTAAAGATGCAACGAGTTCAAGAATTTGAATTTGATAACGAATATCTAAGTGATTGGTCGGTTCATCTAAAATAAGAATATGCGGCTGTTGCACAATGGCTCGGGCAATTAGGGCACGTTGTTTTTCACCGCCAGATAACAGTTCATATTGTTGCTGAGCTTTTTGCTGTAATCCCACTTTGGTTAAGGCACTCACCACACGTTCACGGTCTTGGGCTGTGTTTGAGTCAAACAAGCCTTTATGCGGAGTAAGCCCCATCGACACTAATTGCTCGGTGGTCATGTCAAAATAATGCGGGGTATCTTGTTGCACCACAGCAATATTCTGCGCTAACAACTTAGAGGAATACTCACTGATGGGTTTAGAAAATATCTCAATATCGCCGCTGGTCGGCACAATATAGCGATATAAGCAGCGTAACAGGCTCGACTTTCCTGCGCCATTGGGACCAATTAGTCCTAGCATCTGGCCTTTAGGCAAACTGAAATGAATGTCCGCCAGAATCGTTTTATTATCGACTTGCCAAAAAAGATGATTTACATCTAATACAGATTCAGACATGAAAGTTAGCCCGCCATGTCCAATTAATTAACACAAACATCTATTTAATAACTCCCCTAAGTCACCCGCTTAGGCATGGATATTGAGGCGATTCAAAGCTGGTATCTGACTTATGTCCCCATATTCGATGGGTACATCTACAGTTGCGGGTACAGTTTGGGCTTATCCCAATTCCCAATACCTTGAAAGGCACTATGGTTTCGACGCAGATTATTACGACAATTATGACGCAAATAACTATTCAAATTACGGCGCTGATAACTTTGCAAATAACTTTGCAAATAACTATGCAAATAACTATGCAAATTGTGACACTAATGACTACGCACGTTATGGCGCAGATTATTATGCAAATTATTACGCAAATTATGGCGCAAAAATAATGACACTATGGTTGTAACGCTCAGCCAATGAAGTGTTACGGCCAATGTAATGTAAAGCTCACTTTAGCGGTATTGCTATTCATTGCTGTCGCTTGAAAAGCGTCAACCTTATCAACATCATCAGGCCAATATACATCGAGCACCATAATAGCAGCATAGGGGATCGCTAGGTTAGCGAATATTCCGCTAGATTGGCCAACCTTAAGCACGTAGCCCATTAAACAGCGCATCACCCCACCGTGAGTAACCACTAACGCATGGGGACAATCGACAGCTTGAGCAGTTTGCGGCAAGCTTTGCCCTTGTTGTTCGTCGATAGACAGTAAACAAGAGTGCTGCTGATGACGTGAGCGCCACAGTTCATCAACCACGCTCATGAGCCCGGCTTCTACTCGCGCAGCAAAATCGCTTACCGACTCGGCTTTATCAGGCGTGCTATCAGCCAACCATGGGTTATGCCAGTAAGCATCAAATTTACCTGGATTTTGCTGATAAATTGCATCAAACAATTGCCCATCCCAGACACCAAAATCAATTTCTTGCAGTGCTGGTATCGTCGTTAACGGTAATGTTAATCGCTGCGTTAAAGGCTGGCTGAATTGCTGACACCGTTGCAATGGCGAACTAAACACATGGCTAATTGGATATTGCAGTTCAGCAAACGCTTGCTGCATTTGGGCCATTCCAGTGTCGGTGAGCTTTACATCGGTTTGGCCGCGAAATATTGCCCCACCTTCGCATTCTCCATGGCGCATTAATATTATCTTGGCTTGTTTCATTTAATTCAGCCTTGCTCTAGTGATAAAAATTCGCGTACTATGGACGTCTATACGTTTATATGTCTAAAATACTATCTTAAAAGATAATCATTTAGAAGATAATCATTGTACGCAGTAATTGTCCAAGGCAATTGCCTGCAACGGTTAAAGCAACCGTTGTGTATAACTGTTATTTACAACACTTGTGCACAGCAATGATGTTATCGCCCTACTATTGTAAAAATAAGGGTATGCTTATCTCAATCAAGGTATCAAGCAACATAGTGATAAAAGGTAACTGTTATGGCGAAATCGACTTCTTACAGTCAAACACTTAAACAACTTAATGCATTGTTAGCGCAGCGTATTGTGATTTTAGATGGCGCCATGGGCACCATGATCCAAGACTATAAGTTGGAAGAAGAAGATTATCGTGGCGAGCGTTTTAAAGATTGGCATTGCGATGTTAAAGGCAACAACGACTTATTAGTACTCAGCCAACCGCAAATCATTAAAGATATTCATACTCAGTACCTGCTAAACGGTGCCGACATTATTGAAACCAACACCTTTAATGCCACCACTATTGCCATGGCCGACTACGATATGCAGTCGCTAGCCGCTGAAATTAACCTTGCTGGCGCTCGAGTCGCCCGCCAAGCGGCCGACGAAGTGGCCACGCAAACAGGTTCACCACGTTATGTTGCTGGTGTATTAGGCCCAACCAACCGTACTTGCTCTATCAGTCCAGACGTTAACGACCCAGCGTTTCGTAATGTCAGTTTCGACCAATTAGTCGACGCTTATGTCGAATCCACCAGCGCCTTAATTGAAGGTGGCGCCGATATCATTATGGTTGAAACCATTTTTGATACTTTAAACGCCAAAGCCGCCCTATTTGCGATTGAAAAAGTATTCGATCAACTTGGCGATCGCCTACCCGTTATGATCTCTGGCACTATTACCGACGCGTCTGGTCGTACATTAACCGGCCAAACCACCGAAGCGTTTTATAACTCTTTGCGCCATATCAAGCCGTTATCGATTGGCCTTAACTGCGCCCTAGGACCAAAAGAGCTGCGCCCGTACGTTGAAGAATTGTCACGTATTGCCGAATGTTATGTCTCTGCCCACCCAAATGCTGGCTTACCCAACGAATTTGGTGGCTACGATGAAACCCCAGAAGAAATGGCCGAAGTCATTAATCAATGGGCTCAAGAAGGCATGCTCAACATTGTCGGCGGTTGTTGTGGTAGTACACCCGCACACATTAGTGCTATTCGTGAAGCAGTGCTCAGACACGAACCAAGACAGATACCAGATATACCTGTGGCGTGTCGTTTATCCGGTTTAGAGCCACTCACTATCGACAAAAACTCGTTATTTGTTAACGTCGGTGAGCGCGCTAACGTGACCGGTTCGGCTAAGTTTTTACGCTTAATTAAAGAAGAAAAGTTTGAAGAAGCCTTAGATGTCGTGCGCGAGCAGGTTGAAAATGGCGCACAAATTATCGACGTCAACATGGACGAAGGTATGCTTGATGGCGTGGCGTCAATGGCGAAGTTTTTAAACTTAATCGCCTCTGAGCCCGACATCTCCCGCGTGCCCATCATGATTGACTCATCAAAGTGGGAAGTGATTGAAGCTGGGCTTAAATGCGTTCAAGGCAAGTCGATTGTTAACTCTATTTCGATGAAAGAAGGCGAAGCCAAATTTATTGAACAAGCCACCTTAGTAAAACGCTATGGTGCGGCAGCCATTATAATGGCCTTTGACGAAGACGGCCAAGCCGATACACGTGAGCGTAAAACCCAAATCTGTACCCGTGCTTATCGCATTTTGGTTGATGTTGTTGGCTTTCCACCAGAAGACATTATTTTTGACCCTAACATTTTCGCCATTGCCACCGGTATTGATGAACACGACAACTATGCAGTCGACTTTATCGAATCGATAAAAGACATCAAAGCCACCTTGCCACACGCAATGATCTCAGGCGGCGTGTCTAACGTGTCATTCTCGTTCCGCGGTAACAACCCAGTACGCGAAGCCATTCACGCGGTGTTTTTATACCATGCCATTCAAGCCGGCATGGACATGGGTATTGTTAACGCTGGTCAGTTAGCCATATACGATGATATTGAACCAGAGCTCAAAAAACGGGTTGAAAACGTAGTTCAAAACTTACCATGTCCGGTAGCCGACTCAAACAACACCGAGCAGCTACTCGACATCGCTGAAAGCTTTAGAGGCGATGGCTCACAAGTGGCCAAAAAAGAAGATTTAGCCTGGCGCAGCTGGCCGGTATCCAAACGTTTATCGCACGCATTGGTTAAAGGCATTACCGAATTTATTGATGAAGACACCGAAGCTGCTCGTCAAGAAGCCGTGCGCCCGCTCGATGTTATTGAAGGACCGCTGATGGACGGCATGAACGTGGTCGGCGACTTATTTGGTGCTGGCAAAATGTTCTTACCGCAAGTGGTCAAATCGGCACGAGTAATGAAAAAAGCCGTCGCTTACCTAAACCCATATATTGAGCTTGAAAAGGTTGCAGGCCAGTCAAACGGGCGAATTTTAATGGTCACCGTAAAAGGTGATGTGCATGACATCGGTAAAAATATTGTTGGAGTAGTACTTGCCTGTAACGGCTACGAAGTGGTCGATCTTGGGGTCATGGTATCGGTCGATAAAATTCTCGATGCAGTAAAAGAGCATAATATCGACATCATCGGCATGTCAGGTTTAATCACGCCAAGCTTGGATGAAATGGTTCACAACGTGAAAACCTTCCACCGTGAAGGCTTAACCATCCCTGCTATTATCGGTGGTGCAACCTGCTCTAAAATTCATACTGCAGTAAAAATAGCACCGCATTACCCACACGGCGCAATTTACATTGCCGATGCATCTCGCGCTGTACCTATGGTGTCTAAGCTGATTAATAACGCCACTCGCCAAGCAACCATTGACGAAGCCTACGCAGAATACGACATGATGCGTGAAAAACGTTTGTCGCAAACCAAGCGTAAAACCATCGTGTCGATTGAAGCCGCGCGTGATAATCGCTGTAAACACGACTGGGAAAACTACACCCCATTTACGCCTAATGTATTAGGTCGCCAGGTGTTTGATGACTATCCATTAGAAGACCTAGTCGAACGTATCGATTGGACACCGTTCTTTAGAAGCTGGGAACTGCACGGTCATTACCCTGAAATTTTAAAAGACAAAGTCGTTGGTGAAGAAGCGGTTAAATTATTTGCCGATGGCCAAGCCATGTTGAAGCAAATTATTGCTGAAAAATGGCTTACCGCCAAAGCCGTGATCGGTTTATTCCCAGCCAATACCGTCAACCATGACGACATTGAACTGTATACCGATGAAAGCCGCACCACATTAGAAATGACCACTCATCATCTACGTATGCAGCTTGAACGCGTGGGTAACGACAACTTCTGTTTATCAGACTTTGTTGCTCCAAAAGATTCAGGCGTTGCTGATTACATGGGCGGTTTTGCGGTAACGACGGGACACGGTATTGATGAACATGTTGCCCGCTTTGAAGCCAATCATGATGACTACAACGCGATTATGCTCAAATGTTTAGCCGACCGTTTAGCCGAAGCTTTTGCCGAGCGCATGCACGAACGTGTTCGTAAAGAGTTTTGGGGTTATGCCGCCGATGAAGTGCTCGACAATGAAGCGTTAATTCGCGAACGTTATAAAGGCATTCGCCCAGCGCCAGGTTATCCAGCATGCCCAGACCACACAGAAAAAGGCTTGTTATGGGATTTACTCAAACCCGATGAAACGATTGATTTGAATATCACCGAAAGCTTTGCCATGTACCCAACGGCAGCGGTATCAGGCTGGTACTTTGCCCATCCAAAATCACGCTATTTTGGTGTGACTAATATTGGTAAAGATCAGGTAGAAGACTATGCCCAGCGTAAAGGCATGACGTTGGCAGAAGCAGAGAAGTGGTTGTCACCGATATTGGACTATGATCCCGAATAGATTTATTTCGAATAGAATGAGATCAAGAGTAGAAAGAGATCCTGAATAAAGAGAGACCCAGAGTAGATAGTGCTTCTGAATAAAGAGTGCTTCTGAATAAAAAGTGAACCTGAAAAAAGGGTAACCTTGAGTCATCACGGTTACTCTTTTTTATGTCCAAACTTGGTTTGGATTTTGGTCAAAAGGCTCCATACTGCACGGGTCAAATCAAGCGTTATTCCGGCAATGCTTTTTAGCCGGGATCCAGCTTCGTCGTTTTTACAATAAATAACTTAAAACGTCTTTGATCTTCTCAATTTAATTTACTGCTGGATAAAGTAAAAATATCTCAACTGGACATACCCTTTTCATCATTACACTATAAAAAATAGTCATTTATAATAATAGATACCCTTAAAGAATCACTCTACAATAACTTCGTTTAAATAATAATCATATGAATTAAAAAGCAGGGAGTTGCTTCATCTATGGCCTATAGAGCATATATTGGGATTTTTGCATTCCTGTGTCTGATTGTCGCCGTTAGTTGCTACTCGGAGGAGTCAATGTTTAGCATGTTTAAAAAAGTCGATGTCGAAGTATTTCCTGAAGTGATAGGTAGCTTAACCCATGAGGGAAAACCTCTAGCCGGTATTAAGCTAAAAAGAGGTTATCAATACTCTGGTGTCATGGAAGAAAAAGAATGGGACTACACCACTACAGACGCTGATGGAAAATTTAGCTTTCCTGAAATCATTTACAGCACAGCACATCCAAATAAGCCTTTTGCAGAAACACGTGTATCTCAAACGATTAAAATCGCTGAAGGAAGTCATTCAGATCTAAGACTTTGGCTATCGGTATCTACAGGTGAAAAACATATTTCATATTTAGCTGAAAGGTTGACGCAATTAAACTGCGACGTATCAAATGAAGAAGTTAAAAATGAAATCATTGATGAAGCGTTCCCTAGTGGTGTTGTGCGCTATCAGGTATTGAGTATTTGTCGCTGGCCAGAATTAGAACGATTGGAAGTACAGAAAAGAGAAAAATACGATTAATAAAGCCATTAAATGACAAGGACAGTTTATGAATCAATTATCGCCTAAGTTAGCGTCAGAACTAGCAGCAAATGTTTATAGTTTAATTGATGCAGAGGATGCTGACATATTTGGAAATACCTACATAGAAAAATACTTTGCCATTAATAGCAAAGGTATAGGAAAAACAGGCGGATTTATTTTTAATCGCCAGTCGGGTTTTGCTGTGATGGGATTAGGTAAAGGACAATACCTAGGAGATGCAATCATCGCTATTCGTGGTACTCAGCTTATTGCAGATTGGGGAACGAATGCGCAACTTGGTTTAAGTGTCGGTGATGGTAACCAAATAGTGCACGCTGGATTTAATAATGCTTTTGCTTCACTAAGACAACAAATTGCGACTTTTTTGGATAAGTGGCGTATATCAAATCCCGGTAAAGCGATACATTTTGTCGGTCATAGCTTAGGTGGCGCACTAGCTTCTCTAGCTGCAGACTGGGCATCTGTTAATAACTACGCTTCAAATATTAATTTATACACTTTTGGCTCCCCAAGAGTTGGACAACAAGGTTTTGCCTCGGCTAACACCCATAGACTAAATCAAATTTTTCGCTGCACCCACGGCGCTGATGTAGTCCCAAAAGTGCCTTTATGGCCTTTTATTCATGCGCCTTATCAAGGAGTGGAATATCGCTTAGATAACAGTCAAGGTTTGAGGATTAGTGCTCATGGTATGGATCCTAAAGCTGGAGCCGAACCAGGTTATTTAGTCTCTGCAAACACTGAGCATTGGGGCCATTTACATGTTAAAGCTAGCGAATATTTAAAGCCGGTAAAATTACGTTATGAAAACCGCAATCAAGCAAGCTATTCAGACCAGTGGAGTGACAAACTCAGCGCAGCATTAATTACGGTCTTAAAAGAGGCAGGCTATTATGGCGCAATTGTAGCGCAAGCGACGGCATCTTACGGTTTGACATTCTATGATCTTGTCGCTAAAACCCTTGAAAAAATTGCTGCCGCGGCAGATTCTTTCGCCGACGATGTCAGAGGACTACTTGGCCATATGTTGTCTTTTGCAGGGGCTGTAGTCACAACCGTAGTTGACTTAACTTATGCCACTATTCGAGCCATTTTCAATAAAATGCTTTCACGCTTATATAGCAGCGTGAAAGACGCGATTAAATCAGTACACAAGTAATAAAAAATAATGACATTTTAAAGGTCCTTGTCGCTGCAATATATAATCAGTGACCGGGACCTTTTATTTATATCTCCAAATACATGAGTAATCTCTTATCCCATCAACAGAATCATCATGTATAAGCACTAAACTCCCGAACTCTATTACCCAAGCATTAAGCTTTGCTTCATATTGATAATCTTTACTGACTGGATTAAGAAATGTATGATGTTAAGATAAAGTTTACACTCCCCTTAAAGTAAGTAGAGGAAATAAAATCAATAAATTGACTCTTTTAAATCATCAAAACTCTTAATTTCTTCTAAATCTTCACCATAATAAGTTGAGAACAATTCATCTTGCCAGTAGCATATAGAAACAAGAGGTTGATCACTAATTAAACCAAACAGTTTTAAATCAACTTCATATTGCAATTCTTTATTTTGTAAGTCTGCATTTAATTGCATTAAATACTGATGTAAATACGGTACTGAAACCCAGCTCTTACTTATCCTCCAAAGCCAATATGAGTCCTCTCCATCATCTTTTATCTCATCGATGTCTTTCTTAATAAATATATGTTGTTTCAAACGTGCATTTTGCCCAAAAATATTACCTGGGGCATTAGACTTAACTTTAACTTCGTTAAATGAAAACTCACCATTTGTATCAGTTAATGCATAGTCAATAATTGGTTCGCCTTTATCATATCCACCATAGGAGAGCTCTCTAACAACCTCCATACCCGAAACCGGAATGCCATTATGGGTAATACGGCCTTTGACAGGAGCCGATAACTCAACTTCATATCGTTTCAAAAATCCGAACACTGTTTCATCTCCTTCAGGATAAACATATGAAAAAAACGATTACAAATAAAATAATGAAACAGTAAGTAATAGAAGGTAACGATATTTATTAATAATGTTTTTTAACATCCTCTCAACCCCTTGCTCAGCGATACAAATACATATCCATTAGTAAAGTAGAGATAAAACTGGTCTTTACTACTTTAATTAGCCTAATTTTAGCCAAAAACCTTTTCGTTATATATAGCTCCATATAGTGAACAAATTAAGTTTTAAAGAAATGCTAACCCTGTACGTAAACGTTCGTGTTCTCAACCTGATTATTTTATCCTTAAAATAAAATTTTAAATATTCTCTATTTAATTAATTTTTTAAATCATTAAAATTTATCACTACATCCATAGATTCACCGTAATAAGTCGTAATTAATTCATCTTCCCAGTAACATATTGAAAGTAAAGGATGATCACGTCTAAAACCAAATTTAATTAAATCTACCTCATGCTGAACTTCTTTATTGTTAAGATCGGCATTTAACTGCAGCAAAAATTTGTTTAAATAAGGTACTGAAGTCCAATTTTTACTTATAAACCAAAGCCAGTAATACTTATCTTCCCCATCTTTGATCTCGTCAAGATCTTTCTTAATGTAAATTTCTTGCCTAAGACGAGCATCTTGTCCAAAAATATTACCTGGGGCATTTGACTTAACTTTTATCTCTTTAAATGAAAACTCACCATTTGTATCGGTTAATGCATAGTCTATAACCGGTTCGCCTTTATCATAGCCACCATAGGAAAGCTCTCTAACAATCTCCATACCCGAAATTGGAATGCCATTCTTGATAATACGCCCTTTCACAGGAGCCGATAACTCAACCTCATATCGCTTCAAAAATCCAAACACAGCTTAACCTCCTTCGGGGGTAAGCATATGAAATAAAAACGACCACAAATAAAAATAATGAAACAGTAAGCAATAGAAGATAACGATATTTATCAATAATATTTTTTAACATCCTCCCAACCTCTTGCTCAGCGATACATATCCATATCCATATCCATATCCATTAGTAAAATAGAGATAGAACTGGTCTTTACTACTTATTGAGAACCTAATTTTAGCCAAAAAATCTTTCGTTATCTATAGCCCTATATGGTGTAACAAACGCACTAAAAACATCAAATTTACTAATCCATCATTCTATTTTCACATGTGAACTAACAATATAAAAAGTATGCACTAATAAAAATTTACTTAATCGATTCAAGCCATTGGTTGAATGATGATGCAGGCAAGGCACCTGATTGCTGAGCGATAACCTTGCCTTGCTTAAATACCATCAGGGTTGGAATTGATCGAATATTAAATTGGGCAGCCAGGGCTTGCTGCTCTTCGGTGTTGAGCTTGCCGAAACGGAATTTGGGCTCCCACTTTTTAGCTGCTTGAGTAAATACTGGCGCAAAGTTTTTACACGGACCGCACCAGCTAGCCCAAAAGTCGACGACCAGCAGTAATTCTGATTTATTAGCATGGTGGCTAAAATTGACGGCTGTGAGCTCTATCGGTTCACCAACGAATAGGCTTTGTTTACACTTTCCGCAAGTTGGTTGTTGTTCAAGACGTTCTTCAGGTACGCGATTTAAGGTATCGCAATGGGGGCAAGCTATTATCATGATGAGACCTCATCAACTTCATTATCGAGACTCTTTAATCATAAACCTTGTTGATGTGTTAAACGAATAATCGTTTTAATTTTTTATCATATTATGGCCTGCGGGCACCAACGCTTAAGTTCGCAAGGTTCCACCCTGCACGGGCTAATTCATTTATGGCCTGCGGGCACCAACGTCGTGGTGCTTCACCCACACCAGAGCAAAGGGGTAAAGCGCTTGTACCCCTTTGCAAACCCTCAGCGTTCCGGCAACTTTTTCGCTTTTTAACCAAACAATAGCAGCGAAAAATTGCGACGGAAATTAATCCAGCTTTGAACCTCGTTTGTAATCGGCCTCGGCCTTACTCGAAAATGCTAACGCTTTCGATGGTACATCCTGTACCGCGAAAGCTAGCAGGCCATCCATGGCCAGCTCACGCTATTTTCTTCAACGGCCTCAAGTTCAGTGTTGAATTCAAGCTTTTGCAAGCGTTACTAACTCGTTTGTGGACAACTATTAGTTTCGCCATGCGATTTAACCAAGCCAAATCAAATTAGTTTTTTATTAGGAAGTGCAATTCCGTCCAGTTGCTAGACCAAGATAACACTGAAATTATCAGATGCACTGCTTGCCAATTCTGGCAGCATTCTGTCAATCACTTCCATACTGAGAACCGGAGCCCCTTCAAGATCCACCTCTACATATGACCAAAAGCCGTCACTACATAGCAACATGCACTGGGGTTCTGGATTGTCCAAAGAGTAAACCTTTAGACTCTCTCTTATAACACCAGGTTTAATCTTACAAGAAACCAAATGTCGAGCTTTCAAGTAACTGTCCCTGTCCAACACCCCGTCACGATGCAGTTTATAGTGAGGAACGTCGTCCACTGTTTTCCAATCAACGCCTTTAGGAGTTAAGAACCCCAACCGACAATCTCCACAATGCGCAACTACCAAGCTATCGTTCAACTTCAATGCGGCAGTCATACAAAATGCAAAGCTGCCTCTCCGTTGCTCTAGGGACCTTACAGCATTGATGATTGCATCACCGAGGGCTGTTTCATCACTAATAATACCCCCTGATAACTCACCTTTTAACCGCTCACAAAACTCACTTACGGCTGTTGCAGTGTTCTCATTGTGACCAATACCATCGCAAACAACATAGAAGTGCCCACCTTGAACAGCCCAGTGATCTGCGTAATCGGCGTTTACTTGCTCACAACCTCCTACTTCACAAGCTAAAATGCTAGGGGTCAAAGAAGAAACTCCTTTGATGAAAGCTCATTAAAGCGCTCTTCAATCATTTCAAACCTTTCTTCCTCTTCGCCATTCAGAGCATTTCTTAACAAGTAGTCAAAATCAGAGTTAGCGATGAATTTGGACATTGCCTCCTGAACGAACTGCCTAAGTTCAATGGGAGATTCTTTTACTTCGTCAAGCAAAGCATCCCTGCCATTGACTAATACGACAATGTCCTCAGCATCTTTACTACTCAGCATATCCCTACCACGAGTAGCGAACGCCACAAGCTTTGTGGCCAATAGATGTTTAGCTTGGGCTATTTTTATTGCTAACCCGTCTGGCAGAGTGTATGTGACAGACTCTTGAAGCCCGACCTGAAACCAGGGGTTTGAAAAACCAAGAATGTCTTCTTTATCAGGCATCACATCAACTAAAATACCCTCACATTCGAATCGGCACATTGGTGCTTCTTCGCCTTTTTCGGGTATAGACGGTTTGAATCCTCGACTACGCAGCTGTTCTGCCAACACCTGATAACCATAATAACTCGACACTGAGACAATAAAGTCCACGTCCTTAGTACTACTGATATCAATGGGTTGAGCATCATCTAAGTGAAGGGACACAGTGGCCCCTCCAACAAACGCCACCTGCTCCAATAAGTCTTTACCCAAAGCATGAGCTATGGGCAGTATTAATGCTTCATGTTCTGTCATACATTACCTTTCAACTTGGCTAGGTAAGGCATTGCTTCCTCTTTCTCCCTAGCACTACCCACTCTAAAAATATCTAATAATGCCAATTGCTTATAGAGCCACGGATCAATCATAACCGCTTTTGGCACTGATTTGTAAATAGGGGCTATGGCGATCCCCTTAACAGTCCCTCGGGCACAAGGCCAGACGGTAGGAAACTCAGCTGAAGAGACGAATATATCTTTAAATGATGAAGCAGCACTAGCGGTTGGGATACCTCGGACAACTTTCCCACGCTCGACAAAAAAGCTAACTCCTGCACCGAAGCGGACATAGTCAATTAGTACGGTCTTATTGACTCGGACGCCTTTGGCCCCTCTTTTTATCAATAACCCTGCTTTACTCGCTCTTTTGATTGCTTGACTTACTTCACTGAGGGACATAAAAAGCTGTTGCGCCAACTTTCTATAACTCCAACTAGCTCGTTGTTCTTCCGACTCCCCTTCTAGGATGAACTGTTCAATCAATGCTAGATCTGCAGCTTCAAAGTCATCTGGTTCATCAGAAACGATAATCTCATCCTTTTCCCTGTCGTACACACTTATTGGTTCAAATATTACCCATGGAGCCTTCCTTGAGTTGTGACTTCTACTCTCTACAGAAGAGCAACCAATTTCATAACTCAGAATTTTAAAAGTAACTAATAGATCTTGTGGTTTAAGCATAATCCTGCTCCGCTGTGTTTTCTGTTCGCGAACAGAAAACACATTCAAACAGAAGGTAAAGACTTTTGCAAGAAAATTGCGGTAACTGAACAGAATTGGCATGTTGGACCTGATGGTCTAAAGCGTTTCTGTCAGATTAGGTAAAGTATGGAAAATGGAGAGTGAGTTGTCGACATGAAGCATCAACTCTAACTGACTTTGGGGCATAAATGATTTGCATACTTTGCTTGCAGTTGGCCTGATTCAACTCTGAATTGAGGACGTTGAAGAAAATAGCGTGAGCCTGACAGGACGTCAGGCTAGCTTTCGCGGTACAGGATGTACCATCGGAAGCGTTA
>NZ_JBEOPN010000050.1:0-24151 GCF_040310085.1 Shewanella sp. S1-58-MNA-CIBAN-0166 | reverse complement strand
GCTGTGGCGTTAAATCCAGAGCAACATAAAGAAGCTGCTTAACAATTTAGGCGACAACTGTCTTGAAAAACGCCGTTTCCCTAAATATAATGTTGTCTAAATGTGTTCTCAAATCCACACTTATGTAGCGATAGATTAAACTCACGATAATGCTTTTACGTTAAACAGATAAGGGTAATCTAACAAAAAACCGAGCGCCACAGCCGGGTTCGGAGCGATAGTCAATGCTTCCGTTCATTGCTTCAACAAGCTCCTTACAAAGGGCTAAGCCTAAACCCGTGCCTCCTTTCACTTTAGAGCTGCTTGCATCTGCTTGCGAAAACTTTGCAAATATTTTGCTCTTAAAATCTTCAGGGATTCCGGCTCCTTGGTCTTGTACAGCAATTTCAATTTCATCAGAAGTGACAGTCGCAGACAATATTACACTCCCCGATTCGGGAGAAAATTTAACCGCATTGGATAGAAAGTTAGTCAGAATTTGTAACAGACGATGCTCATCAACATATACAAACAATTCATCTATTTGCTTATCTACATGTAACGCTAAAGTAATTTTATGCAGGTCGGCGTATGGTTGATGATCATTGATAGCTCTTTGTAAAAGTGGAACTACATTTAATCGTTTCATTTCAAACAACATTTTACCAGCAGCCAGTTTTTCAATATCTAATAAGTCATTGATCAAACGACTAAGCTGCTTGCAGTTACTGCTCGCAATCTCAACCAACTTCTCCGCTTTTGCAGGTAGTGTGACCAACTTACCAGACTGCAATAAACTTAATGCGCCATAAATTGATGTTAACGGAGTGCGAAGCTCATGACTCACGGTTGAAATGAATTCATCTTTAATTTTCTGTAATGTCATCCGCTCGGTAATATCTTGCATAGAACCTATCATTATCTTATCCGGATTCTGATCTTCGGCAACCAGCTGTCCTAATTCATGTACCCAGCGAACATCCCCATTAGGGCGGATGATTCGGTAAACTTCGTTAACAATACCTGTCGAACGAGTCTGCTGCTCATTTTTAAGCACTTTATCGATATCGTCAGGATGAACAGCATTTTTAAACAATGTAGAACTCGGCACCACATCTTCAGCGTTAAACCCAAAAATTTGATAAATAATAGGTGACCACCAAAATGTTCCATGCTCAAGCGATGCATGCCAATAACCAATTTTGGCTTGCTCACTCGCTAAATCAAGGCTTTGCTGAGTAACATTCAGCTGAAGATTGAGATCCTCAAGTTTGAGATAGTATTCTTTAGTTTGGGTAATATCATGAATATAGCCATGCCATAACGTACTACCATCTGGCATCCTTTCCGGTGTTGCTCTGCCTAATAACCATATTATCGATTTGTCATCCCGGTAAACACGATATTCCTGTTCCCATATAGTCAGTTGTTGGCTAGAGACTTCAATACTCTGAACAACTGCAGGAACATCTTCAGGATAAATTGTAGAAAATGCATTGGAAGCATCTGTAAGAACATCTTCCGGTTTAACACCATAAATATCTTCGATTCCAGAGCTAGCATATGGGAATGCGCTACGTCCGTCTGGCCACACCTGATACTGATAAACCACACCCGGAAGCTGCTGTGTCAGTTTGTATAATTGGTCTTGCAGTTTTTTTTCTTTGCTAACATCCATAACAAAACCGTCAAGGTGTTGAACGACACCGTTGCTGTCATATTCAGCAGCGCCGCGTTCTTCTACCCATATAACAGATCCATTTTTATGCAAAAGACGGCAATTAAATACCCAACTAGAATGACTAAGCACAGCTTTTTCGATGACTTCAAATACCAATGCCCTGTCATCAGGATGAACCATACTAACAATACTGCGCTGACTGTTATTGATAAAATCGCTGGCAGGATAGCCTGTAAGTGCATAAATATGTTCACTCATATACAGCATGGTCCAATGTTCATCATGCAGACATCGGTAAGTCATTCCCGGTATATTGGCAACCAAGGTCTTAAACTGATCTCGGCTTTGTAATAATGCTAAGTTACTATTATTTTCTTTGGTGATATCAGCATGTGTGCCATACATCATCAATGGCTTACCATCTGCGGTATAAGAAACGACTTTGCCTCGATCATGCGCCCATACAAAATGACCATCTTTGTGCTTCATTCTGCATTTAACGTCATAAAATGGAATTAAGCCATTGAGGTGATCATCTAAAGCTGCATCTGAATAGTCCAGGTCATCGGGATGTATCATGGATAACCAAGTATCAATGGTAATGGGTTCTAGCTCGGCAAGCGTATAACCGATAATCTCAGCCCAACGTTCGTTGCAATGGGTTTCACCCGTTTGAATATTCCACTGCCAAGTACCGATCCTCGTTCCGTCAAGCACCGACCTGTACATTTGCTCGCTTGCCACTAATTGCTCATGTGCTTGATCTTGTAATCTATC
This sequence comes from Shewanella sp. S1-58-MNA-CIBAN-0166, assembly GCF_040310085.1. NCBI lineage: Bacteria > Pseudomonadati > Pseudomonadota > Gammaproteobacteria > Alteromonadales > Shewanellaceae > Shewanella > Shewanella sp. S1-58-MNA-CIBAN-0166. Next base: position 21,714 of record NZ_JBEOPN010000050.1, on the reverse strand, counting down.
AATAATTTCTTGTTCAATACTTTTAGCAAAACCGTATGCAATATCTCGTTCTTTGTCAGTGAACTGGCGAGGTTTGCTATCAATAAAGCAAAGTGTGCCAATTTTTTCACCATTACACACTAAAGGCACACCGGCATAAAATCGAATAAACGGCGCAGATACAACTAATGGATTGTCAGCAAACCGACTATCAAGCTGAGCATCAGCAACTTCAAAAATACCATCGCCTAAAATGGTATGGCCACAAAATGAAATATCTCTGCTTGTCGCGCATGCATCTAAACCTTGTTTCGACTTAAACCATTGGCGATTGGAGTCTACCAATGAAATAAGCACAATTTCCGTGCCTAAACAAAGTTGAGCTAAATGCGTTAAACGATCAAAACGTTCTTCTGGGCCCGTATCTAACAGCCCAGTATTATTTAGCGCGGTAAGTCTTTCTGTCTCGGAAATAGGAAATACAGGAGTTTGCATAAGTTACTCTTGATTGTGGATTTCTTGAGAGATTAAGCTAGCTTGATAAATAGATTCTAACCTATCACCTAGACTCATAGCATCGAAGGGTTTTTCAATCACAGCAACGGCACCAACATCCAAATATTCTTGTTTTTCAGACTCCTGAATCCTCGCGGTCATAAAAACAGCTGGAATGTTTAAACAATTTGGTTTTTTACGAATTTCAATCAGCGTTTGTATACCATCCATACCCGGCATCATGGCGTCTAACAATATTAAATCTGGTGCGAAAGCCTCCACTTGGCTAATGGCCTCATGTCCGCCATCACAAGCCAACAGGGTAAATCCAGATATATCAACGAGAGCCATTTCAACAATGATTCGAATCGACTCATCATCCTCTACGTGTAAAATTTTATCTAATTGCATGCCGACTCCAGTTTGATTGGCGTAAACCCCAAATATGTCGAATTATATCGACTAATATTGCATTATAATTTTTGTTGAAGCAAACTAAGCTATTGATTAACAATAAATCCTAACTTTTTATGATGATAGGACATCCATTGAAACTCAATAATACAGTAAACTGCTGTTATCTTTTCTATAGTGTACTTAGAAAGTCATCATGTTCCGAGAGTCATAGATATGAAATCTACTAAAATTACTGCTCATCAGCAGCCACTTGATGAAATGAATAAACATGACATTAATAATTTTAGATCAGAATCTGATAATAAGGAGCTAGAAAGTTTACTTAAGCCTTTTGGTGGTAATGAAAAGTTTTATCGGCGTTTACTTAAGGTTTTTGAAGGAAATCTGGATCAGCAACTGAATAATCTAGAACAGATGATCTTGCAAAACAACACCAATGAGATATTGGTCATTGTTCATACGCTTAAAGGGACTTCTGGGACAGCTGGCTTAACATCAATCTATCAAGCCTTATGTGCCTGGGAGATAAAACTCAAGGACGCGAATAGTTCAAATGCTTTTGAGATACTTAGTGTCGAACTGGCGCCCCAGTTACGTTCAGTGACACAAGCTGAACTGTCAAAAATCCATGCTTTATTAGCAGAAAAAGACGTTGAAACACAACACCTAACAGTTGATTATTCAATCCCAGAGCTCACCGCTATGCTCGCAGAACTGAAACAACACCTCGAAAATAACAATCTAGAAGCGGTGAATATCATCCTAAATCTGCAAAATATGTTGGCTAATAATTTATTGGTTAAGCATGAATTAGCAGTGCTATATGATGCAGTAGAAATATTAGATTTCGACAATGCACTTGTTGCATTATCTTCATTATCCAACAAGTTGTAATAGCCATTTAGCCGTTACTTGGTGTAAAAGCAGATTTATCTTTGATGCCACTAGGCATATTAAACAAAAAGTGTTATTCCACTAATATACCATCCTGCACAAAGAGTCCATTGCCAGTAAATAAGTGGCTACTAAATAAGTGGCCACTAAATAAGTTGCGGCCAAATATATACCTTGGCAACTTTTAGTGAACCCACTATCGACGTATAATGTCCGCGAACTCTTTAAACGTTAGGCATTAATGAAAAATAACATAGAGATAGTCGATCTGCTGCGTGAACGCATTCCGTCATTTGAATGTAAGCCAGGTTGTCACGATTGTTGTGGTCCAGTAACCACATCTTCAGAAGAAATGGCACGCCTCCCCTTTAAAACTAACGCCCAACATGAAGCCGCATTAAAAGAGTGGAACTGCGTATACTTAGGTCCAAATGGTTGCGAGGTTTATGAAGAGCGCCCATTGATATGTCGTGTTTTTGGCACAACACCACGTATGCCTTGCCCTGAGCACCGTCGACCGGAAGTGATGATTGACACAAAAACTGAGGCGCAGATCCATCACTATATCGCCAACACCCGCCAAGTACTGGTTTGACATTTAATCTGTAGTAAATACTGCAGTGATAGAACCTGCCAGAACAGATAATATTTATGTCTGGTAAGGCGGCATAGGAATACCAGTCAATGCATTAACAAGGCATGCCAACGACACACGTACAATGATTATGCTGATATAAAGGCATTTTCGTATTCACGAAAATGCCAGCATAAGACTAAATGTTAGATGAGCTTAAAACTCACCATTCGCGACAGTACCATTTGTCACTTCAATATCTTGTAAATCAGCATGTAAAAAGAAAGGACTTTCTACATCATCAAGTGTATTTTTTACATCTGGATCATCGTACTGTGCAACACAGGTGTAACCCAGACTATAATTACCCGCTACCACAAAACCAAACTCATAGCCTTGGCCTATCACTTGATTGTTTTGATCTAAAATAGCGTTAACTCTTGCAGAAGCAATAGGCGCAGCGTCTGGAGCAACGACGGCATCAATATTAAAATCAGCCATATTTTCTAATAGCGCAGTATCTTGATATAAATAAACCGCATGGCTAAATGCACTTCCGCCAGCGGCAACTTCACATTGAGTCATCATGTCAGCAGGAATACTTCCCTCAATCGCACCAACTTCAGAAATGTTATGTAACTGCACCGACGTAGGTTTTAAAGTCCAATAGTCTTTATTGCCATGGGGGTCTTGTAATCCACTAGACAGATCAAATTCAGCAACAAAGCTATTTGTGCCTGCTGCAATCGTAAATGCCTTATTAAAAAATAGCCGTCCAGTATCGGTATCCGTTGCACCGACTCCGCCACATGAACCATTACTGTTTGTCGTTAAACCAAATAAATTATCGTCATTGGTTATGACATATGAACTGTCCGCATTCGGGGTTTCACTTCTTTGCATATAAATACACATTTGGTATTCACCAACAGGAATACTTTGCCCACTCACAAGTGTGTCAACTGCTTGCCCTTGAAATTCAAGTAAATTAACTTGTTTCAAAGCACCATCATCTGACACATCAAACGAAATACTCCCCGAGTCATTTTTTAACACAACTTGTTTAAAAGCGATCGTCACGTCTTTGGCATCACTTGGGTTATCTGATACACCTAAACTAAATACCCCCATTTGAGGAGAGTCTGTTTTATCGTCACTCCCCCCACAAGCTACCAGTAAAGTCGATATCGAGACGGCAAGTAACGTATTAAGCTTTTTCATAATAAACCTCATTAATCGTGCATTTTTTACTGTTTGTTTTACAACTGTAAAAAGTATTGATCACTAAATAAATCATGATCGATTTTTATACAATCAATACTCAAGAACCCAGTAAGTATTCAATTCAGCAATATGGGCTGTTTACTGAGATCTATAACAAAGCTCAGTAAATAATTAAATTATTATATTTTTTTGATAAACAAAAATTAACGACAATTTAACACCCATTTCACTTCAAAAAATATGATATTAAACGATATTTAATCAATCTCACAACCATCCCACAGTTCCATCTAGCCAGCTTGAGCAATAAGCGCTATTGTTGTCCCAAATGAACGTACACGATGGATTTTGATTGTTTACCTATAATATCAACGGTAAAGCCAGCCGCTTTTTCACTTACGCAGATCTCATTAATTGTGGTGCAACCGCGCTCGAACATAATATTGAAAACCTGCCATTACAACCTGACACCTGGCGCGCCCTGAGTTTATTGGCCACTCAAATACTGGACCCAATTGTCGACAAATTTGGCCCATTGCGTTTAACTTATGGTTTTTGTTCACCCGAGCTTGTTAGAAAAATAGCTAAAAATCGTAATCCGCATATTGCCCCAAAGCTTGATCAACATTGCTCGCACGAACTCAATCAAAATCAAAAAATCATCTGCGACCGCCTAGGTGCCGCCTGTGACTTTACCCTAGTAAGCAGCAACAATGGCCAACCGATTAATATGCAGCAAGTTGCACTATGGATGTGTGAAAACCTGAAATTTGATCGCCTGTACTACTACGGTAAAAATCGACCGATACACATCAGCATTGGCCCGCAAATGAATCAATTTATACAAACCATGAAAACCAATGCCGAGACCGGCCATCGCGTACCGTCTAAAAAAGGCCGTGATGAAACGGCAATCGCGGTGATCCAGCAAGTGGGTTATTGATTGTAATAGGTTATAAAATCACACTGAAGCATTCAGACTTAATCATTCATATTTAAACGATTTAAATTATAGGGTTAACCATGTCTACTATTGCGTTTTATGATCAACATTCGCATGATTTTTTCGAGTCGACTGTGAATGCTGATGTCAGCGAATTGTATCAAGCCTTTGTCGCACAACTCCCTTCTAACGCACGTGTATTGGATGCTGGTTGTGGTTCTGGTCGTGACAGTAAAGCCTTTACTCAATTGGGCTTCAATGTTACCGCCATTGATGCCAGTGCCGAATTAGCCAAAGCGGCATCTGATTATATTGGCCAACATGTCACGGTTTGTACCTTTGATGAAATAGACACATCGCTTCAGTTTGACGGCATTTGGGCTTGTGCATCTCTGCTTCATGTTGAAGCAAGCGCTCTACCCAACACCTTTGAAATTTTGGCTAACAGTTTGGTTAATGGTGGCGTATTCTATTGTTCATTTAAATATGGTGATCAAGAGCGAATTCATAACGGTCGGTTTTTTACCGATGCTAATGAGTCACTAGTAGAACAGTGGATTCAACAAACAGGTTTAATGATTAAACATACTTGGGTGACTACAGATGTGCGCTCGGGTCGTGAAAACGAAAAATGGCTCAATGCCATCCTCATCAAGACGTTAAAATAGAGATGTAAAAATGAAGCTAGCAGAAGGACCTGTATTAACCAGCGGTGGTTTGGATGACCCTTTTTTACCAAAATTAACGCAAGCCATTAACCGTGCGACTAGCATTGAAATGTCGGTGTCGTTTATTCAACGATCTGGGCTAGATTTAATTTTTGATGCTTTATCCGATGCATTAGAGCGCGATGCTAGCATTTCAATTATCACTTCAGACTATCTTTTGATTACCGACCCAGTTGCATTGCGACACTTAATGATTTTGCAATCTCGTGGTGCAAAAACCAAAATATTTACCTGTAATAGCAATCAAAGCTTTCATATGAAAAGCTATATTTTCGTCCAGCAACAAACCGGATTAGCAGATATCGGGAGCGCTTTTATTGGCTCAAATAACATCAGTAAAGCTGCATTCACACACGCATTTGAATGGTGCTTGCGCCATGACTTATTGCCGAATCAAGATCCTAAAGAGTTTAACCATATCCGCCAACAATTCTTGAATATTTTCAATCATTCGCAGGCAATCGATCTAAGTGATACCTTCATCAACGACTATGCCCAAAAACGTAAATTGTGTAAACCACCTTTAGCTATTGTTCATGAAACAGAGCCAGAAGAACCTGTACCTAATTCTGCCCAAGCAGAAGCCTTGATAGCATTAGCGGATACACGTTTAGCTAAGCAATCCAAGGGACTGGTTGTATTAGCCACAGGCATGGGTAAAACATGGTTAGCTGCATTTGATGTATTGCAATTCAACGCTAAAAAAGTGCTATTTGTTGCTCATAGAGAAGAGATATTAATTCAAGCAGAACGGACTTTTAGAACCTTATTACCTCAAAGTACAACTGGCCACTTTAATGCCAAAACTAAAGTCATTGATGCTGACATTGTATTTGCATCGATTCAAACATTAGGCAAACCGGAATATCTTAATAAACTAGATCAAGCTCACTTCGACTACGTCATTGTTGATGAGTTTCATCATGCTGGCGCCGTCAGTTATCGGTTATTACTCAACCACTTTACCCCGCAATTTTTACTCGGTTTAACGGCCACGCCAGAGCGCACGGATCAAGCTGATATTCTATCGTTATGTGATAATAATTTGGTGTTTGAAAAAAACATAATCGACGGAATTGAATCGGGCATTCTGGTACCATTTCATTACCAAGGTATTAAAGACGAGACGGTCGATTACCGAGAACTACCGTGGCGCAATGGTAAGTTTGATCCGCAACAATTAATGAATCTATTTGCTACACAGAAGCGTGCTAAACACGTGTTTGGCCATTGGAAAACCCACAAGCAGCAACGCACCTTAGCATTTTGCGTCTCTAAAGCTCATGCCGACTTTATGGCCCAATGTTTTTCTGCTCGAGGTATTAAAGCTGTGTCGGTGCATAGCGGCTCAGAAGTTAGGCGCGGCGAAGCACTTAGCCAATTAAACTCGGGTGAAATAGAGGTGATATTTTCAGTCGATTTGTTTAATGAAGGTACTGATTTACCCTCAATAGACACCATCTTAATCTTACGTCCGACTGAATCCAAAATTCTATTTTTACAACAGTTAGGCCGTGGATTACGCACATCTCCCGAAACCAATAAAACCTTTGTGTCTGTTATTGATTTCATCGGTAATCACATCAGCTTTTTAAATCGCCCAATGGCGTTATTGCAAGCAGCGAATGCCAATGAAGCGATTAAGCGTCTTAACAATCCTGAAATCGATTCTAAGTGCTTAATCAATATCGATCCCGAATTGGTCGACTTTTGGCAACAGCTAAAACTTGATTACACCAAAGCAGATCAACAATACCAATTACTCAAAGATGATTTAGGTCACCGCCCTACTGCCACAGAGTTTTATCACAGTGGTTATGTTTGGAGTAAAATGACCAAGCAAAATGATAGTTGGTTTGAACTGGTATTAAGCCAAGAACGTGAAGACAAAACACTACTTACGTTAACGCCCTATTTGCCATTTTTGAGTAGTGGCGTTGAAAAAACCACAATGACGAAATGCTTTAAAGCCATTTTACTCGAAGCATTTATTGAGTTAGACGGATTAAACTATCCCCCCACAATTGAAGCGGTATGCATTAAGAGTTGGCAGGTATTTAAACGTTATCCGAAATTGTGGACTCAAGATGTTAAAACCGATTTACAGCTAATCGACGCCGATTCCCCAAAATGGCGTAAGTATTGGTTAGACAACCCAATTACGTTTTTATGCAAACAAGATAAGTCAGACACACAGTCTTGGTTTGCTGTAAAAGAAAATAGATTACATGCAAATGTTGATGTAAAAGTTGATGATATTGAAGTAATGTCTACCGCAATGAGCGAATTAAGCGAATTGTTGTTAGCGCGTTATAGCCAACGCCAATCAGCATCGACACTCACTCCAATAAGCAAAACTGTACAATCGAATGTGGTTACACTTCCAATTGAAGTGAGTCGCGATGAACAGGCATCCCTTAGTTATTACCCAGATCTAAAAATTGCCTGCGGTCATTTTAAAACGGGTACTGACGACAATAGTGAAACTCTGACGTTAAACACGACTTTTAGTAAACTCGATCCATCGATTTTCTTTATTGCCCCAGCCAGTGGTAATTCAATGAATGGCGGTAAAAATCCAATTGAAGACGGTGATTTATTGTTATTAGAGCGCATAACAGCACTCAATGCTGGTTCGATTACTGATAAAATCATCGCGATTGAAATCCAAGATGATACAGGTAATAACCAATATTTATTGCGTAAAGTGAATAAACTCACTAATGGTCAGTATCAACTTAATGCCCATAATCCAGCGTACTCATCAATACTAGCAAATGACTCAATGCAGACCTTTGCCAGATTAAAGCAAGTCTTGGACAAGGCTGACTTTGTATAAACAATAAAAAAATAAGCAGCTCTGGCTGCTTATTTTAATAACGTTAGCTCTCAGATTAAAACTCTACTATTACCCTGACTTGATCACGATATAAGCCAGGGGCGGGAAATCGGTCTTCTACTAGAGTTTCAACCAAAAACTGGAAGGCTTGGTTGTTACCAATACCAACACCGGCAACGCTTGCTGCTAAGTCTGGGCCGATGAGTGTATTGCCATCGGTAGTAGTGATTTTATAACCGATATTATCGCTGTTAAATACCATGTTACGTGTACCGGTACTGAAGTTGTCTCCACCGTCGACAAAGTATTGATAGCTCAGCTGTTTGGTACAGTTAATGTCTAGCGGCAATATGGCACTGTGGGCTGCGCCTAGGTACGACACAGCGCCTAACGACACGTCTGATGTTTGCACGCTGCAACTTGCGGTTACGGTAAGTTGTACGTTAATCACCACGGTGGCTGAGCCATTGTCACGTCCTAAGCAGATCCCCAATAAGCCAATTCCTGAGCAATAATCCCATTGCCATAGCACTGAGATGGTGTCGTTATAGGTACCCACACCTACATTCGCAGTTCCCGTAGACAGGTAAATAGGAATGGTACCATCGTCGCCAAATAGGCCCAGTAAATCCAATAGATTGAAAGAGCCAAAGCTGACTGTTTCGTTAAGGGTAAACGGGTCGGTACGTTCTGGTGCGGTATAAAGTGTATATGGTATTGCATCTCCATTAACAGTGCTCAATTGAAAATCAGCTCCCACTAACGTGGCATCAATTTCACTAAAATCCAATAAGTTAACAAAACCTGAACAGCCAAAGTCTGAGCTAAACGATGTTTCTACAATACCGGTGGAAATTGACGCTGAACTAAACGTGCCTAGGTTTTGATTACTGTTACCGCCCACAACACAGTCTGCGTAAACATGTTGGCATGTGAACACCATAACGGCTGTACAACACAGTTTGCTTATTATGTTCATACTGTTTCCCCTTTACTTTGCTGTGTAATGAAACTTGTGCGTGGTTGGTACATTAAATATCGTTGTGGTGGTGCTTGTTGTAGCTTCGAGTCATGGTGTTTTAAATGATGGATACTGGCGTAATACCGTCGCCGTTGCTTGTACCGATTCGGCGCATTAGGCATGTATACCATTGAGGCCATGCTTGTTCTCATTTTTTTAACTGCATACCTGTTGCCCTTTGCAAGCAACGCTTCGTTTATCCGATTAAGTTCCATAGCATTAATGGTTGCTTGATTAAGCCTTTTCATGCTTCCGGCCTGTTTAGCGGCTTTCGGGATAGTGGTATGAGTAACGTCGATGCTTTGAGTACCAGCGATGGCGGTATAAACAGCGACTTGTTGTTCTTTAATCCACTTGTTTGCATAAAGTCGCTTGTTTTCATAAAACCACTTGGCTGTATCTGTTACAAATTGTTGTGCTATTACGATTAAGGTATCGCTATGGATTTGGCTCATCTCTGTAATAGCGGGGTAGTCGGTTGACGCTATCGCTGGTGTTTGAGCGGTTAACGTTAACTGTGAGGCAACCTGTTGCACTGTAGCTGATATGTACTCCAGGTTTATACTGTTCTGATGTTGCTCTATAACCAATGCTTGAGTGTTAACATGAGTTCGAACGTTAACGCTAGCTTGAGTGTTAATATCCGCTTGGGTATTCACTATCACCTCATTAGCAGATGCCTCATTACTGACTGATACCTGAGTATTCACTGCATCCTCTGCACTCTGCGCTGCTTGTGTATCCAATACAGCTTGAGTATCTACGGCTACTTGAGTATCAACAGGAGCATAAAAGCTCACAGATGCCTGAGTGTTAACCATGGCTTGCATGCTTTGTGCGTCGACATGAGTTTGCTTTTCTACATGGCTTGGCGTGTTTGTATGACTTGGACGAACATCGATAGCAACCGTGTTGATGGCGTCAAGCGTTTCAGGCTTAGAGTCTGTCTGGGTTTCAGGCGATGCGACATTAGCCATACTGTCTGCATGTTGGCATACCAATGGCCCAATGATGGCTTTTTGATGATTGATTTGGGTATAACTAAACTCAACTGAGCATTGTTTATTATCCCATTGCAATACCATTTGATTTTCCGCTTGTAGTGCTTGCGGATAAACTTCACCGTGATGCGCTACAGTCTGTGGTTGCTCATCACTGTTAATTATGGCGCTGGCACCTGCAGGGATTGGGTTACCTTTGCTGTCGTTAACAATCACAGTCGCAATGAACTGTTTAGGTTCGCAGGTAATTGGGCCGATTACGGGTGTTTGCTCATCCGTTTTACGGTATTCAAACTCTGCAGAACATTGCTGATCAGCCCAGTTAAGGGTGACGATGTTTTGCGCCGTAAGCGATGATAATGACAACTGACCATTTTTACCGACAACTTGTGGTTCAAGTTGATCATTAATAATGGCTAAGGTTCCTGCGGGTACCGGTTGGCCTTGTTGATCGTTTATCATTACCAGTGCATTGGCTACTTCAGGCGCACATACCAATGGGCCAAGAACAGGAATGTCATCTTCTTGCTTGCTGTAGGCAAACTCAAGTACACACTGCTTACCGTCCCATATAAGGGTTAAGGTGTTGTTGTCTAGTAGTTTTTCAAGATATAACTCACCATCCCAGCCAACAAAGCCTCCATTTTGCTCACCATTAAGGGTCGCTAATGCACCAACAGGAATAGGCTGACCTTGCTCGTCGTTCACAATCACAATGGCCGCTTTGGTTTGATACAGTTCAAAATTGACATCTACACCATGGCTTTCTGCTGCCATCACTTGTATTTGATCGTTCACCACATTGGTGTCTAACGGTAATGATTTGGTGTTAATGCTGATATTGACAGGATTATATGATGCAAGGCCAGTAACCAATAACATACCGTCATCGTCTGACTCACCTACTTCCTGGTTTTCAATTAATACCGGCACATCTGCAATACCACCTGTTGATACCACGGCAAAAGTATCTGCTACGCGATTACCTAACAAGAAACGACTTTTAGACCAAATTAATGACCCCGATGCTTGACCCCAATGGCCACTTGAACCACCACGGTTATAGTACCCACCGGTTAATTCAACTTTGTCACCTCTCCAGCTGCCGTTAGCTGAAAAATCACCGGTGCCAACAACATTACTTACGTTACCTCTAAAACCACGGTTGCCATTGCGGGCAAATGAGGCTGAGGCAACGGTCCGGTCTTCACCTTTATTGTCACGCACATGGCTGACGCTAGCACGTGAACGAGTACCAAATGGGATCGATAAATTTAACCCAACACTAACATCGTCGCGGTCTGGATCCCAGTTAACACTCGCTGAAATAGAGGCTGTGTCGATTGATTGATTATAAAAAGCAGATACCAGGCGACGGTTGTCGTCATCGAACTTAGTGATATCAAAATAACCCACACCAACAGAAACGCCATTATCAAATGAGTATGCGGCATTAGCTTGCACTTCACGTTCGATTTGCGACACAAATTGGGTTGACCCCGTGTCACGATAACCTTGTTGCTGTTGCTTAACTTGGGCAGAAAACCCCCAGTTATTGGCTTGAAAACGATAACCAGCGAGGCCTAACCAACCGCTGTTATTTTTGTCTTGCCCATGGGCTGCCGCAAACGAAAATACCCCCAGATTACCCAGGGTAAAATCGGCACCAACACCTACGTTGTACACATCTTTGCTCAGTTCGGCATGCGAAGACACCGACATGTTGTCGGTTAAGCCGTAACGTACATCGGCAATAGCGGTGAGATCTGAGTCATAGTTAAATGAGTCAAGACCAAAACCTTGTCTTAGTACCCCTAAGTTAAGGTCGTAGTCGTACACGCCTTGCTTAAGCAGCTCTGGCGCAACATAAAATTGTAAATCTCGGCTAACCGCCTGGCCATTAATGTCAGTGGTGACAATGCTAGCACTGGCGAAACCATTCACCGTGGGTTCGCTGTCTAAAATAAAATTTCCGGGTTCTACATTGCCAGAATACATTTTGTAATTATTAACAAACACTTCAACATCTGACGGCAACACAGCACTCCCGATAAATTCAGGATATGGGTAACTTACATATTGTGGATCTAGCTCAAAACGACGCGACAGTTTAATCCCGCCCATTCTGACTTGACGAGCCCAAGGATTACCGCCACTGATCATGTCACCGACACGCCAGTAACGCATATTTTCTTCGTCGTTATATTGCCAAAAACTGTCGTAGCGGATCATCCCTTCATCAACGGTGCTGTTATCACTTCCACCGAGCTCTTTACGGTAATTTGCCGTGGTTTCGAATACGCCCAAATCGCCAAACGCACGCCATTGTTGCAGTAAATCAACGGTGGTTGTGCCAGATTGGTAATCGCGATAATACATATCGTAATTCACCAGGGCACCGCTTGAGCGCGTAATAGGAATAGAGGTTCTTTTTTTACTGTTAATCACCTGGGCAGGAAATAAATCGATGTCAGCGGTAAGATAAAGGCGTTGAGTTTCGTAGCTATAAACACACGATACGGCTTGTAAATTACAGTAGTCTACACGACCACTTAAGCCACTGGCATACTCAGCTAAAGATGAACCGCCTAGAACGTTTTCAGTGCTCCAAAAATGATTTTGGATATGATTAAACTCAATAAGTTGGTTAACCTGGACGCCATTAAGGTACACGTCTAAATATAAGGTTTCAGCAGAAACAGCGCTGGTGTAGGTGCTTGCAGCGACTAAGATAACTTTGGTTAGTTTTTTCATTGTTACCTCCCATCGTGGTTAATCTCCACATCGACACCATTGATTTCTGCGAATAGTTTCGACGAAGAGGTAAGCGCAACGGGCGACACATTAAACGCTGCCTGACTGTTGGCTTGGACATAGCCAAGTAAGCCACCGAATACAACGCTCTCTTTGTCGCTGCCGTTGGTGTAACGAACTTTAGATATTCTGGCGTGGCCGTTTGCCTGGTTCTTAAAAGCCAACTGATTGGATTGCTTGTTGTACGAATAGGTTAACGCGCGGTTCCAGATACTGGTTAATTGGTCAAAATTTTCAGTGCGCGCGACCGATAAGTCTGGGCCACCAATAAACAACGGTAAAGCATAACGAACTTGCAGTAATAACCCTTGATCAGAAGTGTTTTGCATATCTGGAATTTCATCTAAAAACACCCGATACAAACGTTCGTTGTTAATATCACTTGCGGGGCCGGTGTTAACAATTCTCACCACTTGCTGTTTGCCCGGTAAAATATTGAGTGATGACGGACTCACCACCACTTTGGGTTTATCTTGTTTACTGTTGTGTGCGTCCCACTGACGCACACGCACTTGAATTTTCATTGCGGTATTGCTGTTGTTTTGCAATTTGAGTAGTGCTGCCTTTTCACCTGGGGCAATATCAATATTCACGGGTGAAATCAATAACTCAGCGGCAGTAAGGTTGAGAGGATTCATGACTAATGCGCCGGCGAATATCATCGATGCTAAATGCTTCATTTTTGTTTCTCCTTAAAAAATAAGTACAACCTCTACGCTGTCTTGGTAGTTCCCGGTTGAGGGAGTCACTGCTTGAGGCGAAATAGCGGCGTATATCGGCAGCCATTCAAATAATCCACTGGCGTTACCGCTGACGGCATTAGTGCTGTCCCATATTTGCGCACGTCCAGGGTCTTGAAATAATTGATATGGCACGGTTTCTCCGGTCACGTTATTGAGTAGCAGGCGGTTGCTACTGTCGGTGCCGTTTAACCCGTTGCCTAGTTCAATTCTGTAACTTAAATTAGGGGAGCATCTAAAGCCGATAGAACCACTTCCGGGTGTCGATGTGGCTTGTGCTCCATATGATAAACTGCTCAGTTCACCAAAATTAATCGCACCAAACGCCGTTGCACCGCTGCCGTTGTCTAACACACAGCCTTGTTCAATCTGTATGCTAATTTCGCTAATATCTTGAGCTTGTTCAGCGATGACAATCAGCGGGGTCATACTGAGTAGTGCGATTAATGTCTTGGTCATCATTGTTCATCCTCGTTTGATGAAGAATGCGGCGTCATTTACTGAGTTAAAATGACGCCCTGCAGGTTGCTTACCACGAGATAGTCATGCGCACTGTATCTAAATAGTTACCTGCCGCCGGTGTGGTTTGTCCTGCTAATACACGACCATAAATAGTTAATGGTTGTATTGCGCCGGTTCCGGTTAAGGCTTGTGACTGTGGACCTTCACCCCAACGCACCGAACGGGCTGCATCTTGATAAAGTTCATAGTTCACAAAATCTAAACCTCCGCGAGATACACGACGTTGACCGGCCTGCGGGTTTGAACCATCATCAAGCGCGACGCTGTACGCTAAGCTGGTGTTACACGTCAGCTCAATACTGCCTGCACCTGCTGCACCTGCCGATTCAGCATCAATAAACAGCTCTAAGTTGCTTTGCTCGCCAAAATCGACTGACCCAAATTTATTAATACCAGCACCGGCATCTGTAGTACCGTTTACGGCACAGCCTTCACCAATAACGAGTGATACATCAACATCACCACGTATTTCACTTGCAAATGATGGGCTCATAGCTACAGAAGAAGATAATAATGCTGCGATTGCGATATGTAGTTTTTTCATATGTCACCTCGGTGTTGTTTTAAATTAAGAGTTATTTGGAACTCGATTAAGATATTGCAGGTAGGATGCCAACTCTCAATAAAAATTAAGACATTGTTTTATAAGGCTTTAAATTGATTAATGGTTTTTGGCTGTGCTTTACTACTCTGATAGGTTTGCAAAATGCAACGCTGTATTCGCAATTTGCAAATGATGAGCAATTTGCGATGGGTTGATTGTTAAACCGCGACGAATTCATCACAGCTCTCGTCACTGCACTCATCACTGCAATATGATCAGAGGTGAGAGTTCAGATATTTGGGATGAACTAGGGTTAAGCCCATATGAAAATGGACGTTCTTTTAGATAGCATTTGCGTAATGATGTATAGAATTGTTGAGTGGTTAGGTTGATATAAGTAAAACTTAAAGGAAGGCTTAAGGGGAACTTGATGAACAATAAGTGTGGCTAACATGAAGTCATGCAATACTCATTTTAATCTGTTGCTGGCATGGAATGATTCCACAGATGACCATTATGTTAGGTTTTGTCGGATACCATTGACTGGCTTTGTCAATATGTGATCATGACTCATCTACTCATTAAATTGCTGCTGAATAAACGCAAGTTCTTCGTCAGCCAGTGGCGCGGCATTATCATCGTTAGAACAGCCTACAATATCCAAATGATCAATTTTATGTTGCACATGGCTCGGTGTTGATTCTTTAGACAAACAGGTTAATACATCGCGGCAAAACTCAAGCATATGCAGCTCCGACACCTGTAATGGCCGACATGTACAAGCTAATAATGATTGGGTATCCCCCTTTAATTGGGTGAGTAATTGATTTGATTTATCTTCATTATGCGCCGCTATAACAGTTAACGACGCTAAGTACATTTGTTGCAACGTTTGCTCATGTAATTGCGGCATAACCTATTCCCCTATAATCTGCTGTTATCGCCTTCGCCATCTGGCGCGACATAAATCCAGCTATCTTCGTTATTGATACTCGGTAAATTAACCTTAAATGGCGCGGTAAAACGCTGTAATACGTTTTGATTATCGTTAAATGGATCAACCACTTGCTCAGCACTGAGCAAATTAATATCGGCGACACAATTGAGTGTCCCTTGTTGTATGCCCAAACTTGCAAGTAAGTTTGAGACCAATGGGTTATCGATTAAATTAACGTTTAGCAGATCAAAGGCGTTGGCTAATGCAATATAGGTGACAGAGCTAATGAGATCGTTGTTTTCGTCCAATCGAGTGCCAATAGGACAACATACCTCGCCTAACGTGACATCGACATTGGGGACTAAACCGGTTAACGATAACGTACTAAAAACAGTATTGATGAGTGGTTCTATCGTTGAGCGATTTCTGTCTAACGTGTCCCCTTGCGCCTCGGTACCTGCAGGGCATTGATCGCACACTGGGTTATCAATTGTAGAACCGATATTAATGATCGATGACCCCGACTCTACCCCCACCAGGCAACTCACATCGGCTTCGGCTTGCTCTACACTAAATGACTCGCATGGCATACCTGAGACCACTTTTTGCGATAAATAGCGTGACTCAATTTGGCTTATATTCACCGGACATTGCTGCGGTGTTGAACGAAATAAATACCCAGTCACAGCATTGTTTGATCGGCCAATGGCATAATTAGGCCCGCCTTGAAGCGCATGCAAATAACTCACGGCACCGGAAGCATCAATGTTATCAACGCCTCGATTGTCTGAGGTTTCATCGCTAATTCCTTTAATACAAGGGTTACCAGTACAGTTAGGTGAATCGTAATAAACTGGTTCACGTGAGGTAAAACGGTCATCCCTTACCCCTAAAATTGCCCGGTAGTTTTTGTGTGCAGGATCGGGCGCTAATGGTGCAACGCCGCCATCAATAAACGGTACAATTGGGGTTTCGTGCTCATTTAAACTGAGCATTTTACCTAACTTAACCCCATTACTGTCAGCAACGGTGATGTCTCTGTTTTGCTGTGCCACTTGAGATTTAACCAGCGCGTTTCTTACCGCCGATATACCCACAAAACTGCCAATAATTAAAATGGTTGTGATTAATATAAGTTCAATGGTCAGTACAAAACCAGCCTGCTTCCTTAACCTGGTTGATATGTTATTTATCATGGTGGCGGCCTCTTATAATGAATCGGCTAAAACGCTCAGCAAATCCATAAACTGAATTGCGGCGGGGAAAAAAACCAACACCAGAAACATCGGAAAACACACCAATAACATCGGCAATAATACTTCTAGCGACTTTCGATTAATTTTACTGTTTACCAATTGCTGGCGTTGCTGTTGTATTGCACTGAGTTGTGATTGCAGACAATTGATTAATGGTGAGCCAATTTGCAAACCAATGTTAATAATAGCCGCCAATTTATTCAGATTTTGCACCCCGGTTCGTTTGGCTAAATCCGCAAAAGCGCGTTGTCTATCACGACCAGACTCTAATTCTAAAGACAGCAGTAATAACTCATCTGCTAATGGGTGTTCTTTGGTTAAGCCATATTTTGCCGACAGTCTAAATGCCTGGCTTAAAGGCGTTCCGGATTGTAAATACACCACTAATAAACTGATAAAAAATTCTAATGATGCATCGATGCGCTGTTTTCTCATTTGGCGTTTTAACAGTAACCAGCCATCTAACATGAAAAAGGCAATAACACTGATCAGAATGTGAAGCCATACCGGTATTGTCGGCATAAATTCAAGTGCCATGATAACGGCTGTAATCGCTAAACTGAGTTTAATAGACCAATACAGCAACCGATTACGAAATACCGATAAACCCGCTTGTCTAATCAGGTTTGCAGGATATATGTTGTCTAATGGCAGTAAGTCACCAAAAGAAGTAATGTCTTTATCGTCGACACGAGTATTGTGGAATAAGTAAAATAACCAACAAGTTAGAACCAATAACACGCCTAAAATAAGATCGGTAAAAAGTGATGTATTCATAAGTTGGCCTTTAATACTTTACGTAACCAAAAGAAGCCAATAATTTGTAATAACAACGCAGTGCTTAAGAAGTTAGCGCCATTAGGGTGATCTAGTAATGGTGCAAACCAATGCTGCTCCTGCGACACAAACAATGGAATAAGTGCATAAGGCATAAGCCCACAAAAGAACGCCGCATAACGTGTGCCCGACATTTGGCTATTAATAAAGTGATACTGCTGAATACGTTGACGCATAAGCTTCGTTACTGCTTGTAACATGGCATTAAAGTCGCTGCCGGTTTGATGCCTTGCTACCAATGCTTGAGCAAATAATCGGGTGCCTTCGGTGTTGTAGCGATTGACTAATCGATTAACCGATTGGCTGGCGTCATAACCCGATGACAACCGCGTGACAATTTCTGTCAGCTCTGCTTTTAATGGCCCTTTGGCTAAACTGGCTGCGGTTGAAATAGCTTGTAGTGGTGACAACCCCGCTTGTAGTGATGAATGCATGGTATCCATTGCATCTACTAATTCAGTTTCTACCCGTTTTATACGCCATGTGACTAAGTCATCTAATACAAAATAACTACTGACTAATATGGCTAATGCCATGATCACCGCGATGCTTTGATGTTGAGGAAACGCCGTATGAATCGCCATATAGGCACATATTGATAGGGTTAAAATACCAATCAGCACACTAATTGGCGCTAAGTTAATGTCTAATAATCGTAACTTTTGGCGTATTCCGCTAGTTAATTTAGTTTGTGGTTCTAGCTCTTGCTGCTTAGGTTGGACATCGGCAAACCACCAAGCCCTGGCACACACAAGCATCACAGCCAATAACACCACCAATACAATCACTTCATACCAAGGCATAATCTACCTCCGAAAATAGCGAGTTAAGCTCGGTAACATCAAAGCCTTTGGCTGCAATTTGTTCGCTTAACTGGCATTGTGTTGCGCTGCAAACATGTTGGCCTACGATATGGTTATGATCTGTTTGCGGTTGTTGTTGAAACTCAAAAAGTGGTTTTACCTCCGTTATAGCTGCGGTTTGTATCACTTCACATACACTCACTACTCGACGGCTACCGTCTCTAAAACGTCTAACTTGAACAATGACTTGTATTGATGAGCTGATCATATGATCAATGGTGTCACGGCATATTGCCGCTTCTTCCATTTGGGCCAATGAGCGTAGACGGTTGATCACATCTTGTGGGTTATTGGCATGCACAGTCGTTAGGCTTCCATCGTGGCCACAGTTCATGGCTTGGAGCATATCAAATACTTCACCGCCCCTGACTTCGCCAACAATAATGCGGTCAGCGCGCATTCTTAATGCCGTTTTCACTAAGTCTCGTAATGACACTTCGCCATTACCCTCGCCGTTTGTTCCACGACTTTCCAGTGGAATAACATGCGGATGATGTAGTTGCAGCTCGCCCGTTTCTTCAATGGTGATAACGCGTTCGCTGTTAGGGATAAAGCCGGAAATCACATTAAGTAAGCTGGTTTTACCTGAGCCCGCACTACCAGCAATAACGATATTAATGCCTGCAATAACTGCTTTTTCTAGAAAGGTTAGAATGTCTTGGCTGATAAACCCACTAGACACTAATGTCTCTGCGCTAATGGTTTCATGATGAAAACGGCGTATTGATACTACAGCGCCAATAGTACATAACGGTGGTATAACCGCATGTAAACGACTGCCGTCGGCCAATCTTGCATCCACCATAGGATTATTAGCATCTAACTGGCGACCTTGCGCACTCACGATACGCTCTAGAAATCGTCTTAGGTGCGAGTCGTTATCGAACGCTTGAGTTGTTTTGCGTAATGCTCCGTGACGCTCAACCCAAATTGAAAAAGGACCATTAATTAAAATGTCGGTAACGGCTGGGTCTAACATTAATTCAGAAATTGGCCCTAGCCCTTGTAGTTCTTCGATAACTTGCTGGATAAGGAGTGCCTTATCTGAAGTATTTAATGGCTGTTGTTGTTGCCCTGGCAATAAATCGATTAGTTGCTCAAGCTGCTGCTTAAGCTGAGTGGGTTGCTTTAAATGCAATGAGTCGTCGTTGTCCATATCATCAATTAAGCTGTTATGGAGCAGTTGCTTAAGTCGACGCATTTCATCGTTGGGAATTGATGAGACGTTCAATGTTGTCGGGGAAAAAATATTATGTTCGGAATTAAACATATCTCACCTCACTGCATTGTGACTTCCATTTGTGCGGATTATTAACGTTCAATACTGACCGTTTTGCGGCTATTACCACTGTGAATAATGATGTCTCTGTGCGTTTGGGCCATTCCCAGTAACGGCTGGGTTCCGTTGGCAATATCGTAGGCGCTGTGTAATACAATAGACACAATATCGCTGGCACCAATACTGGCTAGTGGATAAACATCTCCTGGTCTAACGGCCATAACTAGCGCTAATGCGCCATTGGATGAACTGGTACTTTGGTCATTTAAACGGTCGATTGCCCCTTTACTGTTATTGGCCTTTTTGGGCGGCTTAAGTAAACCAATTAATTGCACGTTGCGAGCAACGGTTCTGACACTTTTACGTCCGCGAACTAAAATATCGAATCGGTCGCCTTGATTAAGCTTGGCAAACGGCAGGCCTGTAGGTAATTGTGAAAGTGTGAATAACACCCGGCCCTCTGGTACTGCATACGATAACGATTTAACTGTGGGTAAAATGAGTTCGTTAGCAAAAACCACATCACCTTTGCGTTTGGCTACATTAAGTACTTTGCCAAGTAACTGCTGTGGATTTTGTACACTTTGTTCTGTATCCGATTTATCTGTTTTGCTCCTTGTTAGTGTTGATAAAGTAATAGTGTCACCGGCTTTCAAATCTTGGCTTAACACTACCGCAGTGGTTGTAGATAAACGGTCTACTTGACGAATACCCAGTGCTGAAGCCAATACGCCGGAGGTGACGAATAGTGCAATGGCTATTGTCGTACTACCTGTGAATTTGCGTTTCATGATGCACCTTTGCGTTATGTTGTTAATCTAAAGATTAGGCGCCGATTGCCTCTGTGTGAGACAACCGACGTAGACTTAGATTAAATTAGTTATCTAAACTACCGTCAGCCTGAGAGGCCGAAGCAGCACCTGCACTAGGTGAATTTGAAATCAACACAGCAGATTCTGCGAAGTCGGTTGCAACAAACTGGAAGGTTGCACCATCACCAGCATTCACATCCACAGCATCGATAAAGCCTGAGCCACTGATTTCTGCCGTATTTTCAGCATTAATGATGCCGTCAAATGCGTAGCTTTGGTCTAGCGAACCAATCGCTTCTGCAACATCTTCTAGTTCTGCAGTAACCGAATCTCGCATTGTAGTAAGTCCTACTACTAAGCCTGCTGCCATGACAGTTGATAATAAAATCAACTCAGATGTCATAACAAAACCGCCTTGCTTCTTATTGTTTTTAATCATTGATTTAATAGATTTCATAATGTTTACCTCATGTTATTAACTATCATGTTCACAGCCATCAAATGTTGTATTGTGAAATTGGGTAGAGAATTAACTTGCTCTGTTACATTAAGAGGAATCTAGATACTGCTATAAATTGCCTCTGTATAAGTAATTGCGAACAACATGCCAATATAGGATATTCATAAAATAAATTTTAAACTTGTTATTTGTCATGCGCTTACATATTTTAAGTTAATTTTACATACAATGAGATTATCAACAGTATCGGATTGAAAATGGATATGAATTGCAGAGTGAATGGCAAAATGCGAAAAGTTGCAAATCTACTGTTAATCCAATTTTTGCGCAGTCCATTAATTCAATAGCGTGACTCATGAACACTGGTTCTGTGAGTGTTATTAGTACGGTTGTCAGTACGTTTGCATTCCATGCTTAACGCCTGAATCATCAATCGGATCTACATTCACCTGTCATTAGTAATTAACCTGAGATCGGTTTAAGCCATAACAACAATAGCGCCAAACTCAGCATTCGTAATATTGAGTTGTGGCTT
>NZ_JBEOPN010000049.1:0-25270 GCF_040310085.1 Shewanella sp. S1-58-MNA-CIBAN-0166 | reverse complement strand
AAATCCCCACCAGAATACTGGTAGGGATTATCTTTCATCTGCAAGATCGGTCAAGTGCCCTTAAACGATCGGCATTGTTGCCTAGGCAGCGGTTTTTTTATGTCTTTTTTATGTGATTTCTACGATATTAAATGGTTATGACACAGTATTGATATTATTCATGACTGTT
Source organism: Shewanella sp. S1-58-MNA-CIBAN-0166 (assembly GCF_040310085.1). Lineage (NCBI taxonomy): Bacteria > Pseudomonadati > Pseudomonadota > Gammaproteobacteria > Alteromonadales > Shewanellaceae > Shewanella > Shewanella sp. S1-58-MNA-CIBAN-0166. The sequence continues at coordinate 25,101 of NZ_JBEOPN010000049.1, read as the reverse complement.
TCTGCTGAGCGTTAATAGCGCTTGGGCTGGTGGGGTTAACGGTAGGTTCTCTCGCCATATTAATGCCAGATCCCAGGTCATTGTCGGTTGCATAGGTTTAAATACCAGTTTGCTATTGGTTAACCGTTGGCAAATGGGTTCGGGTAAAATCGCGACGCCTAAGTTAGCTTCAACCATTGCGGCTAAAAAGTCCCACTGACCTGTTCGAAAGGCGATATTGAGGTGTACACCAACTTTACGGCTTAAATAATTAATTAACTTTGCTAATGAAAAGTCTTCGTTGTAAAGAATGAAGGGATAAGATTCAAAGTCTTGCCAGCGTATGTCTGCATTGTTAGCAAGTGGGTGGCCTTCTGGTAAGCAAGCCAGTAAGGGATATTTAGTCAGAAGTTGACTTGCTAACTCTGTTTTATGCGTTGTCGGAAGTGCAGTAAAGGCTATATCTAGACTGTTGCTCAATAGTGCTTGCTCGCAACCAAATCCGCCATACTCGTACATCTGTAATTCGATTCCGGGATATTTTCGTCGATAATCGGTCAGCAAAGGAGTGATTAAACTACTCATCATAGGGCAGACACCAAGTCGTAATCGTCCTGACTTCAAGCCACTGAGGTTGTTAATACCTTCTTGTAGTCGATGCCAATGGCCTAAAATTTCCCGTGCACTTTGCTCAAACAATTGTCCTGCTTGGGTTAATTCTACTGTTTGATTATTCCTGATAAGCAATTGCTCACCAATGTTGTCTTCTAAACGTTGAATGGTTTTTGTCAGTGTCGGTTGGGTCATAAAACATTTTTGTGCCGCCCGGGTAAAGTTTTTGGTTTCAACTATGGTGAGAAAGGTCTGTAAGGTCTTGATTGGGATGTTCATGCTTAAATGGAATCCTCTCTATGGTAATTATTCATTTTACCTATGAACCCTAAACGATTACTTTGAACTCGTTAACAAAAACGGAGCAATGGTTATGAAGTCAACATCAAGTTTATGGGTCGGTGCATTATGGCAAGCGGCGATGCCTGTGAAGCATGAGATACAATCACCTAATACGTCACAAACATCAGCAGAACCGAGTTCGCCAGTTACACAGCAGACATCTAAACCAACAAACCCAGCCTAGGCTGGGTTTTGTTTTTAGCCCTTTTGTTGTTCGGACTTGTACCGTTTTAACACTGACACTGATAAAAAAATGCCACTTCGATTGAAGTGGCATTGCTCAAATTGAGGAATGGGGGGGGAATTTATATCTTCACTAATTACTTTGTCGTAAATGTGTTTTCCACTAACTCCTGTTTATTATCTGCTTGTGCAACATGGCACTGTACGCAGAAGTAGTTCATGCCATTTAATGTGCCTTTGTCATCTATAACGTGTGACTTCGCCACTGGCGTTGCTTTCATTCTTTTTGCTTTATCCCAGCTATGGCATGTTAGACAGCCATTTTTGTCTGTAGTGATGCTATAGCTATCTTTGTGAGGGATTAACGGCGGTTGTTCTGCAAAGCTGCGCGCGATAGCTTTTCCTCTTGTAGGGTAGGTGGCGATAGCATCAGCAGGTGAGTTGTCGGTTATGGCGACGTTACCTACACGAGACTCTACTTTTACAGGAGTATTGTCTGCTACGGCTTGTTGTCCAGAATATGCGCTAAGGCTTAATAGTATGGCCACGACGCTAAGTAATTTTTTCATTTTCATCTCCGTTACATCCTAATGAATGTAGAAATCGAGTGTCGCAGCTGTCATGGTGTAATAATCCAGTGACAGCTGCAGCAATTAATATAAAAGCAGTATTAGGCTTTAAATATTTTTACTGGACACTTTTTGAAATCAGTTTCTTTTGATAATGGGTCAGTTGCATCCAAAAGCAGCTTGTTGACTAATTGTTTAGCGTCGAAGAATGGCATAAAGACCACCCCTCTAGGTGGCTTGTTGCGACCTTTGGTTTCCACTCGGGTGTTGATTTCTCCACGTGGTGATGCCACGGTAACCTCGTCCCCTTGGGCTAACCCACGTGCTTTAGCGTCAGCAGGATGCATAAAGACTTGAGCACTTGGCATTGCTTTATGCAATTCAGGTACGCGAGCGGTCATTGACCCTGTGTGCCAATGTTCCAGTACTCGTCCTGTTGACATCCACAGATCAAATTCTTCATTAGGCTCTTCTGCAGCGGGTTCATAAGGCAGTGCAAATATGACGGCTTTACCATCTGGTTTACCGTAAAAATTGAAGCCTTCACCTGCTTTGACATAAGGGTCACTGCCTTCAACGAAGCGGCGGGTAGTTTCTTTGCCATTAACGACAGGCCAGCGTAATCCTCGCGTTTGATGGTAAGTGTCAAAGTCTGCTAAATCGTGTGCATGGCCGCGACCAAATTGAGCATATTCTTCGAAAATACCTTTCTGCAGGTAAAAACCAAAGTGTTCGTTTTCATCGTTATAAGCACCTTTACAATCGCTGGTAGGGAACTTATTGATTACGCCGTTAGCAAATAACACTTCATATAACGTTTTATCGGCTAGCTCAGGTTGTTTAGCGATTAATTCAGCAGGCCAGACTTCACTCACTTTAAAACGTTTAGAAAATTCAACTAACTGCCATAAATCAGACTTAGACCCTTCAGGTGTTGGAACAAGCTGATGCCAGAAATGGGTACGGCGTTCCGCGTTACCATAAGAGCCTTCTTTTTCAACCCACATTGCGGTTGGAAGAATTAAGTCTGCGGCCATTGCCGTGATAGTTGGGTAAGGATCCGAGACCACAATAAAGTTTTCTGGATTACGGAAACCTGGATAAACTTCATCATTGATATTAGGACCAGCCTGCATATTGTTAGTACACATAGTCCAATAACAGTTTAATTTACCATCTTTAAGCATACGGCTTTGCAGTACGGCATGGTATCCAGGTTTGGCTGGAATAGTGCCGGCAGGGACTTGCCAAAGTTTTTCAGTAATTTCACGATGTTTATCATTGTTCACCACCATGTCAGCAGGTAAACGATGTGAGAATGTGCCTACTTCACGAGCAGTACCACAAGCTGAAGGTTGGCCCGTCAACGAGAATGGGCTGTTGCCTGGAGTGGCTATTTTACCGGTGAGTAAGTGGATGTTATAGAGCATGTTATTTGCCCACACACCACGAGTATGCTGGTTTATACCCATGGTCCATAAGCTCATCACTTTGATGTTAGGGTCGGCGTAAGCTTTTGCCATAGTCTCAAGTTTGTCAGCCGGTACGCCGCTCATTTTAGCTGCGTATTCTACAGTGTAAGTGCTAACAAATTTTGCATACTCGTCAAAGCTAATCGGTTTGGCATCACCGCTACCTGGGTTTTTAGCTTTCTTTTCCAATGGATGTTCAGGGCGCAAGCCATAACCAATGTCAGTGGTACCTAGGGCAAATTTAGTGTGCTTGCTAACAAAGTCTTTGTTTACTGCTTTGTTTTGAATAATGTAATTGGCAATATAATTTAAGATGACTAAGTCTGTTTGAGGCTTAAACACCATGGCATTATCTGCTAAGTCAAAGCTACGGTTTTCGTAAGTAGAGAGTACGTGTACGCGGGCATCTTTATGGCTTAAGCGACGGTCTGTTAAACGTGCCCATAAGATGGGATGCATTTCTGCCATGTTGGCGCCCCACAATACAAAGTGGTCAGCGGCTTCTAAGTCATCATAACAACCCATGGGTTCATCAATACCAAAGGTACGCATAAAGCCACCCACAGCTGATGCCATACAATGGCGTGCATTAGGATCGATATTGTTGGTGAGAAAACCAGCTTTATGAAGCTTAGATGCGGCGTAGCCTTCCCAAATGGTCCATTGACCAGAACCAAACATCCCTACAGAAGTTGGGCCTTTTTTGGCTATGCTGGCTTTCCATTTTTCGGCCATGGTATCAAAGGCAACGTCCCAACTTACTGGCGTAAAATCACCTTCTTTATCATATTTTCCATCTTTCATTCTGAGTAATGGCGAGGTTAATCGGTCCTTGCCATACATGATTTTAGATAAGAAATAACCTTTAATACAATTTAAGCCTTTGTTAACAGGGCTTTCAGGGTCGCCTTGAGTGGCAACAATTTTACCATTTCGAGTACCCACTAAAACACTACAACCTACACCGCAAAAGCGACATGGGGCTTTATCCCATTTTATTTCACTTTTACCTTCTGCAGCTTGAACGATATTAATTGGAATAGCGATACCCACGGCCGACGCTGCTGCGGCAGCGGCGTTGGCTTTTAAAAACTCGCGACGACTGATGCTCATGGTGTTCCTCACTCTTAGAATGTTGTACTTGGTACGTGATAGTCATTGGAGGTGACGTGATAGAGTGAGTCTAGACCTTACTAATAACATGGGTATACCTCAGAATGGGTATAGTGGTTAATAGTTGTGCAAGGTCACATTTTTCAGCGTGATGTAAATCTCATTTTAACAATTAGGTAAATGCTGTTTTAGAGATTGCTTGTAAAGCGTATTGTGCTTGAGATGCAGATTTTTTGCGGATTAAAAGCCCATTGGTGCTCTGTTGCTAACATGGTACCAAGGAATGGGAAATTGAGATTTTGAGAGGTATGATCTTTGTAGGTAGGCCAAGGCTTGCTTATCTTCGAGAGCGCATTCCACTCGAATGGTAAACAAGCCTAGTAACCCGTAAGCTCCATATAACCTTGACCTTGGTGGCTGCCTTTAATCGTAATGGGGCCTTCCCAATATGAGGTTGATACTGGCATGTCGCTGTTGGGGTTAACTGCTTGAGTTGTGACGTCGATGGCTTCACTGTTAATGTTAATTCGCCATGCAATAGGATGATTGCCTAATGCCGTTTGTTGCCACTGAGTGGGTTGCATATCGATATCATTAGGGTTGTCTCGGCTATTAATATTGTGACCACTACCATCAGCGAACATCCTTCTAGCACTGTAAAAATGTGCTTGGTCATTTTCGCCGCGCAGTCTAAATGCCATTAACGTTGAGTTGTCGTCTAAACGCAGTGAAAACCAATCCCAACCTTGCTGGGCCTTGGTTAAAAATTGTGAACTCCATTCGCGGTCAAGCCAAGCTTTACCGCTGACTTTTTCAGTAACACCATGACGGGTAACTAGACCCGTTACATCAATAAAGGGTTGGCTGTAATAATAAGATGCCACGCTTTGGTCTGCACTTTTGCTGCTATAACCTTTATCGCCTTGTAATTGCAGAGGTTGCTGACTGTTTAGCTGTAATTGATAACTAAACTTATCACTAGCGACATTTAATGTGGCCGGAAACAGACTGTCAGACTGACTTAACCATTGCCAGTTTTGTAAATGTACTTCAAATGGTTGTGGTTTAACGCTTGCAAGTTGTGGGTGGCCTCGTGACCATTTTTCGGCCATTAAATGTTCAGTATTTGTGGTTACCGCGGCATGTGCCATGTAAAGCTGATTGGTCACCCAATTATTCGTTGTTGTCGCTTGAAGGCTTACTGGTGGTGTCATTCCGATACGAAATTGAGTCCATTGCACGCCTACATCTTCACCTGCAGCGGTGGTCAAGTTTGCGGTTAAATACCACCACTCAATTTTAAAGTCATCGTGAGCTAAGTGGTCTTGCGGAAAGAGTAAGGTTTTACCTTGAATTACTTCGCTATAACCTTCAGCAGAAGCTGACGACATACTGCTAATGGTAGACTGTTTTACTGCAACATTTTGCTGAGGAGAGCAAGCCACTAGCAATGCGCTAAGAGGAAAGACAATGACCATCAACCATTGCTTCTGCACTCTGTAGCTAACAGTTTTGAACGCGACGTTGAGTACGCTCTTGAAAGTGAAAGAGGTCATAGTGCTTCCTGTTGCAAGCTGGATATCAAGGGTTTTCTGGTTTGCCAATACAAAGGTAAACACACTGCAAGTAAACAACTGACTACAGCAATGATCACCACTTGAGCATATGCCGCCCAATCCCACACCATGGCGATGCTCCAGCCAAATGCTTGTAACGTGACTTTATGAATTAATAAATAACCCAGTAACGCGCCTGTCGGTAACGCGACCAAGCAGGTTAATAACACGATAAATAGCATTTGCACTAACACCATCATCCGTAATTGATTACGACTAACACCTAGAGCATACAAGCGGGCTAATGGTGCTTGCCTCGCTTGCGTTAGCATCATACAGGCACTGAATAAGCCAATGGCAGCTACGAGTAAGGTTAAGCTATTAAGCACTACAGTGATTGAGAATGTTTTATTAAATATGTTAATCGCTTCAGTCTTAATTCGCTGCTGGCTGTACATGTAAGCAGAAGACAGATTGATTTGCTGGCTAATATTGTCTTGTAGTGGAGTAATATCACCTTGATAAGACACGGCTAGGCTAATGGGTTTGGCGGGTAATTGAGATTGCTGCCATAAGGACTGAGTAATAATCGCTTCGCCTTGGGGATTACCGTAATCGTAATAAATTCCGCCAATGTTCAAGCTAGCTTGACCAAGTTGCGATAGTTGAACTTTATCGCCTATATTGAGTTGGTATTTTATCGATAATGGTTCACTTATCATCAGGCTTTCACCTGCTGTGAATGTTGTCCAAAAGTCATCGGCTGTGGTTTTAAATACAGTTGTTTCGGTTAAAGACAAATGGTCACGACTGACAAGGTGGATAGCAACCTGTGTTTGCGGCGTTTCAATTCGATTAAGGTTGCTGTCGACAGTCCATTGCTCATAAATCGCTTCAACCTTGGGATCTTGTTCCAATAATATCGTTAATGTATCGATTTGGTTTGGATTGGGTCTAATGTATAAATCTGCATGCAAACGGGCATCGAGCCATTTTTTTAAGGTAATTTCAAAACTGCCCACTAAGGTGTTCATGGCAATATTGGCACACAAAGCTAGCAGCATTGCCATCATCGCCAGCGCGAGAGGAGCAATAATCTCTTTGGTTTCGGCAATCACGTATTGCCACAGTCCTTTAGGCATAAATGGACTGAGTAAGTTAACTCCCCAATGTAAAAATTGAGGTAACAACAACGGAATCGCAACCGAGAGAATACCCAGTAATACTAGGCTATGGCGATACTGTTCGGTAAAGGCGAAGGCGATAGTACACACTAAGATTAGCAATGCTGCGATGATAAATTGTCGCCAATGAATAATGCCGAATTGTTGGCTTTGTGGTTGTTTTTGAGCCCCTTGCGCAAGTGGGGTGTTAATCAGGTTTATCAGCATGGGAATACAAGCAGCAAATGCCGCTGACAAGGTTAATATGAGTGCTTGTGCAAACCATTGCCATTGCCAGTTTCCGGGTAATAATTTGGCGCCATAAAGCTGTTCAAGAGTGATGGCGACCATAGGTTGTAGCCATTGCGATAATTGCAGTCCGACAATAAAACCTAATACACAGCCAATAAACACTAAACAGACTATTTCAATGCTTAGGGCAAGCATGATGGTGTGCCTATCGAGCCCTTGCTGCATGATTTGCACCAGCAATTTTTGACGCTTCATTAAGCTATAACGAACCCCGTTGTAGGCAATAAATAAGCCGACAACAAAGGCCAACATGCTCATGGCATCAAGATTAAGATGAAAGCTGGCAGTGAGGGCGGTAAGCGATTCGCCTTCACTCGTTTGGGTGGTGAAATTTAGCTTACTGGTATCAATACCTGCTTGGGTTAGGGTGTTCGTTAATCGAGCTATCAGTTGCTCATCTGTTTCTGATTCGTTTGCGGCTGAGATATTTGCATTTGAAGAGGGTGAATCAAATACGGCAACGTAACTTAACTTACCCTGCATATTCAACAAGGGTTGAGCGAGTGAGATATCGGCCAAAATTGCCGAACCAAGCCCCCACGAATCATCAATGGCAACGAGTTCAACAGCAGTGTCGTTCAGTATTATGCGGTCAGAGTTGTTGGTCACTTTATTCATACGTTCGCGCTGGCTTGCCGACATTAGCACTTTGGGTTTGCCTGCCAGTAATTCTGCTAGCGGAATATGCGTCGCTGTTATCGATGAGCTAGCACCTGATTTTTGCTGTTGCATGTTGCTGGTCATAGCGGCAACTACATCACTACTATTAACCCGCCATAATCGGCCTTGTTCATCGGTTGCGATGCCTTCAATGCTGGCAATGGTATTGAATCCTGCATTGGCTAATGCAAAATAAACTGACTCATCAATACTGCTTTCTGTACGGTGGCTAATCGATAAGCGAGCTTGTTGGCTCATTAGTTCGGATACATTACCATAGCTTTGTTTGGCGTTTTCGTTGGTGGCGTATACGCCAATCAGTAACGTTACCGCGAGCATGATGCCCAGTAAAATAGCACTGGCTTGCAGGGGGGCATGACGATAATGGCTGGCAAACAAGTGCAAGCATAACCTTAAGCGCTTAATTGAGAATAAGTATGATGAAAAGTTAGTTGTCATGGGCTTAACCTTGCAACGTCATGTCAGCAGGGTTAATCACAATCTGCTGATTTTCGACGTGCCAGCGATGCTGCATAAATGCGGCACATTGTTCGCTGTGAGTCACCATTAAAATACAACAGTTGGCTTGTTGAGCGAGTTCGGTAAGTAGTTGCATGACTTGTAATCCGGCGTGTTGATCAAGATTACCTGTCGGTTCGTCGGCTAATATGAGTTGTGGTTTGTGAGCTAATGCCCGCGCGATAGCCACTCGCTGTTGTTGTCCACCGGATAAGTTTTCAACGTTGCGGTCTAACAATGGCGTTAATCCTAGCTGGTGGCAAAGTTCATCACACCAAGGGCTCCATGCTAACTGATTTAGCGCCAGTGAAAATTGAATGTTGTCGCGCACATTTAATGGTGTGAGTAAGTTAAATTGTTGGAATATAACCCCGAGCGACTGACGTCGATATTGGCTCCATTGCTTATCTTGCCACTTTGTCACCGATCGCATGTTATCAGCCTGACGGATTAACATGTCACCGTTGTCTATGGTTTCAAAGCCACCAATGATATTCAGTAAGGTACTTTTACCGCTGCCGCTAGGCCCGGTTAATGCGATAGTTTGACCTTGCTGCAAAGTCAGGTTGACGTGATTAAGCACCGAATGAAATGACTCGCCATCGCGGAACCCTTTACTAATATTTTCTAAGGTGACGATAGTAGTCATAGTCGCTCCATAACGAATTAGCTTAATTGAAGTTCTGAATAAACAGAGTAATATTATCAATAATATACGTGATATAGATCATTAATGTTCAAAAAATAAAAAAGCGAGCCAATGGCTCGCTTAATGAAGATACAACATCAATTAATTAAGCATCTGCTAAAGAATATGGCAACTCGATAATAGTTAGCTGTGAGCTTTCATCTCCGGTAATACGAAGTTGAGCGTTGTTTTCGGTATCATTTGGCAACACCGCGGTAAGCAGTACCTTGTCACCATATTGGACGCATTCAATGATATTGCCACCACGACGGAAGCCGCCTTCAAGGGCAATTTCTAATTGAGTGTCAGTGCTGATGGTTTGCTTGGTAGTACCAGACAAAATATACAATGCACGTTTATTGCCACCGCGATATTTCATCCTGGCAATGGTTTCCTGGCCCATGTAACAGCCTTTGGTAAAGCTAATGCCATTAATGGCTTGCAGGTTGCACATTTGCGCAACGTACTGGCCGGAATGAGCGGCATCTATGTTTGGATAACCGGCTTTAATTTCCAATGCTTGCCATGCACTGGCAGCAAACAATGTTTGTCCAGATTGGCTGATAATGGTTTGTGCTGCTGCATTGTTAATAATGGCAATAAAACGTTCACCATCACGAATAATCACACCTTGCTCAACAAGGCTAAGTGGTTGCGATACATCGCCAAAATGTTCAGTTGCAAAGGCTTGTGCTTTTGGGCCCGCAATACCCATTATTAGATAATCATTGCTGACATCGGCGAGTTCGGCTTTACTGAATACAGCGTATTTTTGTAACTGAGGTAAATCCAAGCTTAAAGTACTTTTTGGCAGTAACATGAATAAGCTATCGCCGATTGAAAACCCACGGAAACTGGCGAGCATTTTACCTTTAGGGTCGCAATGAGCACCCCATTTCCACTCGTTTGTGCCAAGGGAGGTAATATCTGTGGTGACTTGGCCATGAATGAAACTGCGCCCTTGCTCACCAGTGATTTCGATTAACCCCATATGCGTCAAACTTGATAACATTAATTCAGGAGACGTGGCGATAAAATCCCAATCTGGTTGGTTTACTGAAATGGTCATAACTATCCCTAACGTGTGAATAAGACGGTATGGTTGGAGTGTAACGGATTAATAGAATGCTCAACAGGGGGCTATGGTTTTAAAGCCAATAAAAAAGCTACCTTGTGCACAAGGTAGCTTTTTAGGAAGACAATTAACTCAAGTTAATTGCTTATAAAAGTCAGTTTAAAACAATACCCGCGCACGGATAGTGCCTTCAATAGATTTTAATTCAACCAATGCTTCTTCAGCTTGATCAGAATCGACTTCCATTACCACGTAACCAATTTCAGCAGTGGTTTGTAAGTACTGAGCAGCAATGTTAATGCCTTTTTCAGAAAACGCTTGGTTAATTTTAATCAATACACCAGGACGGTTTTGATGAATGTGCAATAAGCGTGAGGTACCGCTATGTTGCGCTAAAGACACTTCAGGGAAATTGACCGCAGACAGGGTAGAACCGTTATCTGAGTATTTCACCAGTTTGCCAGCCACTTCTACGCCGATATTCTCCTGTGCTTCAGCAGTACTACCACCAATATGCGGTGTGAGTAATACATTGTCTAAGCCACGCAGTGGAGAGATGAATTCATCATCATTCGACTTAGGTTCTACCGGGAATACGTCAATCGCAGCACCCGCAAGATGTTCTGACTTCAGGGCATCGGCTAAGTCTTCGATATCAACAACAGTTCCGCGAGAGGCATTGATAAAGAAACTGCCTTGACGCATTTGAGCAAATTCAGCTTTAGCGAACATGTCTTTAGTTTGCGGTGTTTCAGGTACATGCAGGCTAACAACGTCTGCTTGGGCCAATAACTTGTCCATAGAGTGAACTTGAGAGGCATTGCCTAACGGTAACTTATCTTCAATATCAAAGAAAATCACTCTCATGCCCAAGGTTTCAGCCAAAATACCCAGTTGAGTACCAATATGGCCATAACCAATCACACCTAAGGTTTTACCACGGACTTCAACACTGCCATTAGCACTCTTCAACCAACCGCCACGATGTGACATGGCATTGCGCTGTGGAATGCCACGCATCAGCATGATGATTTCACCAATCACCAATTCAGCAACACTGCGCGTGTTGGAGAAAGGGGCGTTGAAAACAGGAATACCCAGTTTCTCGGCCGTGGCTAAATCGACTTGGTTGGTGCCAATACAAAAACAACCAATCGCAACCAACTTTTCTGCACGGTGCAATACTTCCGCAGTAAGCTGGGTGCGGGAGCGTAATCCAACAAAGTGAGCATCTTTAATTGATGCAATCAAAGCCTCTTCGCCTAACGAGGCTTTATGGTATTCAATGTTGGTATAACCTGCACGTTCTAGTACATCGACCGCAGTTTGGTGGACGCCCTCCAACAGCAGGATTTTGATCTTATCCTTGTCAAGCGAGTGTTTCGCCATGATATGGGTACCCTCTTATCATTAAATGGTGCTTAAGCTAATGGTTATACTAATGCTTATACTAATAGTTATGATATAAATGCGGACTTCCGGCGCATTATCAAAGTAGCACTTTTTTAAGCGCTTGTAGAGGGCTAGATGGCTAAAGTTTATATTCTAATTTGAGAACAATATCTCATGGAGAGAATTAAGATGAAGAGTAAGGTTATATGGATAGGGATTTATCTATTAGTACTGTTGTGGTCAGTTAGCGCACCTAAAGATATGTTCACTTGGTGGTTAGAAGCGATACCTGCGTTAATCGCATTACCTATTTTATTTTTTAGTCGTAAAAGCTTTCCTCTGACTACGTTAGCTTATGCACTTATTTTAGTGCATTGCTGTGTGTTATTTGTCGGTGCACGTTATACCTATGCTGAAGTGCCGTTATTTGACTGGCTAGCGCAAGTGATGGGCGGCGAGCGCAATAATTACGATAAAGTCGGCCATTTTGCTCAGGGTTTTATTCCGGTAATATTAGCTCGCGAAATATTTATTCGTAAAAATGTCATGCAAATAGGTGCTTGGTGTCAGTTTTTAGCAGTATGTTTTGTGTTGGCGTTTTCAGCTTTTTACGAATTAGTTGAATGGTGGGTTGCCATTGCTACCGGTGAAAATGCCGAGGCATTTTTAGGCACTCAAGGATATGTTTGGGATACTCAATCTGACATGTTTCTAGCATTAATTGGTGGGGTATGTGGCTTACTGTTGTTATCGTCTCTTCATAATAAACAAATAGCGACCAAAATGGCGCTTAACCAGCCTCCGGTATGATAAGGCTCACTTAACTTATTTAGTTAGCTTATTTTGTCATAAAATGAGTAAATTTGGCTGCTAGCATTGATGAGAGATTGATGATGTTGAGCGAATTGAAAGTATGAGCTTATCAGTCTTGGGTTAGTGATAAAGTCTACGCAAAGTCAGTCAAATTTACTATTCATACTTTAGACTTACATAATAGTCATATCAACTAACAAATTTTTACTATGCTTGCTGTATAGGAAGGTTTTTTATTATAAGAATCGTGATTGATAATGGCCGACTTAACCTAATAGCCACTTTTTTGGTGAGTCGATTTATCTCGTAACGCGATTAACGAATGAAGAAAGAACATGCTCTAATATAACGACAAAAAGTAAACTATCTGCTCAGCCTAGTTTTGAAGGCTAGTAAACGTATTTCATTTACGTATAGTATATAGCCTCAGGATGTGCTCAAGGTATGTTGAGCAATAATGTACTTTTCAGGGAGAAGAGTGATGAGTTCAAATATTGATGAGTTGGTGTTTTTACACCAAATCGCAGCACCTTGCCATTTAGCTATTTTGGCAGAATCTATCGGGTTGAAAACTCGAATTGTAAAACATGCGGCTGAGCTTGAGTTAGAAAAAAAATCCAACAACTTTTATCTTGTTTCACAAAAAGGTGCGGCCTTAGACAGTAAGGGTATCCCGTTACTGGTATCGCGTTTAGTGGAGCATGTCCCTGTAGCATTGTACCAAGTTGAACGTGGATCACTTGATCAAGAGTCAGCATTACTCTTAGGCGTACGGGGTTTGTTATACAGTGATCAACGCATGGACTTAATGCTGACGGGTCTGCGTAAAATGGTTTCTGATGAATTGTGGTACGACCGTCCACTGATTAGTAAGATTTTTAGACGTTTAGTCCAGCAACTCGATACCAACGTTGAAATCCCTGCAGATACCGTGGCCATCCTCCAAAGATTAACCAGTCGAGAAAGAACCATTATTCAGCTTGTTTCTAGCGGTGCGCGTAATAAAGAAATTGCCCAGCGCTTGTGTATTAGTGAACATACTGTAAAAGCGCATATCTCATCTATTTTCCGTAAAACGGAGTCTCGTAACCGAGTTGAGTTATTGCGTTGGGCACAGACCTACCAAAGCCATTGCGAATTAGTGAGTTAACGTACATATAGATTTAGTTAATAACTATAAAAGGAGCTTAGGCTCCTTTTTAATGGGTTAATGTTATTGATCGCGTTTTTCTTTCAAAAAGGTAAGCTAATCAGTACACTGAGTTTTCTAATAATAATAATGATGGATATTAAGAATGAGTATTTGGTTTAACACTGTCACTTTAGAAGATTGTGCTCGTTTAGATGCAGGGATGCAGGGAAAGGGCACCTTAATGCAAACATTGGGCATTAAAATTACTGAAATCGGCGACGATTATATGGTTGCCACAATGCCAGCTAATCCAGCCGTACATAATCCATTAGGGATTGTTCATGGTGGTGCGAACGTCGCACTAGCAGAAACAGTAGCCAGTTATGCCGCCAACTTTGTGGTCGACTTTACCCGTTATTATTGTGTCGGCCAAGAAATCAACGCAAATCATTTGAAAGCATCACGTAATGGTGAATTAACTGCAACGGCTAAACCTGTGCATTTAGGTAAACGCAGTTCGGTTTGGGAAGTTCTTATTCGTAACAGTGCGGGTGAACTTTGTTGTATTTCACGAATGACGGCAGCGGTTGTAGAGCGATAAGCTATTATAGATACTATAAATCGATAGGCCTTATAATCATCGATAGATCAAGGTTTAACCTTGTTAATAGTGTATTTTTTTATAAGGTGCTTTGCTTATTTAGTCTATCAAGTGTGCCAATAAGTGCGTTAAGCAATAACGTTTTTCACTGACTCCGTTAGCTTAATGTTGTTACTCGCTTGCATTGGTGTAGGCATATTAATATAAGGAAAATCCATGGACAGTATCAACATCTGGGAATGGGTAGGATATTTAGCCTCTGTCGTTGTGGCTATTTCGCTGATGATGTCAGACATTAAAAAACTACGCTGGTGGAACTTAATTGGTGCAGGGTTGTTTGTGGCTTATGGCCTCGCGATTGATGCGATCCCTGTGGCGCTGGTTAACTTTTTTATTGTATTAATTGATCTCTATTATTTAGTGAAGTTATACCGTGAGCCTACTCCACCCACTGAATAGTCACATTGTGTCTCGATAAAGCCAAATAATCAGTTTGGCTTTTTTATTGCCTGCATTTTAGTTTTAATCTGTTTTTCCTATCCTTAATAAATTACATAATCGCTTTTTTAGTTTGTAATAATCTATTTTAATCGTTTTATGTAATTCTGAAGTGCTTCTATTATGTGTCCATCGAATGATGAGTTGAGTGAGGAAAATCATCATGGCAACAGTTTATGACTTAATTGAGCAGTGGTTAGTAGACCGCACATAGGAGCAAAAAAATGAATCAAGGTAATTATTTAACCAGCCAAAATGGCGCCCCGATAGCAGATGATCAAAATTCAATCTCGGCTGGTGAACGTGGTCCACTGCTTTTACAAGATTGGCATTTAATAGAGAAGCTGGCTCATTTTAACCGTGAACGTATTCCTGAGCGTGTGGTACATGCTAAAGGGACTGGTGTATATGGGACGTTTACACTAACTAAAGATTTAAGTGAATTTACCATAGCGGATCATTTTAATGGTGTCGGCAAGCAGACTGAAACATTTATGCGCTTCTCTACGGTAGGCGGAGAAATGGGGTCAGCAGATGCAGAGCGTGATCCACGCGGTTTTGGACTACGTTTTTATACTGCTCGTGGTAACCACGATATTGTCGGTAATAATACCCCGACATTCTTTATTCGTGACGGTATTAAATTCCCTGACTTTATTCACACTCAGAAACGTCACCCACAAACTAATTTAAAAGATCCCCAAGCAATGTGGGACTTTTGGGCGCTCAATCCAGAGTCGATGCATCAGGTGACCATATTAATGTCAGACCGTGGTATTCCGGCTAACTACAGACAAATGCATGGTTATGGTTCGCACACGTTCTCGTTTTGGAATGCTAAGGGTGAACGTTTTTGGGTTAAGTTCCACTTTAAATCACAGCAAGGCGTGGTAAATTTAACCGGCGAACAAGCAGATATACTAAAAGGGATAGATCCTGATTCATCACAACGCGACATGGTGGCAGCAATTAATGATGCTAACTTCCCGCGTTGGACTGTGAATGTGCAAATTATGCCAGAAGCTGATGCCAATACTTACGCCATTAATCCATTTGATTTGACTAAAGTATGGCCGCACAGTGATTATCCGTTGATTGAAGTGGGTGAACTTGAGCTAAACCGTTTACCACAAAACTACTTTGCTGAAGTTGAACAAGTGGCATTAGCACCAAGTAACTTAGTGCCAGGAGTGGGGGCGTCGCCAGACAAAATGCTGCAAGCCCGTTTGTTTTCATATGCAGATGCGCAGCGCTACCGTATAGGGACTAATTATAATCAATTACCCGTTAACTGTCCGCATGCCGCTAAAGCCAACCATCATCAACGTGCTGGTGCTATGGCAGGAACACAGTGTCCTTATCAAGGTAGCCAAACCGGTGGTGATGCCAGTGTTAATTATGGTCCTAACAGCGTTGCACCACTCACTGAAAATGCAAGTTTTGAAGAACCACCGTTACGTTTAGAAGGAGAGGCTGCACGCTTTAGTCGTTATAACCAAGATGACTTTACCCAAGCGGGTAATCTATATCGTATCTTCAGTGAAGCAGAGAAAAATCGTTTAGTGGAAACGATTGCGGGCACACTCAGTCAAACAACCTTAGATGTGCAACAAAAAATGGTCGATCATTTTACTAAAGCGGATGTTGATTACGGTCAACGTGTTAAGCAGGCTTTGGCAAAGTAACCTGTATTTTGCCAAAGAATAAGCGACGATTAAGGCCTTAACGCTAACAGATTAGTTGTTTAGTAAAACAGGAAGATAATCATTATCTTCCTGTTTTACTATTCATCACTAATATATGTGGGCGTGTAACCAATTATGGGGAATATGCACGCTTACCAGTAAATAGGGACTTTTAAGGCACTTTTTCGCGAGTGCTCCATGGCAAACAATAAACTGGTTTCTTTATTGTCTAACCAAGCTTCAATATTAAGCTGATGCTGTGCACTCAAATGCCTTAATATTTTATATGCAGATAACGTACTAATCCCTAACGCTAAGTCTTGCCATGGTGCCCGAAAAGCCTCGCGCTTTTTAGCGGGATACATTTCTCCATAAGCAAACCCAACTAAGATACTTTCATCCAAAGCATCAGCAACGTGTTGGTAATCAATACTGTTCATTTCAGCGGTTATCGGCATTGATTTTCCAATACGTTTCCATGAGGCTTGCTGTAGCTGGTTGGCAAATAAACCTAATTCGGGATAATGACGGCTTTCATTTTTGCCGCTTTCAGCGGTTAATAGCAAATCGACCAATGCCAATTGTAATTGACCATACTCAGGATGTTGCCATATTGAGCCTAATTGAGTTGATATCGACATTGAGTCGATATAGTTTTCTAGTTGTAGGCAAACAAGGGTTTTATTGTTGATGTTGGCAAGTGGTTTAGCATCGTCTTGTAATAATAAACAACAACTTTGCAGTGGGCTAACAAATGCCAAAGCATGCTCAAGATGATCGAATAATGGGCTGGTGTGCTGATCTAATAAACCAAATTGATTTAAGGTGAGCCTGAGTAAGCGCACACAGCGGCGTAATTCGCCCCACAAGGCTGATTGTTGATGAACATCACCAGTTGGCAGCGTTAATATATTTTCAATCAATTGCCAGCGCTCAAGACCTGTTTCTAATAATGTGCTCAAGGCTTGCTGCATATTATTGTTTTTTGGTAATGAAACATAATCAATATGCTCAATGGTGAACGGCTTTGATTTGCCTGCAAGTTGATAACCGCGTTGAGCTTTACTGGCTTTACCTAAGCGAAATGGTACTGACTTAGCGACTTCTGTTGCGAGTATTAATAATGCAGACGTCTCTCCTGCGAGTAATTCAAATTCGAGTTCGCATATAGGGTCAACTTTATCATCAGCAATTATTTCACCTACATCTAGTGCAACCTCAACAAGGCTATCATTAAGGTATATATGCCAAGTTTGACGCTCAAAGTTGGTTTCAAAAATACATTTTAGCGATGTTGACACCTTGTCGAGATCATTTCCCTCTGGCCAAATTTCTTTTGGGAAACGTGACAAGATCGGTGTTTTTTGATCAATGCTGACATTATATTCAGGACGAGAATGGATCCCTCCTACGACCCTGCCTGCTGTTTTTATGGTCTGTTCGAGTTGATTGTCAAAACCTCTTACGCGTAAGCCCATATCCCAACGACGCAGTTGTAAGTCGTCGGTATCGAAATATCCGTTGGTGAGTTTTTTCTGCCCTTGTGGGCTTGAATTAGGGTAGTCATTCAATATTTTTTTTAACAAATCATGATGTTGTGATTGAATGAATAGTTTTAACTCTATTTCTGCGTCCATTGACTTTATGTTTGCCTTGTCATCAAATATTCACTAATGCGTCACATTATCTTCATAATGTCATATTGTTGTAATAAAAATCTCTTAGGATAGCATTGCTCGCATCATATATACTGAGCAACGATAACAGAGAAACTGTCGTACGAAATTAAAAAACACAGTTTCATTATGCGGACGCTTGGGTTAACATGCGCCCGCTTTTTCCAAACTGGAATTTATTAAATAGGTAAACGGCAATGCCAGTAAACTCTATTTTAGGTGTGTTTGCAAAATCACCTCTTAAGCCTTTAGAACTACATATCGACAAAGTACATGAGTGTGCATCACTTCTTGTTCCTTTCTTTGACGCAACCAACTCAGGCGACTGGGATGAAGCGATAAAGATCCGCAAACAAATTAGTTTGCTTGAAAAAGAAGCGGACTCACTCAAGCGTGAAATTCGCCTGACTCTTCCTGGTGGATTATTTATGCCTGTTGAGCGAACTGACTTGCTTGAGTTATTAACTCAACAGGACAAAATCGCTAACAAGGCAAAAGATATCTCTGGCCGTATTATTGGCCGTCAGTTAGTCCTTCCTCAGCCTATGCAAGATGCCTTTGGTGCTTATCTAAAACGTTGTTTAGATGCCGTATCACTTGCGAAACGGGCTATTAACGAACTCGATGATTTACTCGAAACCGGTTTCCGTGGTCGTGAAGTTGAGTTAGTTGCCAAAATGATTAATGAATTAGATCTTATCGAAGAAGATTCTGATGATTTACAAATTCAAGTGCGTCGTCAGTTGTATGCATTAGAATCTGAATTGAATCCGATTGATGTGATGTTCACGTACAAAATTATCGAATGGGTTGGAGGTTTAGCAGATATTGCTGAGCGTGTCGGTTCCCGCCTAGAGCTAATGCTAGCTCGTAACTAATCACAAAGGTTATCAAGGAAACAACATGGTTGATGTATTAGTCACCAACGGCCCTATGCTCATTATGATAGCGGCTGCATTTGGATTTTTGATGGCATGGGGCATTGGTGCAAACGACGTAGCCAATGCAATGGGAACCTCTGTAGGTTCTAATGCCATTACCATTAAACAAGCGATTATTATTGCAATGATCTTTGAATTCGCCGGTGCTTTTTTAGCTGGTGGTGAAGTCACGAGTACAATTCGTAAAGGTATTATCGACGCGAGTTACTTTACTGATGTCCCAGAATTGTTGGTATACGGCATGATTGCCTCATTACTTGCTGCGGGTATTTGGTTAGTTGTAGCGTCAGCGTTAGGCTGGCCAGTTTCGACAACGCATTCAATTATTGGCGCTATTGTTGGCTTTGCCGCAGTGGGTGTCAGTGCTGATGCAGTTGAATGGGGTAAGGTTGGCGGTATTGTAGGCTCTTGGGTAGTGACACCTGCTATTTCGGGTTTTATTGCTTATATCATTTTCCAAAGTGTGCAAAAGCTGATTTTTAATACCGATGATCCATTAGCAAGTGCTAAGCGTTATGTGCCTTTCTACATGGCATTGGCCGGTTTTGTGATGTCACTTGTGACCATTACTAAAGGCTTATCACATGTAGGCATAAACTTTTCAACACTTGAAGCATATGCATTAGCAGCTGTGGTTGCAGCCGTAGTCGGTCTTGCAGGTAAAATTGCTATTAGTCGTTTAAAAATGAGCGATAAAGCCGATCTAAAAACCCAGTATGGGAATGTTGAAAAAGTATTTGCCATATTAATGGTTGTGACTGCATGTTGTATGGCATTTGCCCATGGCTCAAACGACGTTGCTAATGCGATTGGTCCTTTAGCTGCTGTGGTTTCTGTCGTAGAAAGCGGCGGTATTATTGGTGCTAAAGCGGTTCTAGCATGGTGGATTTTACCACTTGGTGCTGTTGGTATTGTTATGGGCTTGGCCATTTTTGGACAGCGTGTGATGCAAACCATTGGTAAAAACATTACGCATTTAACCCCAAGTCGTGGTTTTGCTGCTGAATTAGCTGCCGCATCGACTGTGGTTATTGCTTCTGGTACTGGTTTACCTATTTCAACAACGCAAACGTTAGTGGGTGCTGTGTTGGGTGTGGGCATGGCGCGTGGTATTGCAGCAATTAATATTGGTGTAGTACGTAACATTGTTGTGTCTTGGGTTATTACTCTGCCAGCCGGTGCTGCACTGTCTATTTTGTTCTTCTTCATTATCAAGAACATCTTTAGTTAATTTGACTAAGACGCAATGAAGTATTAGCAGAAATGTGAACGCTGAATGTATTTAAGAAGGAAGTCATATGACTTCCTTCTTGCATTCAGAGCATTTAATAAATAGCATGACAATAAGTTTTCTGAGTTTGGATAAATACCGTGTTAAGAGTACTTTCAATCCTTATATTTTTACTTGCGCCAAGTGGCGTATTTGCAGCCCAAGCACCAACGCGATTTATTTCTGATGATGTGTTCACCTATATCCACGGTGGACCGGGTACAGAGTTTCGTATTATCGGTAGTGTTGAAGCGGGTCAGCCGATCACTTTATTGGATAATACCGAAGGTGATTTTACTCAAATCATTGATCATAAAGGTCGTGAAGGCTGGGTATTAACCAGTTTAGTTTCAGATCAGCCTAGTTTTCGTGAGCGTTTTCCTGAAATGGAAGCACAATTAAAACAGGCTAATGAGCAATTAAATAACATTACGCAAAATACTGACAATACTGAAGAATCTTTAACACTGTCTAACGAAAAGGTGTCTGAGTTAAAAGCCGCTCTTACCAAAGCGATTAAAGAACGAGATGATGCTAAGTCAAAAGTACAGCAAGCCGCGGATAACCAACGTTATGAAATGTGGCAGCAAGGTGGGTTAATTGCAGGTATTGGTGCGTTGATTGGTATTGTATTGGTGTATTTACCTCGTCCACAACGTCGTAAGAAAAGCCGTTGGATGTAACATCTCCAATAACGATGAGATTTTCGCGGATAAAGTGATACGACTAATGTCTCTCATTTGATTGTATAAAGGCCAACTATTCAAACGTTGGCCTTTTTTTTAATCTTTTTCTTGATGAAATATATTCATATTCCATGTTGGTATAATTATTAAAAAAGTTACTAATTAACATTAACTTAAACGTTTATTGTTGTTGTGATGTTAATTAACTAGCACATTGTTTCTGTCTGTTTCAGTGACCAAAATCAAACAATTATTAGCAAGTTTTCAACTTGAGTGTCCAAGTTCACATTTTGAATGTATAATCGCCGAAAATCAGATCGTACATTGTATACAAAATAAAATATTCGTGAATACAGTGTCCATTCAACAACGATAATAACCATCCTTAACCTGACCTAGATGGAAGCGAATACTATGTTCAAAGCGAGTGAAGTACTGGACGGCCGCTATGACAATGCCACTCTTGAGGAACTGTTTACTGCAGTGACCAACAACTACATTGTCGATGAAGAGCAATACCTGTCTGAATTAATTAAGCTTGTGCCTTCGTCTGAACAAGACATTGAGCAAGTGACTCGTCGTGCCCATGAGCTCGTGAGCAAAGTTCGTCAGTTTGAGAAAAAAGGTCTGATGGTTGGTATTGATGCATTTTTGCAACAATACAGCTTAGAAACGAAAGAAGGCATTATTTTAATGTGCTTGGCTGAAGCCTTGCTGCGTATTCCTGATGCTGAAACAGCTGATGCGCTAATTAAAGATAAATTGTCTGGTGCCAAGTGGGATGAACACCTAAATATGAGTGGTTCATTGCTGGTTAATGCCTCAACGTGGGGGTTAATGTTAACCGGTAAACTGGTTAAGTTAGATCGTAATACTGACGGTTCGCCAAGCAATATACTTAAACGTCTGGTTAATCGTGTCGGTGAGCCGATGATCCGTCAAGCTATGTTAGCGGCGATGAAGATCATGGGTAAGCAATTTGTGTTAGGTCAGGACGTTAAAGAAGCGCTTAAAAATAGCGAAGCTAAACGTAAGTTAGGTTATACCCATAGCTATGACATGTTAGGTGAAGCAGCATTAACCGCCAATGATGCGCAAAAGTATTTTAACGATTACAGCAATGCTATTCGCGATTTAGGCGCGCAGCAATATGAAGCGTCTGACTCACCAAGACCGACTATTTCGATCAAATTATCTGCATTACACCCTCGTTATGAAGTCGCTAACGAAGATCGTGTATTAAGCGAATTATACGACACGGTTATTAAACTTATTATACAAGCGCGTGAACTCGATATTGGTATTTCTATCGATGCTGAAGAAGTTGACCGTCTTGAATTGTCATTGAAGTTATTTAAGCAGCTTTATCAATCAGAAGCCGCTAAAGGCTGGGGCTTGTTAGGTATTGTAGTACAAGCTTATTCTAAGCGTTGTTTACCGGTGTTGTGTTGGTTGACGCGTCTTGCTAAAGATCAAGGCGATGAAATTCCGCTGCGTTTAGTCAAAGGTGCTTATTGGGACAGCGAGCTAAAATGGGCGCAACAAGCAGGCGAAGCTGGCTACCCACTTTATACCCGTAAAGCCGGCACGGATGTGTCTTATTTAGCGTGTGCGCGTTATTTATTGTCTGATGCCACCCGTGGTGCTATTTATCCTCAGTTTGCTACCCACAACGCGCAAACCGTTGCCAGTATTGATGCGATGGCCGCTGATCGTTTATATGAATTCCAACGTTTGCACGGTATGGGCCAAGAGCTTTACGACACCATGCTTGCAGAAAGCGGTGCTAAAGCGGTACGTATCTATGCACCCATTGGCGCGCATAAAGACTTACTGCCGTATTTAGTTCGTCGCTTACTGGAAAACGGAGCCAATACCTCATTTGTACATAAACTGGTTGACCCTAATACCCCAATAGAAAGCTTAGTGGTTCATCCATTGGTGACGCTATTAGGTTACAAGTCGTTAGCGAATCAAAAAATTGTTAAGCCTGCTGATATTTTCGGTGCAGAACGTAAGAACTCTAAAGGATTAAACATGAACATTATTTCTGAGTCAGAGCCATTTTTTGCTGCACTGGACAAATATAGCGATACTCAATGGACAGCAGGTCCATTGGTAAACGGTAAAACCTTAACGGGTGAAGTGCAAACCGTTGTTAGCCCATACGATACTTCATTAACGGTAGGTAAAGTGGCTTTTGCTGATGCTAACGCAATTGAACAAGCCATTGCTGGTGCAGATGCTGCTTTTGGTGGTTGGGCACGTACACCTGTTGAAACTCGTGCTAATGCACTACAGAAATTAGCTGATTTATTGGAAGAAAACCGTGAAGAGCTGATTGTATTATGTACTCGTGAAGCGGGTAAGAGTATTCAAGATGGTATTGATGAAGTTCGCGAAGCAGTAGATTTTTGTCGTTATTACGCCGTACAAGCTAAGAAGATGATGGCTCAGCCTGAATTGCTTCCTGGCCCAACAGGCGAGTTAAACGAGCTGTTTCTACAAGGTCGCGGAATTTTTGTGTGTATTAGCCCATGGAACTTCCCGTTGGCGATTTTCCTTGGTCAAGTTTCTGCTGCACTTGCTGCGGGTAACACGGTTATTGCCAAGCCTGCAGAGCAAACCTGTTTGATCGGTTATCGTGCTGTGCAACTTGCGCATGAAGCCGGTATTCCTACCGACGTATTGCAGTTTTTACCAGGTACTGGTGCAGTTGTCGGTTCTGCAATCACTGCAGATGAACGTATTGGCGGTGTGTGTTTTACCGGCTCGACTGGCACTGCTAAATTGATTAACCGCACCTTGGCCAACCGTGATGGCGCAATTATTCCATTAATTGCTGAAACCGGTGGTCAAAATGCCATGGTGGTTGACTCAACATCACAACCAGAACAAGTTGTTAATGACGTGGTGTCTTCATCGTTCACCAGTGCTGGCCAGCGTTGTTCGGCATTGCGTGTATTGTTCTTACAAGAAGATATTGCAGATCGCGTAATTGAAGTCATGAAAGGCGCCATGGAGCAATTAGTGATTGGCAACCCAAGTTCAGTGAAAACCGATGTGGGCCCCGTGATTGATGCCACTGCCAAAGCTAACTTGAATGCCCACATTGATCATATCAGCCAGGTCGGCAAGTTAATTAATAAACTTGAATTACCTGCGGGTACTGAAAATGGTCATTTTGTAGCGCCTACAGCCGTTGAAATTAGTTCAATTAAGCTACTCGAAAAAGAACATTTTGGGCCTATTTTGCATGTTATCCGTTATAAAGCGGCAGATTTGGCAAAAGTGGTTGATGAAATCAACAGCACAGGTTTTGGGTTAACATTGGGTATTCATAGCCGTAATGAAGGCCATGCGCTTAGCTTAGCAGACAAGGTTAACGTGGGTAACGTATACATTAACCGTAACCAAATTGGTGCAGTTGTAGGTGTACAACCATTTGGTGGCCAAGGATTATCGGGTACAGGTCCTAAAGCGGGTGGCCCACACTACTTAACTCGTTTTGTGACTGAAAAGACTCGCACCAATAACATTACCGCTATTGGTGGCAATGCGACGTTATTGTCACTAGGCGATGCTGAAGAATAAACCTGAAGTAGTTGCATTAAGCCCACTTTTTAGTGGGCTTTTTGTTATCTCGAGTTTAGGTTATGTGACCCTAATGGGTATAAGGCTATTTAATTATGAGGCAATTTAATGATGACTCTGGATATCATTGCGTTGTAAGCCACGACTGACATTTTTACACAGTTTTCCAAAGCGGCTGATATCGCCAAGTGAAGGTATAACGCCCTGGGCAATGGCTGCGTCCCAGTAATTAACTTCAGCATCAACCAAACCGAGTAACTTTTTAGGGCAGCCAACACAGTTGTTGTTAGGGCCACAGCTAAATATACCGGGTTGATCAAATGGTAAGGTATTTTTTACTTGCTCAAGGAGTCGCTTCATTGCACTCACTCTGTCTGGTTTACGTTCCATAGCCTCACCTCTATATAAGTTAGAGAATCCT
Source organism: Shewanella sp. S1-58-MNA-CIBAN-0166 (assembly GCF_040310085.1). Lineage (NCBI taxonomy): Bacteria > Pseudomonadati > Pseudomonadota > Gammaproteobacteria > Alteromonadales > Shewanellaceae > Shewanella > Shewanella sp. S1-58-MNA-CIBAN-0166. The sequence goes on along the minus strand of NZ_JBEOPN010000049.1, from coordinate 149 downwards.
TGTCAGCGTAACAAATCGGCATTAGGTTATGATTAACGTACATCAATTTTTTAGTGAATAAAGAGACCTAAATAACCTGAACTCGGGATAAGAATTGAACTAAACGCCCTCTTTACGATCAGATCTTTCGACCAAGAAGGATTTAATCA
>NZ_JBEOPN010000048.1:0-26980 GCF_040310085.1 Shewanella sp. S1-58-MNA-CIBAN-0166 | reverse complement strand
AGGTGTTGAGTTTAAATATTCAAGACAAAAATCAAAAGAAACACCTGGATCCCCGATAAAGACATTCGAGGATGACGGCGAAAACGCAAAAGCACAAAGACAACACCTGGATCCCTGATAACAGATCTCAGGGAAGACGGGCGAGTTGGGCATTCAGCAGCCACTACTTCGTCCAGTAACAACCAATATCGCGTCGTTCCGATATTGCTTCCTACTACGTCGTTCCGGCAATGCTTTTGAGCCGGAATCTAGGTGTTGAGTTTAAATATTCAAGACAAAAATCAAAAGAAACACCTGGATCCCCGATAAAGACATTCGAGGATGACGGCGAAAACGCAAAAGCACAAAGACAACACCTGGATCCCTGATAACAGATCTCAGGGAAGACGGGCGAGTTGGGCATTCAGCAGCCACTACTTCGTCCAGTAACAACCAATATCGCGTCGTTCCGATATTGCTTCCTACTACGTCGTTCCGGCAATGCTTTTGAGCCGGAATCCAGGTCTTGAGTTTAAATATTCAAGACAAAAATCAAAAGAAACACCTGGATCCCCGATAAAAACATGCGAGGATGACGGCGAAAATGCAAAGGCACAAAGACAACACCTGGATCCCCGATAACAGATCTCGAGGATGACGGGCGCTGAACCTAGGACCTTGATTCTGTTGGCGAAGCGTCCCTTAAACCGTTATCCCTCTTCGCTTTCATATAACTAGCACTCGAGGATGACGACATAGAGAAACACCGGGTTTCCGATTATCTTGCTATTTTGTGAGTATCAGCAGGTAAATAACGCACTAACCAACATAAGGTTAAGATGGTTAAAAACAGTAAAGTATTCGAAGGTGATTGCAGGTTAAAGTCGACTGAAATATGCAATAACATGTGCACAATGGCCATTGCACAACCAAAGGCGACCCCTTTATAAAGTTTATTATTGCGCAAATACATGGTTCGACACGCTAACCAAAATGCATACAACACCCATAAGCCTAAAATGGCTGTCATTACAATCCCATACTCAACAACAAACTGAATATATTCGTTATGGGCATGGTCATAAAAACCAGAATAAAACTGAGGTTGGTATTGTGGGAAAACAGTATAGAAACTCCCTCCCCCAGTACCCGTGAACAAGTGTTCTTGGATGATGGGAAGACTATCCATCACCACTTCATCACGAGTTTCTGAACTAAAAGAGGTATCGTCTAAACGCTGTTTTAGTTTATCTACCCCAAAAATTGAGCCGACAATGAGCAAATCAAGAATGAAAATACTCACCACAAAAGGCTTAAATAACGTTGGCGGTCGACGATAAATAAACATCGACAATAGTGATACAACACCCAGTGCAGTAAAGAAGCCAGCGTTACCCATTCGTGAGCGACTTAAAATTAAGCCTATCACCATAATCACAATGGATAAGCGAAGGATCAGTTTTCGACTGAATAATGTCGATAGTAAGTCAATCATCATTGCACGCAAATCGAACTCTTTCTTGCTGGTTTTAAGCTCTGATAGCAACCAACCAAACGCGATAGAAAGGCATAACGCCAAATAATTAGCGAAGTGATTTTGATAAACAAACGAGCCTCTTGCTCTATCGCCATCGAGGTAACCAAATATAGGTGATACATCGAGTTGTAATAAATGAATCAAGGTGCCGTAAAATGCCTGTAAGCAACCTGAAACGATAATCGCAATCAATAACCAACGAAGTGCTATAGCGTGTTGAAAGTATTGTGTTAATAACAAAATAAACAGGCTATAACAGAATGTTTTTAATAGTTGCTGAGCGGTTTGATAAGCATCAACCGTATTAATAGCGGGGATCCAATTCAAGATCTGCAAACACAAATAGGCCAGCATCATTCCGGTTGGGATCAGTAAATGTTTTTGCCAACGAAATCGTAATAAGAGTGCATTATGTTTAAAACAATACACCACATGGCTAATAGCAAGTATTACGATAACAAACTCTAAAATGGCTAAGGCCCAAATACGATTACTGCCTAACGGAATCGGCATCCACACAATCAATGTGCATATTGCCAATATCATCACGCGATCAAACACCCCAAAAAACTGAGAGCTACGTATACGATCATCCATTACCGGCACATATCCTTTTCAATCCATGTAGTATTATTTTGGTTAACATCCAAAGGTAAGTACTTGAAGTAGGTACACATAGTCGGCGTTAATTGATATTGTAAAGCAAGCATTTTTAAATCGTTGCGCATAGTCCAATTGGCCATTGCAGCAATCTTTGCAGTGCTAAACACCAACTGTTTTTGCGTCGCCGTTAAAGATGGCCAATGAGCAAACCCTATCGCTAATATTTGATGCAACACTTCAGGTGTATAGGGGCCATAGTGGAGTGCCTGCTGTAAATAAGGCCAAGCTGCTGCTAAGTCATGCTGAATAAAGGCTAGATTATAGGCATAATCGCTATAAGCATTTGGCCATGTTGGTCGTTGATTAATCGCATCGCGGTAAAGCTGGTTAAATACCTTATTATTGGGGGTAACTAATTGTGAAAAAGCGCCCCACTCCATCACTTTCACTAGCGTGAGCAAATAATGTGGATTCTGATCATCAATTTTAGCCGCATAGTCGGCAGCCAATAACGCATTCGAATATTGTAATGATGTCGGTGTATTGCCACTTTGCCACTGTTCAATGTAAAAACGTGATTTAAAATAGTAGGCATTGGCCAAACCTTTTTGTAACAAAATAGGCAATAAGCCCAGTAGAACTAAAATAATAAGTGCATATGTCGCACGTCTTGCAGACCAAGCAAACTTACTCATTCACTACCTCGTCTGTTCAAATAACGAACTGGAAATACTATCCGGCATTGCTGTCGTCATCGAATAAGCATAGTCCTCATCAACTAACTGACTTATGGCATCGTAGGCTAACGCAATTTTAGGAGGACGCCTATTTAGCGAATGACAGTCAGAGGCGACTATAGAATATAACTTTTTCTTCAAAAGATACTCACTCAATTGCTGTGGGCTAGGTCCCATATCACCAGTCAGAGATGCAGCGGTTAATTGCAACAAACACCCAGCATTTACAAAAGGCATAATCCTATCCGGATGTACTTGCAACTCTCGGTTTCGCTCTGGGTGAGCAATCATGGGTAATACATTTTTGGCGAGTAACCAACTAATCAGCTTGTCGGTACCCGGTGGAATATGGCTGCTAGGCAGTTCTAGCAGCAACACATCTTTTTGCTGGTAACGGCCTACAAAAGGCAATTGCTGTTGCTCAATAAACAGCATGATTTCGGGTGAAATCCTTACCTCTGCAGCTGCGCGCAATTGTATATCTATATTAGTTAACGCCAACGCGTCACACAACAAACGATAAGCAGCATTAATTGATTGTAAGTTATTGTCATAAATACCCAAGTGAATATGAGGAGTCGCCACCATACGTGACACCCCCTGCTCGGAGGCTAGAGCCACCAAAGCAATGGCTTCGTCAATTGATTTAGCCCCATCATCAATATTGGGTAATATATGGCAATGCAAATCAATCATGCCTTGGTGTTTTCCTTACTGTTTTCTTTACTATTACCTTTGTTATTGCCGGCTGGCTGTTTAATGGCATAGTCGGCACCATAGGCCTGGTAATAACCATAATCACCTTGGTAGCGCTGGGCATCTTTAGTGTTGAATTGATTTAACACTACGCCAAACACTTTACTGCGCGCCTGGTTTAACTTAGCTAATGTCATCTTAATCGCTTCGCTACGAGTATGACCAGCTTTAACAACCAATACTGTAGCATCGCACAACGAGGTAATAATTAGTGCATCACTTACCGCATGTACCGGCGGTGTATCAATAATAATTTTACCGTATTGAGTTTTCAACTCAGCCAACAGTTCTGCAAATTGGCCTGATGCTAATAACTCTTGCGGATTTAACGGCACTGCACCAGCAGGCATCACATCAACGTTAGGTTTAACCTCTTTTACAATACAGTTATGCACACTGTCGGTACCCGACAATACATTAGCAAGCCCAGGCTGGTAAGTAGGTAAACCAAAGCGCATACCTAAGCTTGATTTACGTAAATCAGCATCAATAATTAACACTTTCTCCATGGTCGAATAGGCGAACGCAATATTCATTGACGTGGTGGTTTTACCCTCATTAGGATTAGAGGAGGTCACTTCAATAGTAGCAAGTTCACTGCCCATAGCCATTAATGACATTGATGTTCGTATCGTCCTCACGGCCTCTGCATGTAAGGGTAAACTCGCATCGTAAAAGGCAAAGTTAATATCTTCATAACTAGTCCCTTTTTTGGCTTTAGGCACATAACCTAACGCTCTTTGCGATAAAAGTTTTTCAACATCATCGCTGGTTTTAATGGTGTCATTTAATGCATCCAGCACTAACACTAATACCATCGCAAAACCTAAACTTGCCATAAACGCTAAAATAACAATCACTTTCTTTTTAGGCTTTTCTGGTAACAACGGTACTACTGCACGGTCGGTAAAACGTGCAACAGGTGAATCGAAATCACCTGTAACCGCAGTTTCTTTTTGACGAGCTAAAAAAGTATCAAATAACTGCCTATTGGTATCCACTTCACGTAATAAGCGTTGATAATCGGTGTCTGTGGTACTTAAATTTTGAAACGCGCCTTTAGCATTACTGAACTGCGCTTCTAACGCTTGCAGTGTTTGGGCTGCAGTTTGGGCTTCATCTTCTATACCCTGTACTAAACGACTTATTTGCTTGTGTAAATTCTGTTGCACCGTATTCAGTTCGGCTTGTGCAGCAATCATCTTTGGATGTTTAGGGCCATACACCTGTTGTAGCTCAGACACTTTACGCTCAACCAATACCACTTCACGTTTAACGTTTTGAATCGATAAATGCGAGGTCACCTCGGGTAAACTTTCTAGACGACTAATGTCAGTGGCACCGTAACGCCTCACCACCGCTATAAAGCTATCAGCTTGGGCCTTACGTGATCTGGCAACGGTAATCTCATCACTTAAACGTTCTAACTCTTTGGCGTCTAATGCTGTCACCCCTTCAACGTCAATTAATCCATTTATTAATTTAAATTGCTCTAATCGTTTCTCTGACTCATCCAGCTTTATACGTAAGTCTTCTAAGCGACCGCCTAACCAAGTATTCACTTTTTGAGTCATACCCAATTTGGCTTCTAACTGGCTTAAAATATAAGTATCACCGACAACATTTGCTATCTGTGCAGCAAGTTGTGAATCTGAGCTTTCATAACTAATATTCACTAGTTGGGTTTTACGCACCGGAGATACATTGATATTTTGAGCGAAACTATCAATCAATTTATGCTTGGCTATATCTTGGCTAATTTGGCTATCAGCAGCCGTAGCAACTTCTTCAGGGATAAAATTTAACTGCGATTTAATCTCAGAAAACCAACTTGGAGGCTGGTTAAAAGCAGGATGATTGATTAAATCCAATTCATTAAAAACTCGTTCGGCAATACTGCGCGACTTGATAATCTCAAACTGGGTTAAATAATATTCTTGCTGGCCAGAATTAATACCATACACTTCGTCAATTTTAATCGCTTTTGCTTGTTCGGATTCTATCAATAACGTCGATGAAGCCTTATAAATTGGTGTCATGCTTAACACCACAAATATGGTTAACGCAGTCACTAATAATGAAAATGCTAAAATGCGCCACTTAAAACGTAATAGTGGTAGAAGCAGTTTTTTTACATCGATAAGCTGATCCATTTGCGTTACTGCAGGACTCAGTAAATTGCCTGGAGAAGCACTTTGTCGTCTTTCTTGGAAGCTCATTAAAAAAATCTCTGTTCTATTGTAATAGTATCGCCTGCCTGAATAGCACTATTAATAGTGCCGCGCTCAGACTCGACTTTGCTGCCTTCGCGAGAAATAGCTATCTTATCTTCTGATGCTCTCTCCGTAAGTCCACCAGCGAGAGCAACAGCTTGATTGACCGTCATCCCTGGTTGATAAGGATATCCTCCCGGTTGTTTAACTTCACCGTGTATGTAAAAGGGTCGATATAATATCATGCCAACAAAAACGTTAGGCTCAACAAAGTAATCGCCTTTTAAGCCGTTATAAACAATTTGTTCAACTTCTTTAATCGATAAACCAATTAATTTTAACGATCCTAAAAAAGGATAATTAATAGTCCCGCTATTGGTTATTTGAGTTTCGAGTGTTAATGCTTCTTCACCATATACTTTAATCACTATGGTATCACCAGCACCTAAACGGTAATTCTGTGTTTCAGCAATGACTGTCATTGGCAATATTGCCAATGACAGAAAAAATATGACTGATAAAATTGGTGCTAAATATTTCATGGCCTTCCTACAGTGTCATTTCAGCTTTAATAAAGTACACGTTTCGATCAAAAGCATATTGATTGTCAGTAGAATCAACCTCAATAATATCGACACCAGTGTTTAAGGTTAACCAACGTGTTACGTAATAATTAAGGCCAAATTGGTAAATTTTACTTTTGTCTTCACGTTCGACACCAGTATAGTCATCGTTTACTTGTTTGAACCCAACAGAAGAGGTAAACAGTTCGCTCCATTCATGATGCCACTTGACCCCATAACTAGTGCCTCTAATAAAGTCACCCGCGCCATTAGGGTCTCGACTAGCTCTGCCAGTAGAAAAATCAAAAGCAGAATAGGTTAACGGAGTCCAGGTCACTTTAGCGTCCCACGATAAACCACTAAAGTCTTCACGGGTATCATTATCAAAGCCTTTACGTTGGTAACCTATACCAATGCTACCTTCCGTCGAAGCAGATGCTAGCCATTCAACACCTACTCTTGCAGTATTAGTAGTACTATCACGATCGCCAGTAGGATCGACAACTTCATAAACAGTGCCTACGTTTTGAAAGTCAATAAAAATACTGGTAGAAGCTCTTGTATCATAATAAAAAGTGGCACCTAATGTGGTGTCATCAAAATTACGAAATTGAGTGATAGATTCAAAGTTACTGTACTCTTTACTTAAGTATTTAGCATTGGCTCGAATACGTGCGGGAGTAGTTTTAGCACCATATTCATAAAAGCCGCCGACGCTTGAAACATCATAAGTATTTGGCTCATCCTGATCGGCGCCACTGTTTCCTTCAAAAATCCCGCTACCGCGATCTTCATGACCGGAAATGTAAGTTGCCTCAAGACCAAATCGCCTAGATTGATTAACATCAACCTCTGCTTTACCCTTGATCAAAGCATCTAAATAATTATCATCGCTACTAGAAAAATAATCACCATACTCGATGCCCGCATCAAGGGTAAAAACACTGCTGCCGTCAATTAGCTGGGCTTGAACTGCAGGAGTCACCGTTAAAATCCAACTATCTAGCTTATCAGCTGAAGCACTTGCACTAGTAATGTTGTCATCATATTTCAGGCCACTGTTTAAACCCGGAGTAAAATCGACACCAGATTCAGTGCGAATAACGCCAGCTTTTTCATCTGCAGCAGACACCGGGTTCGCTACCACTATTGCAGCAACCACTGTAGCGATACAACTTAACTTATACGGTACATTCATGATTTATATCCTTATAAAATAAATACATGTGGGAATTAGAACAAATAGACAATCATATCGATTTATTCTATTCAGTTCAGTTTAATTTTAGCTAATTCTTTGATTCCGGATCAAAATGTCTACCGGAATACCCTATCGCCCGTCATTCCCAAGATCTCTTATTGGGAATACAGGTGTTGCTCTATTCTTAAAAGCCAAAAGCTGGATTCCGGCTCAAAAACATTACCGGAATGACGTAAGTAGAAACATTACCGGAATGCTCTCGCCCGTCATTCCCGAGGTCACTTATCGGGAATCCAGGTGTTGATCTATTCTAAAAGCCAAAAGCTGGATTCCGGCTCAGAAACACTACCGAAATGACGTAGACGAAACGCTACCGGAATGCTCTCGCCCGTCATGCTTAATAACTCTCGCCCGTCATTCCCGAGATCTCTTATTGGGAATTCAGGTGTTGCTCTATTCTTAAAAGCCAAAAGCTGGATTCCGGCTCAGAAGCACTACCGGAATGACGTAGACGAAACGCTACCGGAATGCTCTCGCCCATCATTCCCGAGATCTCTTATCGGGAATCCAGGTGTTGCTCTATTCTTTAAAGACAAAGGCTGGATTCCGGCTCAGAAACACTACCGGAATGACGTAAGTAGAAACATTACCGGAATGCTCTCGCCCGTCATTCCCGAGATCTCTTATCGGGAATCCAGGTGTTGCTCTTAACTTTAAAATCAATAAACGTTCTTACCAACAAAGCCTTTAAAAATAGTCATAAAAACAATTTTTACATCCCACCACAGGGTCCAATTGCGGATATAGGCTAAGTCGAACTCAATTCGTTTTTCCATCTTATCCAAGGTATCTGTTTCACCACGCCAGCCATTAACTTGTGCCCAACCAGTAATACCTGGCAACACCTTGTGACGTAACATGTAATAAGTGACTAATTTCCGATATTCCTCGTTGTGAGCCACTGCATGTGGACGAGGACCCACTACTGACATATCGCCCTTAAACACATTAAAAAATTGCGGTAACTCATCCAAAGATGTTTTTCGTAAAAAAGCACCAACTTTAGTAATGCGGGCATCGCCTTTAGTCGCTTGTGTAACAACATCACTGTTTTCCGTTACGCTCATTGAGCGGAACTTCCACACTTTAATCTTACGACCATCTAAGCCATATCGATCTTGTTTAAAAATGACAGCGCCAGGTGAGTTAAGTTTAATTGCAGCACCAATAATCACTAACACGGGCGATAGAGCTAAAATGGCGGTTAAGCTGAAGATTATATCGAAAGTTCTTTTGTAAAAACGTCTCATACCGTTTACTGGTGATTCGAAAACACTGATAGTATCAACATCACCCACATTGCCAATACGCGCGTGCATCAAGTTTTTGAGTAAAAAATCAGGGGTAATCAACACATCAACTGTGGTATTTCCAAGCTGTTCAATAATATCAGCAATTCGTTTTTCTGCTACCATGGGTAAGCAAATATACAACTTTTGTATTTTACCACTTTTGGCTAATTCAACAGCTTCATTAACTCCACCTTCGATAAGGTTAGTTTGCATACCACCTAGTCGTTTTGGTTCTCTATCATCAAAAAAACCAACAAATTTAAATCCTAATTCATAGTTTTTTATTATTTCACGATAGAGACTTATACCTGTCGATGTTAAACCTACTATAGCTACATCTTGAAAACCTAATCCGGACCGTCTTCGAATTGTTTTGATCCATTTAGCAATAAATCGCCACGTCATCAATGATATAATTGATAATGTAAACCAACCAACAATAATAATACGAGAGAACGATTCAGATTCTTTAAGGAGAAACAAACAAGATGCGACAATTAAAAAACAAAAAAGCTTAACCAAAAACAAGGAGCCTATCATTCTTGAAAACTTTCCAACTCGCCAAGATCGATACAGCTGAAATGATTCTGACAAATAGGAATAAACAAGTAAGGTGAAAATCAATACAATTAAGTAATCTTTGGAAAATTCTGCCCCATATAATACAAGTGCGAAGTTGAAACAAATAACAATAATTAAGATATCAATAAATCGATATAACAATGTATAACTATCTTTTTCAACATCCAGTGCTTTTTGCGAATCCATAATTAATCATCTTATTTAGTAAAGAACTTTTCTTTTAATAGTAAAAAAGCAAACTTTGAGTTTGTAACCAGATATCGTTTCCACATACGGCCGGGTTCTTGTAACACACGATAAAACCATTCTAAACCCGCATTTTGCATCCATATCGGCGCACGTTTCACCTTACCAGCAACTACATCAAATGTGCCCCCCACGCCCATTACAAAATCAACCCCTAGCTTGTCTTGCCATTTATTTATGAAATTCTCTTTTTTAGGTGACGTTATTGCTACAAATAACAACTTTGCACCTGACTGACGAATTTTATTCACAACGGCTTCTTCATCATCCCAGAAGTAACCATCGTTAAAGCCAACGACCTTCAAATTTGGATAAAGCATTTGAACTTTCTCTGTGGTTTTAGTTACTACATCTTCTGTTGCTCCCAAAAGAAACACAGGAAAATCACGCCTGGCACTCATTTTCAGTAACTCATGAAATAAATCAACGCCAGCTACTCGTTCAGGTACATCATGCCCTAAGAATCGAGCACCAAAAACAACTCCCATACCATCGATGTTGATCACATCACATGCATTTACAGAGTCAGCTAACTGGGCGTCTTTCTGCATATTGACTATTTTGGCAACATTGACGACTACATGCTGTAGAAATTCACCTTTGTCTATTTTAGTTTCGATAAACTTTACAGTTCCTGACATGGATGCTATATCCATAGGAGATCTTAAAAACTCAATTCTTTTCACTAGTTGTCCTTTTAAAGTATAAATTTTAACTTTTTATTTATCTCGATCAGAACCAAAGTTATGACTACTGAAGATAAAAGAGAGAAAAAATAAAGTTGAGACGTATCGAAATCAAATACTTTTCGGTAAGTCATAATAAAAAATGGATGAACGAAATATATTCCAGAAGAAAGCAAACCTAAGAATTTAAAGTTTGAAATCATTCTTAAATTCAAAGAAAACAGGAACAATAAAGGAGCAACAAATATTAAAGAAAAATACATATCTCCGCCTCTGGATGCGGAATTCAAATAGTTTACAGTCACCTCCAAAAAAAACAAACCTAACGAAATTAGAATAAATTTAGATAGGAATGATAAGTTAACTTTAACATTAACAGTATAGTTTTTAATAAAAGCACCTAAATAAAAAAAGGGCAAAGAGAAAAAAACAAAATTTCTATACAACCAATAAGTATTATCCTTCCCCTCAACAACTAAAGAAAATGAAGTATTATAAAGACTAAAATAATATTGGATAGTGCAGCCCACTGCGTACAAAAATAAAAAAAACATTGATGCATTATTAAATTTAAAAACATTTATTAAGTAAAAAGTAACTCCACACAAAAAAACACTTACAACGTACCAAAGGTGATAATAACCAAAAAAGACATTAAACATGGTAAGTAAAGGCTTATCTAAATCAAACCAGTAAATAGAAAATAAAACACTCCAAAATATATACAAACCAAAAACACGTCGAAACCACGATAACTTTTGGGTCCTCGTTAGAGAATGATAATAATAGCCATTCACGATAATAAAAAATGGAACAGCAATACGAAAAACACCTTCAACAAGAAAAAAATTTAAAGTTATATTAACATCTTCAAATATCCTGACATGAATTCCGACAACCATCAAAGAAAATATTAGTTTAAAAAAGTCAAGACTTAAATTTCTTTCAGACACAAATCACCTTAAAAAGTATAGTCACACTACACGCCCTTCATTTGCCTTGTAATTAGTCATTTTTTGTAATAAAAAAAATATTAAAAACAAAATACCTATGAAAATCAACACCTCAAAATATGTATTTTTATTACCTATAAAAAATAATGTAATTGGTACAGTGAAATGAAGTAAGTAGTGAAGGACATAAGCTAACAATGAGTTCTTTCCAATTATACTTAAAACATATTTAAGAGAAGTAGGAAAAAATTTACTACTTACACTCAAACCTATTAATGTTGATATGAATATTGCCCCACCAATATACAATAGCAAATAAGCCGGATGTGGAGGTGCTTTGAAATATGCTGATGACAAATCTTGAAGTAAAGTTGACGTTAGCGAATTTAGATAAAACAATCCAATTGACATCATACATAGTGATAATACAAAAAAATATACTAAGCGTTTTTTATCACTTTCAATTTTAAAATACAGAATTGCTAAATATATACCAAAAATCACACAGCAATAAAAAGGAAAAAAAGGATAAACATCATAAAAAAACAATCTAAAAAGAGCGCCATTATCATCTGTCGAATAATTAATACCTATCAAATAAGATGATATGTAAAGGATAGAAAAAACTGGAAGTGTAACTACCAACCTGTTATTAAAAATAAAATATAAAACATAAGGAGTCAGCAAGATAGCAAGAAAATAAAAAGTTAAAATCTCACCAGCTTGAGAAAACTGTTTATATAAGAGAACATCAATTAAACTAGTTAATTGTTCAGGATGAGAGAATGAATAAAGTAGTACGATCACCTCTCTACCAAGTAGTACTTTAGGAAGACGCCTAAAACTCCATAATATTAACTTCTTTAACCCCTTCGGCTCAGATACCTTACCATAAAAGATATAGGAGATAGTGAACCCAAAAACTGTAATAAACAGTGGTGTAGCGACTCTAAAAATGGATTTAATATATTCAACTATTTCAGGTGAAACTAAGCCTCTTGACTCAACAGCACCAATATAATGCATAACTATTAAAAACAATATAGCAAATCCACGTAAAGAATCTAACCAAACTAGCCTTGGTTTTTTTTTATTAACAATCAAAACGACCTCTCAATGATGGTTTTAAACCTTTATTATTAAATACTGATGCAAAACAAATTAACAATAAGCACATTACCCACACTATATGTTGATCACGCAATATGGCAGGTTCTGAAATATTATAAAAAATAGGAAAACTCACAGCGGAAATAGTTAACTTAGAATTAGCAAAGTATGTAATAAACATTAGAATAGATACTACAAAAAGACTAAGAATACCTACTTGAGTAATTAGTTCAATATAGCCATTATGTGATGAATTAATAAACCTTAAGAAACTATATTGGTTATCAAAAAAGTAAGGTGTTGAAGACGTACCAAAAAAACTTCCATAACCATAACCTAAAGTTAACTTATTAAAATAATCTAAATCATAATAAATAGTATCCCAAATGACCCCTCTACCAGTCATAAACTCTGGTTCAACAATAAGTCCTATGTGCCAAATTGTACCAAATAAATAAGTAACAAAAGGGATTAATATAAATACGACAATGATAGAAAAAAAAGATAAAGTTAAAAAAAACCTAATCTTTAAAATAGAAAAAAAGGATAGAAATAAATACATAAAGACTAATATTATCGATGTTTTACTAAAGGTAAATAATAATAACAACAGTACTACACAAAGAAGATACTTACTTTTTCTAACTAGATTGTAATATGATAAAACCAAATGCGATATGATAAATACAACCCCTAATACAGCTCCCATAGTATTCTTTGACTTTGTAAATCCAGCAAGTTCCATGTAAGGGTTTATTCCTGAACCATTAATAATTGAGGCGAAAATCATTAATATTGTCAAATAGCATAAATATTTAAACGTCGAAACTAAATTACTTTGCAGATAACAAAAAATAAAAGCTTGCACTAATACCCAAAAAAGTATTATTTGAAAAATAGTTCTTTTAAATGTTACTAAAATAAAATCTGACCAAATAAGACTAAGAGTGCAAATGAAAATAGTAGTAATTAGAAATAAAAATGGAACAAACATTGACCTAATAATTATTATATAATCAACTTTAGCTTTATTTATATAAGCAATAATTGCATATAATGAAGCCAGAGCAAGCCAAAATATCTGTTTCAAAAAATCACTACCTGACTTAGTCTCCGATAGTGAGTTTAAATCGAGATCTAAAAGCTGCACTTTAGGTGATAAATCAGGGCTAAAAATACCACAGCAATATAATAAAATTAAGAGTAAACCCCATCTTTCAATAAAAATATAAAAATTCACTTAACACCACTTATAGATGAGGAAATCCTGCCTAAATCTCTTAAAACTTCACATTTCATTCTAAAAACTTTTGACTTTGAGCATATGAAAAATAACATCGTCGTCATATGTTGAATTAATTTTATCACAGAACTAAAGAAAAGGTAAAAACGATAGAAATGACCTTTCCGTATTATCTTTCTAACACCATAGTTCTTGCCGTTACAGTATAATCTGTTGAATATCCATGATTCAGTTGACCGCTCTCTAGTCAAAGGCTCATAGACTATAGATTTATTATTCCAGATAATTTTTCCATACAGATTAAATCTTTCGAAAAAATCAGAGTCCTCAGCGCCAGTAAAATTAAACTTGATGTCAAAATTTAATTGATTATCTTTTATCAATGAAACTCTCAAAAGACAGTTGTTCGTAGCGCCATGACTAATCTTTTTTAGATGGGAGTATTCTTTCCTGTCATGAATTTTTGAATTAATTATTGTTTTATTTACAAAGTCAGGATATTGGGTAATAACAGGTCCAACAGCGGCATCAAATTCTACTTTACAGTCATTAACGAGAGTTAGATAATTTTCATACCAGTTAATATCAACAACTTCATCATCATCAATGGATATCAACCAATCAGTATCGACAATTGAAATTACTTTATTTCTAGCATTTACAACTCCGACAGAAGGTTCATTATAATACTTGATACTATAATGTTCACTTCCATTAAATTCAGCTAGTATACATAACGCTGATTTTTCTAAATCATTATCTACAATGACAATTGTAACATATGAATTAGCTCTTTTAACTGATTCAATTACACTCTGAATCGTATTGGATAAAAACATTCGTTTATAAGTACAAATTGCAACAGTGATTGAATTGTTATCCATTATTAACCCTCTTTAATTTTTGCAAATAAACGGTTGAAATAGAAAGTAAAACTAATTCACCAAAAGCTATTGAAAGAGGCATAAATTTCCAATCAAGTAAATAAACTATCAAAAAAGCAGCAAAGACGGTTACGCCACCAGCGACTAAGTTAAAATATGTCTGTATCTTAAATATAGCGAATGCTTGCAATGCAGTTGTAACAACCATTCTCAATTGAATGATACCAACACATAATCCCCATAAGAAAACAGTTAAAAACATATCATGTTCTGTTCCACTGAATATGTAATTTTCAATAAAGGCCCAAAAAAAATACATTGAACAAAGGACCATAAAGTTTATAGCTATAACAAAAAAGATACTTAAATAATAAAAACTATAAAAATCTTCATATTTCTTTACACCTAGCATAGAAGTGAAATGATTTCGGGCAACTCTAATCCAACCATTTAGCAATAGATTTAGTGGGCCAAAAAAAACTCTAGCAGCCTGTACCAGCCCTAATATTTCTGTCGGATAAAATATAGTTAAAACAAAGATATATATTCTACTATGAATTTCAGTAACTATTACACCAATACTAGCCCACTTAGAAATGCTCCAAACTTTGACCTTGTAAAATCTATATAGCTTAAAAAAATCAAATATAAAATTAAATTTAATATCAGAAAAGACCAATAATAAAATAGAGGATAAAAGAGATGCAGAACCAAGACTAAATAATGCACTGCTTGGTGTAAACAGGAAAAAATAAAAATTTATTATTAAAAACAAAATCGATAATATGATAAAAACAATATCCGACACAAGCGCGAACACCACTTTAAATTCAATTAACAATAAAGATTTCAAATAATCTCTCAAACAATATGCAACTAAGTAACAGCTTACATCTTTACTACTTAAATCTATGAAGCTTACTATTAAAATAGAAAATATTATTATCAAAATAAGATATATGAATTCAGATGAATTATAAAAAGGAGTATACTTTGACAAGCCTGATAAAACTCTTTTTTTCGTCCTTATAGCCATTGGGGTTACAATCAATGAATTCTGAAATGAAATAAAAGTCATGCCTATTGCAAATATTAAACTATAATGTCCAAAACTTTCAAAATCCATTTTTTTTATAAAATAAATACTGAGTAATAAGTTAAATAAGCTCAATAATCCTTGATTAAATACAGATATAATTATTCTACTTTTCATAAGATTAAAGCCTTATCTAGTGCTTTTAATCACAGCAGGATTACCACATACAATTTTATATTCATCTACTGATTTTGTTACTATCGAACCAGCTCCAATAACAGCACCTTTTCCTATTTTTACTCCAGGTAATATGATCACATTAGCCCCGATCCAAACATCATCTTCAATAATAACTTTATTAAAAGATTCACCTTGTTGGTTGATAGGGATATCTCTATTACTAATTATGTGATTTTTTGTGTAGATTTTAACATCTGGCCCCATTAACACATTTTCACCTATCTCAACGCCTTTGTAAATTCTACAATTCTCACCGAGCATAGATTTACGACCAACACGGATATATGGTGAAAATTTTGCATCTTTCTCAATGTTCAAGTTGCCGCCGTGATAATCAAGGAAAAACATTGCGTTTAGTGATCTAATAGAACGAAAAAAATGACCTAGCGGTCTATAGTTTGCTGGCAAATGAATGGGGAGTGTCAAATAAAACCAATATGCTATTAATTTAAATATTTTCTTGAGCATTTTCTAACCTACTTATATAATTTTTTTTAATATTATTAGTTTCAAAAATATCTAGCAAACCATTAATTCGATCATTGATTAATTGACTTTTAATTTTATATTGATTTTCATCAAATTGTTGAATGCACTTTTTAATGCCTTCTAAATCACCAAATGTAACTTTTTTAAAATATTGACTGCCTTCAAGATAGCCATCAATACCTGATTTTTCACAACATAGAATAGGCAAGCAGTTTAATAAAGCTTCCGCATAGACCATACCAAATGTTTCGTTTTGACTTGGCATAAGTAATGCTGAGTAGCTTTTGTATTTCGATATTAATTCCTCTTTAGAAAGAGACCCCATAAGATTGATTTGCGTCTCAACATTATTATCTTTTATATATTTCAGAATTTTTTCATTAATGAGACTTGTCGATGGACCATATATATCTAAACTTAACTTAGGATAAAACCTCATAACTTTAATAAGATCTAACAAACCCTTTTTTTCTGCTGATTCCAATCTTCCAACAAATATAAATCTATTTGAAATTACTATTTTTTTATCTAAAAACTCATAACTAGAGCTTTTAGCAGTTACAATATTTGCTAAATTACTTTCATTTACTGCTTTGTATTTCAATTTACTATTAATTGTATTTTTTGCCCAGGCACTAACCCAAAATATATGATTCGCGTTTTTATATACCTTTCTAAATAACCATCGACTAAAAGGTTTATTGTTTATAAACTTCAAATCTGTATCAGCTCTAATACTTAGTACATATTTAACGCCGGTAATTTTAGATAGAAAAAAAGCTACTAAACCATCAATTGTTAATTTATGAGCATGTATAATGTCGAATTGAATACATTCTTTTCTTAAAATATTTGATAAAATGACTGCATATAAAAATGAAGTTGAAATATGAAAAAACCCAAATGGAAAAGAAGGTGTTTGAAAATAAATATATTCATTAAATCTTTCATAAACTATTTTAGCTTTTTTTAATCTCCTTAAAGCTATTACTTCATGTTTAATTTCATTTTGAGTAGCTACTAATAAATTTTTTACTGCTTTTGTATGATTATAATTTGTGTGATCAGGGTAATCAGTTACAATATGGAGGACTTTAAGATTAGTCATTTGTTAATTTTCCATATTTTTTTGTTTTTATATTTTCTCTTATTACTTTAGCAGGATTACCTGCAACAATACAATTATTAGGTATACTCTTCGTTACGATACTACCAGCTGCAACTATAGAGTTGTCTCCGATCTTAACACCAGGTAAAATTAAAGAATTAGCACCAATGAAACATTTCTTTCCTATTTTGGTATCTGCATGAAATCCTCTTACAAAATCATGAGTAAGTACGGTAGCACCAAAAGCAATATAGGAATCCTCACCAATATATACACCTTTAGGATTTGTTTTATCTAAATTACACTTACTAGACAAAAGAACTCCTTTAGATATATTCATTCCATATATATTTTTTAAATATTTAATTCTAAGTTCAAGTATGAAACGCCTTAAAAATCGCATCATAATGTTTCGACCTTTATTTGCAAATAACTAATACTATTTAAATAGTAAGATAATTTATTATGATTTTATTTATTAAATAATACCACGAGTATCAATAACAACCTTAGTTGCAAACTGCATTTTGTCGGCAGCTTTAAATTGCTTATGATCAACAAGCACAACAATGATGTTTGCTTTTTCTAGTGCAGCTTCTAACGTTGCATGTTCAACACCCGCATTTATTAATTTTTCAGGTAGATATTGTACATTTGGTTCCACCGCAATAAGTTGGCCAATATTTTTTAATGCTAATTGATCAACAATTTGTAATGCAGGGCTTTCACGAAGATCGTCTATATCAGCTTTAAATGCTAAACCTAAGCACGCGATAACAGGACGTTTAAATTCGTCTGCCGCTTTTTCAATTTGCGCGATAACGTAATGAGGCTTTGCGTCGTTAGTTAAACGAGCTTGACGAATAATATTAGCTTCTTCTGGGCAGCTATCCACAATAAACCATGGGTCAACCGCGATACAGTGGCCTCCAACACCAGGACCAGGGCTTAAGATATTGACTCGAGGATGACGATTAGCCAGTTTAATCAGCTCCCACACATTGATTTTAAGCTTGTCACAAATAACAGATAATTCATTAGCAAAAGCAATATTGACGTCACGGAACGAGTTTTCAGTAAGTTTTGCCATTTCAGCTGTACGCGCATTGGTGATAATACATTCGCCACGGACAAATGTTTCATAGAGTTCCACCGCTCTCAAACTACAGGCTTTGCTCATTCCACCAATAACACGGTCATTAGAAACTAATTCTTGCAATACATAACCAGGTAAAACACGTTCTGGACAATGCGCAATTTTGATGTCCGCACTATCACCTAAGTCTTGTGGGAAAGATAAGTCAGGACGAGCCTCCTTTAACCAAGCGGATAGTTTTTCTGTTGCACCAACTGGCGATGTCGATTCTAGAATAACCAAGTTGCCCTTTTCTAATACAGGCGCAATGGCTTTTGCCGCCGCTTCTATGTATTTAAGATCTGGCGCATGACCTTCTTTAAAGGGAGTTGGCACGGCAATCATAAATGCTTCTGCTGGCTCTGGGATTGTTGTTGCTCTAAGGTTTCCGGTAGTCACTACACCACGAACGACGATGTCTAGATCCGGTTCTACAATATGAATACGCCCTTCGTTTATTGTATCAACGGCTTGTTGATTGACATCAACACCAACTACTTCTAAACCGCGAGATGCTAAAACTGCAGCAGTTGGTAAACCAATATAGCCTAAACCAATAACAGAAACCTTTTTGAACGACATGACTATTCCTTAAAACGAATTTGATATGTATGAAAATGTAGTTAATATTTAAACAGCTTGATTAATTAGTTTTATTAGCAAAATGCTGTTTAATACTGTCAATGATCCGCTCGCAAGCTTTACCATCACCATAAGGGTTATGTGCTCGGCTCATTGCGCGGTATTCATCTTTATTAACCAATAAGCTTTCAACTGCATCAATGATAACTTGCTTGTCTGTACCAACCAGTTTTACCGTACCTGCGTTGACAGCTTCAGGACGCTCTGTTGTATCGCGCATGACTAAAACAGGCTTACCCAGTGATGGGGCTTCTTCTTGTATACCACCAGAATCAGTTAGTAGAATGTGAGCTTGGTTCATGAAATACACGAAAGGGAGATAATCTAAAGGTTCGATTAAATGGACATTATTAACATTTTTCAGGATACGATTAACCGGTTCGCGCACGTTTGGGTTTAAATGTACCGGATATATGATTTGGCATTCTGGGTGTTGTCCAGCAATTTCGACTAAAGCTTCGCATATACGTTCAAATCCACCACCAAAACTTTCGCGACGATGGCCAGTTACTAAGATCATTTTTTTCTTTTTATCAATTACTGGGTATTGTGCCGCCAAAGCTGCATTTAGGTCAGCTTCTGTATCCAGTTTATTTTTTATAATGAACAAAGCATCTATAACAGTATTACCCGTTGTGGATATTTGGTTTTGTTTTACACCTTCATTTAATAAGTTATTTAATGAAGCTTCGGTAGGTGCAAAATGCAAAGTTGCAATGGCACCGGTTAATTTACGATTGCCTTCTTCTGGCCAAGGAGAGTAAATATTGCCGGTTCTTAATCCAGCTTCTACATGGCCTACGGGGATCTGTTGATAATATGCCGCTAAACTGGTTGATAACGTTGTTGCTGTATCGCCATGTACTAAAACGATATCTGGCTTGAACTCTTCTAATACCGGTTTTAAGCCAAGCAAAATATTAGTCGTTACGTCATAAAGTGTCTGACCAGGCTTCATGATGTTTAGGTC
Source organism: Shewanella sp. S1-58-MNA-CIBAN-0166 (assembly GCF_040310085.1). Lineage (NCBI taxonomy): Bacteria > Pseudomonadati > Pseudomonadota > Gammaproteobacteria > Alteromonadales > Shewanellaceae > Shewanella > Shewanella sp. S1-58-MNA-CIBAN-0166. The sequence goes on along the minus strand of NZ_JBEOPN010000048.1, from coordinate 6,715 downwards.
GTAATCTGGTTTTATGTCGAATAAGTTTAATACTTGATCAAGCATTTCTCTGTGTTGAGCCGTAACACATACTTTTGCTTCAATACCTTGGTCAATTTCTAATGCTTTGACCAGCGGCGCCATCTTTATCGCTTCTGGCCTTGTGCCAAATACAGATAATACTTTCAACATTATAAATTCCTTTGATTTTTAGTCATTACCAAATAAATCTCTGGTATACATTTTTTCAGCAACATCACTTAATTCTTCGGCAGATCTATTTGACACAATCACATCGGCGTCGGCTTTAAACTGTTTGAGATCACGATAAACTTTAGAATTAAAGAACTCGTTTTGTTCTAGTACAGGTTCATAAATGATGACTTCTACCCCTTTGGCTTTAATCCGTTTCATGATGCCTTGAATACTCGACGACCTGAAATTGTCTGAGCCAGACTTCATAATTAAACGATAGATACCGACTACCTTAGGGTTACGCTTTAGAATCGATTCGGCAATAAAGTCTTTACGAGTGGTATTTGAGTCAACAATTGCACTAATTAAATTATTTGGCACATCAGCATAGTTTGCACGTAATTGTTTGGTATCTTTTGGTAAACAATATCCACCATAACCGAATGATGGATTATTATAGTGACTGCCTATTCGTGGGTCTAAGCAGACTCCATCGATAATTTGTTTACTGTCGAGGCCGTGTGCTTCTGCGTAGGTGTCTAACTCGTTAAAGTAAGCGACCCGAAGTGCCAGGTAAGTATTTGAAAATAACTTAACCGCTTCTGCTTCGGTTGACTGAGTAAACAATACTTCAATGTCTTGTTTAATCGCACCTTGCAGTAACAAGTTAGCGAAGGTATGTGCACGGTCGCTTTGTTCGCCAACAATAATACGTGACGGATATAAGTTGTCGTGCAGTGCTTTGCCTTCGCGTAAAAATTCTGGCGAAAACAGAATGTTGTCACTTAAAAATTCTTGTTTAATTCGTTCAGTGTAACCAACGGGTACGGTAGATTTAATGATCATCACCGCACTAGGGTTAATGTTGATGACATCGTTAATAACAGACTCTACTGATGAGGTATTAAAGTAGTTGGTTTTTGGGTCGTAGTCTGTCGGGGTTGCAATAATAACAAAATCGGCATCTTTATAAGCTGCATGTTTATCTAACGTTGCTGTAAAATTTAGCTTTTTATTTGCTAGAAAGTCTTCGATTTCTGTGTCGGCTATTGGTGAGCTTTTGTCGTTAAGTAAGGCAATTTTTTCTTCTATTATATCTACTGCGACAACTTCATTGTGTTGTGCCAGTAACATTGCATTGGATAGTCCAACGTAACCAGTCCCTGCGATGGCAATTTTCATCTTGTAAACTTCCTGTTGATCGTAAATTGGTTTTAATGCGTATTTTGTAGGGGAAGGTGCTAGGTAATAGATTCTAAAATCTGAGCAACACCTGGATCCCCGATATAAGCACTCGAGGATGACGAGCCTTTAAAGCAACACCTGGATCCCCGATTAAAGTATTCGAGGATGACGAGCTTTTAGAACAACACCTGGATCCTCGATATAAGCACTCGAGGATGACGAGCCTTTAAAGCAACGCCTGGATCCCCGATTAAAGCATTCGAGGATGACGAGCTTTAGAACAACACCTGGATCCCCGATAAAAGCATTCGAGGATGACGAGCTTTTAAAGCAACACCTGGATCCCCGATTAAAGTATTCAAGGATGACGAGCCTTTAGAACAACACCTGGATCCCCGATAAAAGCATTCGAGGATGACGAGCTTTTAAAGCAACACCTGGATCCCCGATTAAAGTATTCAAGGATGACGAGCTTTTAGAACAACACCTGGATCCTCGATTAAAGTATTCGAGGATGACGAGCCTTTAAAGCAACACCTGGATCCCCGATTAAAGCACTCGAGGATGACGTGCCTTTAAAGCAACACCTGGATCCCCGATTAAAGTATTCGAGGATGACGTGCGGGTGGTTCTAGGTTCTAGGTTCTAGGTTCTAGGTTCTAGGTTCTAGCATGACGAGTTTATGGGATGTCTGCGTGTGTTTTACTTAAAAAAAGACACGCTACCGCCACTAGATTACAGCTTCTAGATTGCTGACAAACGTTTCAAATTTTTGATCTGTTGGGGTTTGACGTTTCAGAACGAAACAGTAGAAAGGCTCCCTCAAGATGTTTACTGGACATCTTTAACTGGTTTTTTGTTTTTTATATCTAACATGTCGACCATGTCAATTTTTAGCTTAACCAGTTTTAGCATCTAACAGGTTATTTAGCACAAGGCCTTACACCTGAATTGATGTCGTAGGAGACTGCAGGAAAAAACAATCAGCTGAGGTTGCATCGGTAAACTAATGAAGCAAAAATATATTTTTATTAGCTTCAACACAGTTATCGTTGGCGTCATGCCTTGCTTAAAATTTCCCTTTCTACTTTCTGTTTTACGTCAATCCTCATAAATAAGTCGATAATTATAATGTATACGGTAATTTAATGACAGTTTTTTGACAGCTTTATTGTAATCGTCATTTTTTCGTCATTCAAGCTCAATTTAAACGTAAATTTGTACATATTCACTCCTTTAGTACTAGTAACAATAAGCATCTTTACAAGAGACCTCTACCGTAAACTTGCTCATTAAACAGTCTGTCAGTGGTTTATATCGGTATCTTTTTGATAGAGACTTTTATGCACCATAATGTGGCTTGATTTACCATCTGCACTATTTTTGTGCTGATAAAAGATCCAAACACCAAGTTTTATCGCAAATCAATTTTAAAGAAACTAACCAATATTAAAAAAATATAGGTAACCTTAAGCTGCTGTTTATAAATAAAATTTATAAACAGCTAAATTAAAATCGTGCGATTACTTGCGATATTTTTGAACCGTTTTTCATTCAAGCTATCCCATTAATGCCTATAAACAACCTAGTACTACACTTTACATAACAATTCGCGTGCCAATATATTGACATTGTCAATTATCAATATTGATATGAGTTCGGCTAGAGTATCTCTTTTAGTGAATAAACTTAGTCACGCATTCGGGCTAAGGAAGATTAGCTTGTAAACTAAAACACTCAAAACATGCTTGTATCGTCATTTTATTGTCGTTTTACGACTAACTAGCTTATGATATGCATCGTTATCGCATAAATTCTGTAAAATTATTACAGTGTTATCATTAACTATCATTTGCAGTGAGATTTGCGTATTAAACTCGTTTTGTGTTGCATAGATAGATATCGCCACTGGCTTGTTATGTCATTGGTGTTTTCGGCTGTGTGTGTTGCCACCATAACTGACGATTTATTTACCACTGATTTTTTTACTCAAGTCGAGCAGCGCTATGGCTCAGATAGAGTTGAAGATTTTAGTGACTGGCGTGACACCATAAATGAAGGCGTGACATTGAGCGATTACGCCAAGCTTAATTTAACTAATCAATTTGCTAATAGGCGGATTCGATTTGTGAGTGATAGCGACCATTGGCATAAAAGTGACTATTGGGCCACACCGCTTGAATCGTTAGGTACTAAAGGTGGCGATTGTGAAGACTTTGCCATCTTTAAGTATTTTACCTTAAAGGCTATGGGTGTTGATGAGAGCAAAATGCGCCTGATGTATGTGCGTGCGTTATTGATTAACGAGCCTCATATGGTGTTGATTTACTTCGAAGACCCAAAGGCGATGCCTTTAGTGTTAGATAATTTAAAATCGAAAATTTTACCCGCTAACCAACGACGAGATTTAAAACCAATTTATTCATTTAATGGTCAAGGGTTATGGTTAGCAAAGGCACAAGGGTTGGGCAGCAACAAACCCACTAGCAGTGGCACAAAAAGTTGGACTGACTTAGTTAATCGTATTGAGAATGGCGAGTAATCGTTACAAAAGGATCTGGAGCAAACAATGTTTATAAAAGGAATGTCTTTGCGGCTACAGCTTTATCTGCTGATAGGTTGTTTATCTATATTTAGCTTCGGAGCAGCGTTATATAATAACGTATCGAACATGCGTGGCTATTTAAATGAACAGTTAGCATCTCACGCGCAAGGAGCAGCGCACAGTTTAGGTTTATCTATATCACCTTATATGGATGAAGAAGGTTTGGTGATTGCCGAGACAATGACTAATGCTATTTTCGATTCAGGCTATTACCAACATATTATTTTTACCGACCTGGACGGCAAAGTCTTATTTGAGCGCAATAATCCTCAAGGTAATTTTGCTGTTCCACAGTGGTTTATTAACTGGTTTACCCTGCATCCTCCGATAATGACAAGTGAAGTGAGTGATGGTTGGCGTATTGCAGGTAAATTAGAAGTGCAATCGCATGCGGGTACCTCATATAAAAGTTTATGGGATCACGCGGTTAATAATTTAACCTCTGCATTATTTCAACTGGTTATTGCACTGTTATGTGCTTACTTTATTCTAAAAGCGGTGTTGACCCCACTGAGTAGTATTGAAAAACAGGCTGAGTCGGTTATTCAAAAGCGCTTTGAGCTTAATCCTATTAAGCCTTTCACCTCTGAGTTACGCACGCTTGTGAATGCGATTAACCGCATGATTGAGAATATTCAGCGCTCGTTTAATGAACAAACTCAATTGGCTGAAGCCTTGTCGAAGGAGGTTTATATTGACTCGCATACTGGTTTACCTAATCGCCGCGCGTTGTTAAAGAAATTTGAGTCAATTCAAGCTGAATATGAGCAACACGGCAACCGTTTTTATTTAGGTTTATTGTCGATGACCTCTTTAAAGCAGGTTAATGACAACGATGGTTATGGCAGCGGTGATGATTATATTTTATCTGGTGCGCAGCTTTTTAGTGAACAAATGAATAGTTTGCAAGAAGCAACCTTATACCGCATTTCAGGCTCAGAATTTGCTTTTTTAAGCTTACTTACTGAAGATGCCGCCAAAGAAGTCGATCAGCAAATAGCCTCTTGTATTTTAATAGAAAGCTCGTCGCGTTTTAGTAATGGCTTTGCAAAACATAGCCTCACCCGTGTAAATCACCAAGAAGACTTTGCTGATGTGGTCATGCGTTTAGATAACCAACTGGTGCATAATCAATATGCTGATAACCCTATGGGGTTGGTTTCTGCTAAGGGCATGCAAAAGAATCATTCACGTGAAGAATGGGTGGGTATTTTGACCCAGTTTACTCAGTATTTTAAAGACGAAATTAATCACTCTAATAGTAAAGATTTTGCAATTAAGTGTATTCCGTTAGATAAATTATTCGATCTAATGTTGCAGCCTGTGGTGGTTGAAAATCAATCTATTTTGTATGTTGAGTCGTTTGTGCGCTTTAAAATAGCGGGCGAAACACTATCGACTTTAGATGTGTTTGCCATGGCAGAAAGATTGGGCGTGTTACAAGAACTCGAACAAGCTGTTGTGTGCTTTATTTTTTATAAGCTGCAACACATTGAACACACCCGCGTAGCCATTAATATTAGTAATCGTGCGCTGCATAATCCGGTGTTTACCGATTGGTTGTTTGATTTATACCAAAAAATGCATAAAACGCTTCCACCACTTTTGTATGAATTTAACGAGTCTGGCGCAATGCTTTCGCTTGAATCGACAGAGAGTTTTATTCGCCGAGCAAAACAATTAGATATTGATATTGCCATTGAACGTTTTGGGTCTAGTTTGAGTTCGTTTTGCTATATTAGAAACTTAAACATTGATTATATTAAGATTGATCCTAGTTACGTACGTGATATAGCAGAAGCTGATACGCGCTTTTTTGTCCAAACAGTGATTCAAATTTGTCATGGTATTGGTATTAAAATCATCGCACCACAGGTAGAATCGGCTGTTATAGGTGAACACTTTTCACTCATGAACATCGATGGTTTGCAGGGTAATGGATTGTATGCTGTACGAAATTTCAGTACAATAATCCCTGCAAACGCAACAAGTACATGGATCAGTGCATTGCAGCTGAACTACTTTAGTAATTCACCAAACCACGAGGCAGAATAATGCGCAAAAATAAATTAACCTTGTTATTAGTTTCAGCATTAATGACAGCGGGCATGTCTGCCGGTGCTATGGCTGCAGAAACCTTAACGGCTAGCACTCAGACTGTTCCTGTATCTGAAGCTGCTACACAACTCTCTAATGCGTTTATTGCTGCTAATGGCGATGAAGCATTGATTATCGAAGCGATACAAGCCGCTGTTGCTGCAGGTATGACTTCTGACGAAATTTTAGCGGTTGCTGTTGCTAACGGTATTGACCCTGCTATTGTTGCTGCGAATCTTGAAGATGCGCAAACAGCAGGTGGTGGCGCATTTGGTGCTGCACCAGCACCAGGCGGCCCAGGCTTCGGCGGCGGTTCAGGCGGCGGTGCTGGAACAATCTCTAGTAACTAATCGTATACTTGCTTGTTGAAGAATAATGAAAGCCCATTAAATTGGGCTTTTTTGTGGGTGTTTGTCAGCCGTCATCCTTGAATTTTTTTATCGGGTTCGAGGTGTTACTCTATCGCCCGTCATCCCTGAGATCTGTTATCAGGGATCCAGGTGTTTGATTAGATTTTTACTTTCACTTTTCTTTCAAGCTTAAAAACAACACCTGGATTCCGGCTCAAAATCATTGCCGGAATGACGTAATAGTGAGCGTTGCTTCCCCGCCCGTCATCCTCGAATGCTTTTATCGGGGATCCAGGTGTTTCTC
>NZ_JBEOPN010000047.1:0-27297 GCF_040310085.1 Shewanella sp. S1-58-MNA-CIBAN-0166 | reverse complement strand
CTAACTTGTACTAATGACCCGTGAGGCTTAACCATACAACCCAGATGGGTTTTACTGATACGACTTAGTATTAGAATAAAGCGCTTAAGCAGTGCGAGAGACTCAAAAAGCAATCAGCTTTCCGAATTATTATTTAATGCATCAAGAATAGTGCGTTAGATAAACAAAATTTGTCTGGAAACCATAGAGTTGTGGCACCACCTGATCCCATTCCGAACTCAGAAGTGAAACACAGTATCGCCGATGGTAGTTTGGGGTCTCCCCATGCGAGAGTAGGTCATTTCCAGGCGCCTAATTGACTCGAAAGAGTCGCGAAACAGCCCGCTATGAAATAGCGGGCTTTTTTGTGTCCAAAATTTGAGAGTACGGTGGTTGATAGCATCCATCATAGTGCAGACGATATTGATCTGGTCAATTAAATTTGCACTCCAAACAGGGGCACGTGTTTAGGTATTGTGGCTTAATGAAACTGTACACCGATTGAGGTAAAATCCCCTTAAGATAAAACGGTGTAAACAGTAATGAAGACTCAACCAACTTACTCAACAGAATTTAGAATAGATACCGCTAACCTTGTGATTAAACAAGGTTACACCATCCGAGAAGCTTGTGAAGCAACCGGCGTAGGCCCGACAGCGATTAGACGTTGGGTAACTCAGCTAAGACAAGAATTTGAAGGTATTACTCCATCAGCTAATGCTATCACTCCCGAACAAAAACGAATTCAAGAGCTTGAAGCGCAAATTAAGAAAATTGAATGGGAGAAAGATATCTTAAAAAAGGCTACCGCTCTCTTAATGCAAGACAACATCAAACGATAGCATTAATTGAATTGTTATCGAGAGAGCAGAACATCGTCAAACAGCTTTGTCATTTGTTTGAAATACCGCGTAATAGCTACCATTATCATCTCAAACATCGTGGATTAGTGAAGCCTGAACGTGAGAAATTGCGCCAGCAAGCAATTGCTATCCACCGTGATAGCCGAGGCTCTGCTGGCGCGAGAACGATAGCAGGCCAGCTTAATCAACTGGGTGAAAATGTTGGCCGTTATAAGGCCGCGAGTTTAATGAGAGATGCAGGGCTAATCAGTAACCAACCCAGAAAGCATCGTTACAAGATAGCCAATGATGAATCTAAAATAGCCCCTAATTTGTTAAAGCGGCAGTTTAACGTTGAAGCAATAAATCAGGTTTGGTGTGGTGACGTGACCTATGTTTGGTCAGGAACCAAATGGCTCTATTTAGCCGTGGTAATGGATTTGTATGCGAGAAAAGTGGTGGGTTGGGCTTGCTCTGACAGCCCGAATACTGATTTGACTTGTGCAGCATTAAGAATGGCATTTGAAAGTCGTGGACGGCCCCAAAACCTGATGTTTCATTCTGACCAAGGTTGCCATTACAGTAGTCTTCAATATCGACAAATGTTGTGGAAGTATCAAATAACGCAGAGTACGAGTCGACGAGGAAACTGCTGGGATAACGCGGTAATGGAACGCTTTTTTAGAAGTTTTAAAACAGAATGGATGCCGAAGTATGGTTACAACAATTTTGATGAAGCGAAGCAGGATGCATTGAATTACATACTAAAGCACTACAATATAAAACGGGGTCATAGTTATAACAATTATATGACGCCAACAGCTGCCGAAATGGCAGCGTAAAGACGCAACTCCTGTTGGTGTACAGATTTAGTTGACCACATCAAGGCTGCCATTTCGGCTATTGACATAGTCATATAGTCGTTATAACTATGACCACGTTTTTATCGACTTAACGTTTTAAAATGACTAAGCAACGGTTAATTACGGCGCTATGTAATGCTCCAATGAATATTGATAGAGAAGGAGTATTTGTGAATTTTTTCAAGGCAGGACAATATCAGTTTTAAGGCCATTACTTTATTAGCAATGGACTTATTTTTTCAGATCGGTATTTAAATAGGGAGGGACAATTTTAGAGTTCAGCTAATATTTTTTCTACAATAGGCTGATTGGCTTCTGGGAAGTCGTATTCTGCAATACTATGTATCGGCACCCATTCAATTTGTTGCTGCTCCATACCTTTCGCTTGGTTTGAAAATTCAGTAATTAAATGAATATCAAGTCTGACGTGTTTATCTGGATAATCATGACTGATGTCCATGAAGGGAGTTGAATTAGCTACATCAAGATTAACTTCTTCTTTAAGCTCTCTTATTAACGCTTCCGTAACCGTTTCATTATTTTCCACCTTACCACCTGGGAATTCCCACTTTCCACCTTGATGAAGGTGTCCTAGCCTCTTAGCCAGTAAAATGTGCCTATCTTGATTAATGATGACACCGACAGCGACATGAATTCTTTTTTGCATGTTTGCCCCTTTATAATTTGAACTTATTGTTTAAAGAAGTCACCTTCATCAAAACCAGCATCATCCAACAGATCTAGGTCTACATCGTGCTTAACCGGAATGGCATGCTTCTCGCTGGCCCAGTCGCCAAGATCGATCAATTTACAGCGTTCGCTGCAAAAAGGTTTAAATAGGGATTCGTCTTTCCATTCAACTTTGGTTCTGCAAATTGGGCAGTTTACTACTGTTAAAGGCATAATCATTCTTGGTTATTTATATTACCAGTGATGTTAAAGTGTTTAAGTGCAGGTTGCTAGTGAGAATTCAACAGTTTCACAGGTATGACGATGTAAATCGAAATCGACAAAATGGATGGCATAACGATTTCGATTGCCGCTGACGGTAGGGTAGCAGTTTTGATTGGAATTTATTTGTACTCGAATTAATGACAGAGGTTGAACGGAGTTACCTTGGTAGAAACCCACTGGAGCTTGGCATAAACCAAAATCTGCTGTCGTTCGAATCAGTTCCAGAAGTAATGTGATCGGGGCGAGTAGAGGCTGGTATTGAATAAGCCAACTTTTGATATCTTGCTGTCGATGTTGCCAGTCTTTGCCAAGCCAAAAGTGCAGCTGTGGAAAGTCGAAATTACAGTATGCGCCAGTCATGTTGAAGCGCTGTCGTAATGCAGAGATAAATTTGTCTTGTTTAAGGCTACAGCCAATTCTTTCTTGAGCTTGCAGCGGTAATTTTAGAGAGATGAGTCTTTGGGTGAGTTGATCCACTTGAGCGTTATCTACATTTGAGTGGGCACGCCAATGAGAAATTATCTGAATCTGTTTTTCAATATCTTTTAAAATATCGGTGCGATAATCACAACGTTCAGTTAGTTCGGCGAGAGCAAATAAAGGGCTAAAACATTGATGTTGGTTATCTTGTTCGGCATGCTGTTGCAACTGGAGGGCAAGGTTTTCTATACGTAAATAACTGCGTATTTTTTCATTTAATGGTTGTTCATAAATTAAATCAGTCATTGACGTTAGTTTCTAAATCGGCTGCCTGTTGTAAGTATTGTTGATGCAGACGAAGTACTTGACTGCGCAACAGCTCATATTCTCCTTGATTATCAATAATGTTATCAGCTTTAGCAAGTCGTTGCTCTCGAGTCATTTGACTCGCCAGAATATGCTCTACCTGTTGTTTACTGACACCATCACGTTGCATCGTCCTTGAAATCTGTAACTCTGGTGCTATATCTACAACCAAAGTAGTATTAACTAAACTATCTAAATGATTCTCAAATAGCAAGGGTACTACCATTATTACATATGCAGAAACCGATGCTTGCACTTGGTTGAGCATCTTTTGGCGGATCATTGGATGGAGTAAATTATTAAGCCATAGACGTTGTTGCGGATTATCGAATACTTGTGCTCGCAAAGCTGCTCTATCGAGGCTACCGTCGGTTAATAATAGTGACTGACCAAAATGTTGCGCTATTGCTTTGAGTCCATCAGAGTCAATTGATACCACCTCTCGGGCGATAACATCGGCATCCACTAAGTCTATGCCATATTCAGCAAATAAGTTAGCCACGGTGGTTTTACCACTGGCTATGCCGCCTGTTAACCCTACAACATACTTGTTTAATCTCATAACGTACTAAGATACCAATTAAGAATGTCATGTCCCCATACTAACGCTATCCAGCCTGCAGCAGCAATATAAGGACCAAAGGGGATAGGGTTACCTTTGTTGAGCTGTTTAGCCATAATCATGGTAATGCCCACTACCGCGCCTACCAGTGAAGACAGTAGGATAATTAGTGGTAACATTTGCCAGCCTAACCAAGCACCGAAAACGGCTAATAGTTTAAAGTCACCGTATCCCATGCCTTCTTTGCCAGTGACTAATTTAAATAACCAGAATACCGACCATAAACTTAAATACCCTGCAGCAGCGCCGATAATCGCGTCTTCCGGACTAGTATAAATGCCTTTAAGGTTAATGATTAATCCTAACCACAGGATTGGTAACGTGAGTTGGTCTGGTAACAGCATTTCATCCAAATCGATGCCTGTTAACGCCACTAACACAAACGTTAGAATACTGGCATACACAAATTGCCATGTAGGGCCAAAATGCCAGGCTAATGCGGCAATTAATACACCGGTTAACAGTTCAATAATGGGATAGCGGCTTGAAATGCTGGTTTTGCAATCGGCACATTTACCCTTAAGCATCAGCCAACCTAATATTGGCAGATTATGCCAAGGCTTTATATTGGCTTTGCATTTAGGGCATGCAGAACCTGGCACTACCAGATTGTACTTTTTAGGAAAGGGATCGATGGCTTTCTGTAAACGCTCACTGCCTACTTGTTTGACAATGTCAGGATGATATTCATTGAGGTAAAAGTTACATTCGCTTTGCCATTCACGTTTCATCATCACTGGTAAACGGTGGATCACTACGTTGAGAAAGCTGCCAATAGTAGCAGCAAAAATAAAGCTAATTGCAACAAAGACCCAAGGGTATTGGCTCATTGTGGCAACAAAAGTAGAGATGGATTCAGTCATTTTTATTCTTGTATTTAATGGTTTAGTAAGATATCTAGTTTATTATATTGCCCATTTGGAAAATAGGTAAATACATTCCGACGATTAAGCTACCGACTAAAGTACCAATTACCACCATCATAATCGGTTCTATCAAGCTTGATAAGCCATCAACAGCATCGTCAACTTGCATCTCATAGATATCTGCAACTTTATTAAGCATGTCGTCCAAGCCACCAGATTCTTCACCAATCATCACCATTTGAATTACCATATCAGGAAACAAGCCAGTGGTGCGCATGGCGACATTCATTTGCATGCCAGCCATCACTTCTTGGCGAACTTTTAGTAATGCTTTGCGGTATACATAATTACCAGATGCACCTGCAGCAGATTCTAGACCGTCAATTAATGGTACACCAGCAGCAAAGGTGGTTGATAACGTTCGGGCAAAACGAGCCATCGCTGCTTTGTGAAGAATATTACCTACCACAGGAATTTTGAGTACCGAAACATCTACACTGTCTCGGAATGCTTGTGAAGTTCTATGTGTTCTTCGAAATAACCAAATACCAACAACAATAAAAATTGCAAAATAGTACCATGAGCTTTGTAGCCATCTAGATATATCAATAATTATTTGGGTAAAAGCGGGTAACTCAGCACCAAAGCCGTTAAAGATTTCTTCAAATTGGGGAACAACAAATAATAGTAATAAGCTCGTTACCGCTATGGCTACAAAAACAACGGCTATAGGATAGAGCATGGCTTTCTTGATTTTAGATTTTAGTTGCTCGGCTTTTTCTCGATATGTTGCTACACGGTCGAATACGGCATCGAGGGAGCCAGAGTGCTCGCCAGCAGCGACTAAGTCGACGTATAAATCATCAAAATACTGCCTGTGTGGCCTTAGTGCATCGGACAGCGGAATTCCTGACTGAACATCAGATAATATAGTGCCAAGCAATTCGCGCACTTTAACCTTTTCGTGTCCGCGGCCAAGTAGCTCTATAGTAGTAACTAGTGGTACGCCTGCAGCAAGCATTGTTGCTATTTGGCGGGTAATCATTGCAATGTCCATTGCAGTAATGCTTTTTTCTATTTTCCACAAAGGAGCAGATGCTTTGCGCACAGCTTTAGGCGTTACGCCCTGAGATTTTAAGACACTGCGAATCTCAGCAATAGTAGAGCCCTTTAGCTCACCTGAAGTACGTTGGCCATCACGATTAACGCCTTTCCATTGGTAAGTAAAAACCTTAGGTTGGTGTTTAGTTTTTTTCTTTGCTTTTGGCTTTCTTTTAGCTGTTGTCGTGGCCATTTAGCCAATCCTTTTATTTTTCGCTGCACCACGTTAAACCATTCTTGTTAATAGAGAATAATCAATTAAATAGTTGATTTACTACAACTGAATTGACTATAGCTGAATTAAAAACTGGTGACACGGTTAATTTCGGCAATACTGGTTACGCCGTGAATGACCTTGAGTAATCCTGATTGGCGTAAATCGCGCATACCTTGCTGTTTGGCTAAGGTGGCAATTTGCAGTGAGTTGCCGCCTTCCATAATCGTGCGAGCAATTTCATCACTCATTTTCATGACTTCGTATATACCCACTCGGCCTTTATAGCCACCAGAGCATAGCTCACAACCGACAGGTTTGAATACACTAAAGCCTTTTACTATGTCAGCCTCAGTAAAGCCTAAACGTTGCATTTCAGCAACAGGAATTGTCTCTTCGTGTTTGCATGCTGGGCATAAGCGTCTGGCAAGTCGTTGGGCAATAATTAAATTGACTGAGCTGGCAATGTTATAACCAGGCACACCCATATTGATTAAACGAGTTAAGGTTTCCGCTGCCGAGTTAGTATGCAATGTTGATAATACCAAGTGGCCAGTTTGAGCCGCTTTAATGGCAATTTCGGCTGTTTCTAAGTCACGGATTTCACCGACCATTACCACATCGGGATCTTGACGTAAGAATGAACGAAGTGCTGATGCGAAAGTTAAACCAGCTTTTAAATTAATGTGGACCTGGTTTACACCCTCAAGGTTTATTTCAACCGGATCTTCAGCAGTAGAAATATTACGCTCTTCGGTATTTAGGATATTTAGGCCGGTATACAAGGAGACTGTTTTACCAGAACCTGTAGGGCCAGTGACTAGAATCATCCCTTGGGGTTTGGCGAGCATCTCTTCATATAATAAACGTTGATCATCTTCATAACCGAGTTTTTCAATCCCCAGTTGGGCGGAGGATGAGTCCAAAATACGCATTACGATTTTCTCGCCCCAAATGGTCGGCAAGCTACTGACACGAAAATCGATGGATTTGGTACGCGAAAGTTTCATTTTAATGCGGCCATCTTGTGGCACCCGGCGTTCTGCGATATCGAGTTTTGACATGACTTTTAAACGGGCCGAAATCCGGTTGGAGAGATTGACTGGCGGTTCGGATACTTCATGCAAGATACCGTCAATACGGAAGCGAATCCGGTAGCGTTTTTCATAGGGCTCAAAATGCAAGTCAGAAGCGCCTTTGCGGATAGCATCAGTAAGGATTTTATTAATATAAATAACAATTGGCGCATCATCACTGCTATCACCGGTCTGCTCATCGTCACGACTAGTATCAGCGACTTCGATTCCTGCTAATGCTTCCTCATCTATCCCTTCTAAACCTAAGCCACTAATATCTTCTTCTAGTATTTTTTCTAGAGCTTTAAGCAGTTTATCGTCTTCAACCAATATGGCTTCGGCATGTAGACCAAGGCTGAATTGAAAGTCTTCAAGAGCGGCAATATTGGTTGGATCTGATGTGGCGATGTAAAGTCGATTGCCGCGTTTAAAAAGTGGTAAGCATTTATGTTTACTTATGAGTTTTTTATTCTGTAGTTCTTCAGAAATATTTCCAATATCAAACTCATTTAGATCTAGGAGGGGTGTACCATATTCTTCATAACATAATTCTGCAATTTCTCTAGCCGAAAGAAATTTATTTGAAATAAGAGAGTTAACTAAAGAGGATTTATTTTTTCGAGAATGTGAGATAGCCGTAGATAACTGCTCCTCGCTAAGAAGATTCTTACGAACAAATAGTGTTGATAATCCTAAATTTAGTACATTATTTGACATGTTTTTTAGTTACCAATAAAAAGGGTAAATGCTTTATAAGTATTTACCCTTTATTTATGAATTGAGCTTCTTAATTTTTAAGGTGCTGCAGGTGCTGTTAAGTTTGCACCTTTGTAACATAGAGCAAGATCACCTGTTTGAGCTTTTGCGCCTGCAGTCACTGTGAAAGCTACGCCGCCTGTTGCATCATAATCAGCTTCTAGTACACATTTAGGCTCTGTCCAAGTTAGGGTAAATACTGTGTTTTCTACTGGATCCGTTACAGTACCAAATTTAGTATTTTTACTTGCTTCCAAGCCAATACCATCACAACCAATACCAGTAGTAATACAAGTTTGAACCTTGGTTGAGTATGAAGTAATCCCTTTCATTGCGGCGCCACCTTGTGCAGCTGTCACATAATCTTTGTATGCAGGCAGTGCGATTGCAGCAAGAATACCGATGATCGCGACTACGATCATTAATTCGATAAGGGTGAAACCCTTAGCGTTTTTGATTTGGTTAATACCTTTCATTTTTCTCTCCGTAAAATAGGCTGTGGCAGTTTCAATCCTAGAGTTTTAGCACACTTGTTTATAGTTGAGTGTGCTAAATGGCAATCCATATGCCTAATGCCTTACAGACACAAATATGTGACATTAATTGTCACGATGTCGTTTATGTCGTCGCTTGTGCATATTACTCATACCATAGTGTGCAATGATTTAAGTTTTATGTGTCCATGATGACAAGGTTTGTTAATTCTTTTTTCTAAAAATGTGCTTTAGAGGGCTAAACCTATGAAACATTTTCAGTATAACAAGTTTTACAGTTTAGCCATCGCTATGTTTGTTATCCATTGGACAGTAAATTCCATCACTTATAGATAGCAACAAGCTACTTACTTTATTGTGTCAGTATTGCATTTCGGCTGAGCTGCAATGCTAGTGTAAACGCTCGTTTTATTAATCGGTAATATTAATATCACTAACAAGCCGTTGAATCAATGTTACGTGATTGATAAAGCATAGACGTTTTTTGCAACTTTAGTATTGCAGTACATGGCCGAAAGGCCAACTCGCCTACATTAGACGTTAGTATAAACTGCCTAAAAAAGGAATAGTTTTATGATACAAATTAAAAATAAATGTCTAAAAAGGCTCTGCTTTCACATTTTCCGCACATTATACCCTATATGTTTTTTGACGTGCTAGGCATAGAGAAAAATTATTTGACAAAAATGCAACAATGTCGGTTTATTGGCGCTTTTTATGATGGCAGATGTGGCAGGTTTATCGCTAAGCTAAAAGCCTAGGTTCTAGAACGCTGCGCTGTTAGATGCTATAAAATCTTAGCAGCAAAGCTGTCCCTAGAAGCGCAGCGACCTAGCAGGACGCAGTCCGTTCTAGAACCTAGAAAATGTAAGTATTAAGCCCTTAATCTCAATGATAAATCTAATGCTTTGACATGCTTAGTTAGGGCACCTACCGAAATATAATCAACGCCAGTTTGTGCAAAGGTGGCTAGGGTGTCTAACGTGACATTGCCTGAAACTTCTAATTTAGCGCCTTTAGCTTGATCTTTATAACGATTATTAAGGCTGACTGCGTCGACCATCATGGTGACGTCAAAGTTGTCGAGCATAATGATATCGGCTCCGCCATCAAGTGCTTGGGTGAGCTCATCAAGAGACTCTACTTCCACTTCTACTGGCTTGTTTCCATCTAAAGCGCGCGCTGCTGTAATGGCTTGTGAGATGCCGCCGCACGCCATAATGTGGTTTTCTTTAATTAAGAACGCATCGAATAAACCAATGCGATGGTTTTTGCCGCCACCGCAGGTTACTGCGTACTTTTGGGCGGTGCGAAGACCTGGGATGGTTTTGCGGGTATCGAGCAATTGAGTATGGGTACCTGCAAGTTTATTAACGTACAGTTTTGTTAAGCTGGCTACCCCTGACAAGGTTTGAATGAAGTTCATTGCTGTACGTTCGCCAGTTAAAATAGCGCGTGCTGGGCCAGATAGTTCGCATAACAATTGATTGGCCACAATTAAGTCACCGTCATCAACATGCCAATGCAGCACGACCTCACTGCCCAGTTGATTAAATACTTGCTCTGCCCACGCTTTACCGCAAAACACCCCATCTTCACGGGTGATTAACGCGCCGGAAACGTGTTTGTCTGCAGGGATAAGCTGAGCAGTAATATCAGCATTGAGCATATCGTGAATGGTATTATGGGCTGTGTGACCTAGGTCTTCATCAAGCGCTGTTTGCACTGCATGACGGATGTCGTTTTCTAACATAAGCAAAATCCTTGCTAAAGAGTGTAATAAGGCTAAACAGTATCTGCATTCAACGGAGTGTTTGTTACAGAATGCATTTGTTAAAGATTACCATAACTTGGCTAGATACTGACACTACCCAGTCGGCAATTTTCAGCATGGGTATGGCCGTTTAATACTGTTAAATTCAGATTGAGAATGGTTAAATAACCTTAGTTTGGGATAATAAACGGTTGTCGAACTGTCCTTTGCTCCGCTAACTGTGTTGCATTGACTTACAATGGACCAGCTACTGACACTGCTAATGATAAGTGGCAGTACCTTGTTAGCTAAGCAAATGACAAGTTTGATCTCCAATAGGCCAATTATTCTAATTTTGGCTTAAATCCTATTGTTAACTCTGGTTGAGGTTATGTCGTTATGTTTAAAGGATGAATATGGCAAAAGGCTTATTAAAACAAGGTTGGTTAGCCAGCGCTAGAAAGTGTATTTCGCCCCATTTTAATTCACGGCCAACAGATGAGGTGAGTTTGTTGGTGATACACAATATTAGTTTACCGGCGGGTTGTTTTGGCTTACCGCACATTGATGCACTTTTTCAAGGCTGCTTAGATATTGATGCTGACGACAGTTTTGCTGAGTTGGCAGGTTTGCAAGTTTCGGCACACTTTTTAATTCGCCGCGATGGTGAAGTGGTGCAGTATGTGAGTTGTGATGACAGAGCATGGCACGCTGGTATCTCTGAGTTTAACGGGCGTAAGGGCTGTAACGACTTTGCAATTGGTATTGAACTAGAAGGCACCGATAGTAGTGGTTATACCGATGAGCAATATCATCAATTAATGCTGTTAACATTTGAGTTAATGGCGCAGTATCCTATGATTAACGTAAATAATATTGTTGGCCATTGTGATATCGCACCAGGGCGTAAAACAGACCCAGGTTTTAGTTTTGATTGGTCTCGATATAAGCAAGCCATTGCCGTTGCTTAGGCTAGTCTTGTGGACATAACTGTTGTTGGTCGCATTTATTGATCTCATTTGCTGAGAGCATTTGTAGCCATCGCCCACGTAAAAACGGTTCTTTAATAGCGATAGCAACAACTGAATTGAAGTTAAAAGGATATTCATGGCGTTATTTTCATTATTAGTGGCAATTCTAGTTGAGCGTATGAAGCTTCTGCCGAGTGGTTGGCAGTTCGATAGTGTGATGACGCGTTACCAAAAGCAGTTTTGGGATAGCCAGTCGCTAAAATCACCATTCGGTGTGGTGATTGCCATCGTGTTGCCTGCTTTATTAGTGTTGTTGATCTGTTTTCTGCTTGATGGCATTTTTTTTGATTTATTGAGCTTGTTGTTTTGGGTGCTGATATCGATTATTTGCTTTAGTCACCAATCATTACGAATTGTGTTTAAACAGTATATTCAAGCGGCATGCCGCGGCGATGTACAAGCCTGTTACTGTTACGCTAGCGAGTTGGACTCTACAGAGCATTTGGATGTCGTGGACGAACAGGATTTAGGCCGCAAAGTGGGCCAAATGGTGGCGTGGATTAATTACCGCTATTACGGTGCTGTGGCGTTGTATTTGATATTTTTAGGCCCAGTAGGTGCAGTTTTATATTGTACAGTGCGTTTTTATAGTGAGTACAACAGTAAGAATAAGCTTGAAATGCCATTGGTCGACCGTTTACAAATGATATTTGATTGGTTGCCAAGCAGAGTGTTTAGTTTTGGTTATGTGTTAAGTGGTCAGTTTAGTTCAGGGTTAAGCGTTTGGCGACAATATGGTTTAAGTGTCAATACCGATGCTAAAACGATAGTGACCCATACTGCTGTTGCGGCAGAGTCTTTACCTGAAGTTGGAGATGCGCCGTTGAGTGTGCAATCTACCTTGGCATTACTGGCATTAAGTAAGCGTAACTTTGTATTACTGCTAACCATGGTTTCGGTATTAACCATTTTTGGATTTGTTAGTTAGACTCTAGGGCGCTACGCGGATAGTGCGCTGCGCTTCTAGGGCGGACTACGTCCTGCTAGGACAGCTTTGCTGCTAAGATTCTAGGACAGCTTTGCTGCTGAGATTCTAGGACAGCTTCGCTGCTGAGATTCTAGGACAGCTTCGCTGCTAAGATTCTATGACAGCTTCGCTGCTAAGATTCTAGGACAGCTTCGCTGCTAAGATTCTAGGACAGCTTTGCTGCTGAGATTCTATGACAGCTTCGCTGCTGAGATTCTAGGACAGCTTCGCTGCTGAGATTTTATAGCCTCTAGAAGCGTAGCGCTCTAGTTTCTAGGACTTTCGGGTAAATGGTCTGACCCCTTAAGCATAAATATCGGTTATGCTCTGGGCTTGAGCGTTTTAAACAAAGCGGTGTTCTTTTGTCGGTATGCTGATAACTAGACACGGCTTGTATGATTTGATAAAGTGCGCTCTCTCATATTAATTGGTAAGACCAATTGACAATTGCTTGTTTAGGGAGCAGAGCGCTAAATGGCTTATATTAAGATTAACCAGCCAAAAATTTCTGATGTGATCATGGAGCAATTAGAGCGGATGATCCTAGAGGGCAGTTTGCAGCCTGGTCAGAAACTACCTCCTGAACGCGAACTCGCGGTACAATTTGAAGTGTCTCGTCCTTCATTACGTGAAGCGATTCAAAAATTAGAAGCTAAAGGGTTGCTCATGCGTCGTCAAGGCGGTGGCACCTATGTTAAAGAACAACTGTGGCAAAGCCTTGCCGATCCTATTGTTGAATTAATGCATAACGACTCTGAAAGTCAGTATGACTTACTCGAATTCCGTCACGCCACTGAAGGCATGATGGCGTATTATGCTGCGCTGCGCGGCACCGATTCGGATATGCAGAATATTCAAAAACGAATTATTGAAGTGGAAGCTGCGACGAATATTGAGGCTAAAGCTGCTGCAATTGTACGTTTTTATCGTGCGGTTGCTGAGGCATCACACAATGTTGCTATGTTGCATTTAGTATTAAGTTTAACCCCTGTGCTGCACAAAAATGTCGCACAAAATCTGGAGCTTTTAAGCATACGCGAAGAAGCTTCCACCATGGCAAATGATCACAGGCGCGCGTTACTGGCTGCGATTATACGCCGGGACCCAGACGCTGCACGTGAAGCTTCGAATGAGCACTTAAGCTACATCGAAGAAGTCATGTTGTCAGTAAGGGAAGAAGACAGTCGGTTGCAACGTAGTTTGCGCCGTTTAAAGAGCGGCGTGTAGCACTTGTCACTTTGAATAAGAATACACTTTTGCTGTGTCAACAAGCAGCAAAAAGCCGAAATATAATCCGTATATAGAGAAGGACTGCGAGATGTCTGAAGATATGCTTCAAGATTTAGACCCATCAGAAACCCAAGAGTGGGTTGATGCTCTACAAGCTGTGTTAGAGCAAGAAGGGCCTGAACGTGCACACTTTTTACTCGAAAAATTAATCGACAAAGCTCGCCGTAACGGTACTCACTTACCGTATAACGCGACAACTGCGTATTTAAACACTATTCCAGCAGGGCAAGAACCAAATATGCCTGGCAACCAAGAAATGGAACGCCGTATTCGGGCGATTATTCGTTGGAATGCTTTGGCGATGGTGTTACGTGGTTCTAAGAAAGATTTAGAGCTGGGTGGCCATATTTCAAGTTTCGCGTCTAGTGCGACAATTTACGATGTGTGTTTTAACCATTTCTTCCGTGCGCCTAATGAGCATGACGGTGGTGATTTGGTGTATTTCCAAGGTCATATTGCACCTGGTATTTATGCGCGTTCGTTCCTTGAAGGCCGTATTACTGAAGAACAAATGGCTAACTTCCGTCAAGAAGTTGATGGCAAAGGACTTTCTTCGTACCCACACCCTAAGTTAATGCCTACTTATTGGCAGTTCCCGACGGTATCGATGGGTCTAGGTCCTATTCAAGCGATTTACCAAGCACGCTATTTAAAGTATTTAACTGACCGTGGTTTAAAAGATTGTTCTAAGCAGACGGTTTACTGTTTCTTAGGCGACGGTGAGTGTGATGAGCCAGAAGCATTAGGTGCTATTGGTTTAGCTGCCCGTGAAGAATTAGATAACTTAGTCTTTATCGTTAACTGTAACTTACAGCGTCTTGATGGTCCTGTACGTGGTAACGGTAAAATTATCCAAGAACTTGAAGGCGAATTCCGCGGCGCAGGCTGGGAAGTGGTTAAAGTGATTTGGGGACGCTATTGGGATCCGTTATTGGCTCGTGATACTAGCGGTAAATTATTACAGTTAATGGAAGAAACCGTAGACGGTGAATACCAAAACTGTAAAGCCAAAGGCGGCGCGTATACGCGTGAGCATTTCTTTGGTAAGTACCCTGAAACTGCCGAAATGGTTGCTAACATGTCAGATGATGACATTTGGCGCTTAAACCGTGGTGGTCATGATCCTGTTAAAGTTTACGCTGCACTTGAACATGCACAGAAAACTAAAGGTCGCCCAACCGTTATCTTAGCTAAAACCGTTAAAGGTTACGGTTTAGGTGATGCAGGCGAAGGTAAAAACATCGCTCACAACGTGAAGAAGATGGGCGCTGAATCTATTCGCTACTTCCGTGATCGTTTCAATATCCCGATCCCTGATGACCAGCTGGAAGATCTGCCTTTCTATCATCCAGGTCCAGACTCTGAAGAAGTGAAATACTTGAAGAGTCGTCGTGAAGCATTATTAGGTTATTTACCGCAACGTCGTGAAAAGTTCACTGAAGAGTTAGAAATTCCTTCATTGAAAATTTTTGATTCGATTTTGAAAGGCTCTAATGGCCGTGAAATTTCGTCAACCATGGCGTTTGTACGTGTATTAACCGCGTTATTGAAAGACAAGGGTATTGGCAAGCGTATTGTGCCGATTATTCCTGATGAAGCGCGTACTTTTGGTATGGAAGGTTTATTCCGTCAAGTGGGTATTTATGCTCACGAAGGCCAAAAATATATCCCACAAGATTCTGATCAAGTGGCGTACTACCGTGAAGATAAAACCGGTCAGGTTTTACAAGAAGGTATTAACGAATTAGGTGCAATGTCATCTTGGGTATCAGCTGCAACTAGCTACTCAGTCAATAACATGCCAACGATTCCGTTTTACATCTACTACTCTATGTTTGGTTTCCAACGTATTGGCGACATGGCATGGGCTGCTGGCGACATGCGCGCTCGTGGTTTCTTAGTCGGTGGTACTTCAGGCCGTACAACATTGAACGGCGAAGGTTTACAGCATCAAGATGGTCACAGCCACGTATTGGCTAACACTATTCCAAACTGTATCTCTTACGATCCAACTTACGGTTATGAAATTGCAGTTGTAGTACAAGATGGTATTCGTCGTATGTATGGCGAAAATCAAGAAGATATCTTCTTCTACCTAACTACAATGAACGAAAACTATGTTCAGCCAGAAATGCCAGCCGGTGCCGAAGAAGGTATTGTCAAAGGTATTTACAAGCTTGAAACAGTTGCCGGTAGTGGTAAAGGTAAAGTGCAGTTAATGGGTTGCGGTACGATACTTGAAGAAGTGCGTAAAGCTGCACAAGCATTAGCAAAAGACTTTGGCGTAAGCGCTGACGTATTCAGTGTAACTAGCTTTAACGAGTTAACTCGTGACGGCCAGGCTGCTGAGCGTTGGAACATGTTGCACCCAACAGCAAAACCTAAGCAAGCATATATTAGCCAAATATTATCTGCAGACGCGCCAGCGATTGTGGCTACTGACTACATGAAGATATACGGCGAGCAATTACGTGCTTTCGTACCGACAGACTATAAAGTACTTGGTACTGATGGTTTTGGTCGTAGCGATAGCCGCGCAAACTTACGTCACCACTTTGAAGTAGACGCTAAGTTTATTGTTATTGCGGCACTGAAGTCTCTTGTTGATCGTAATGAAATGCCTGTTGATGTGTTGACTAAAGCCATCGCTGAATATGGTATTGATGCTGACAAGATTAACCCACAGTTCGCGTAAGGGGATACAAAATGGCTGAATTAAAAGAAGTTTTGGTTCCTAACATCGATACTGATGCAGTACAGGTTATTGAAATTTGTGCTGCGGTTGGTGATTATCTTGAAAAAGAAGCATCAATCATTACAGTTGAAAGTGATAAAGCGACCATGGACATTCCAGCACCTTTTGCTGGTACGTTAGCAGAATTAAAAATTGCTGTCGGTGATACCGTTTCTGAAGGTACCTTGATTGCGATGATGAGTGCAGCTGACGCTGCACCGGCTAAAGCCGAAGCAGCTGCGCCAGCACCTAAAGCTGAAGCGCCAGTGGCACAAGCAGCAGCTCCTGCACCAGTGACGCCAGTTGCCGCACCAAGTGTTGGTAGCTCAGAAGTGATTGAAGTAAAAGTACCTGATATCGGCGGAGACACTGACGTGTCAGTCATCGAAGTATTAGTTGCTGTTGGTGATAGCATTGACGTTGATACGGGGTTAATTACCTTAGAAACCGATAAAGCAACCATGGACGTACCGTCACCTAAAGCGGGTGTGGTTAAATCAGTGACTGTAGCCGTTGGCGACAAAGTGTCTGAAGGTTCATTGGTTATCACGCTAGAAGTTGCCGGTTCTGCGCCTGTTGCAGCTGCACCTACTGCATCTGCGCCACAAGCCGCTGCACCGGTTGCTCAAGCGGCTCAGGCTCCTGCAGCACAAGCCGCAACGACAACTCAAGTACAAGAAATTCATGTGCCTGATATTGGCGACGCCAATGATGTTGATATTATCGAAGTGTTGGTTTCTGTTGGTGATGAAATCACTGCAGATCAAGGGTTAATTACCCTTGAAACAGACAAAGCTACGATGGAAGTGCCAGCACCGTTTGCCGGTAAATTAGTGTCGTTAACGGTTAAAGTGGGCGATAAAGTGTCTCAAGGTAGCTTAATTGCGACCATTGAAACCACTAGCTCTGCACCAGTAGCGCAAGCTGCTCCTGCTCAAGCAGAACCCGCTCCAGCGGCAGCCGCGCCAACTATGGCGGCTAATCGTCCATCAACTCCACCAGTGCCGTTTCATCCAAGTGCTGCAGTGACTGCGTCAACTGGCGTTGTTCATGCTTCGCCTGCGGTACGTCGCTTAGCGCGTGAGTTTGGTGTTGATTTAACCAAGGTTTCTGGTACTGGCCGTAAAGCGCGTATTTTGAAAGAAGACGTGCAAGCGTTTGTGAAATACGAATTATCACGCCCTAAAGCAACTGCTGCTACAGCGGTTTCTGGTGGTGCTGGTGGCTTAAACGTGATTGCAGCGCCTAAAGTTGATTTCAGTAAGTTTGGTGAAGTGGAAGAAATACCACTAAGCCGTATCCAGAAAATCTCTGGTCCTAATTTGCATCGCAACTGGGTAACCATTCCACATGTCACCCAGTTTGACGAAGCTGATATCACTGAGATGGAAGCATTCCGTAAGCAGCAGAACGACCTTGCCGCGAAGAAGAAAGCGGATTACAAGATCACTCCACTAGTGTTCATGATGAAAGCTGTCGCCAAAGCATTAGCTGAGTTCCCTGTGTTTAACTCTAGTTTGAGCCCTGATGGTGAGTCGCTTATTCAGAAGAAGTACTTCCACATTGGTGTTGCTGTTGATACGCCAAATGGCCTCATGGTTCCGGTGGTACGTGACGTTGATAAGAAAGGCATTGTTGAATTGTCGCGTGAGTTAACCGACATTTCTATCCGTGCTCGTGACGGCAAACTTAAGTCTGCTGACATGCAAGGTAGCTGTTTTACCATTTCAAGTTTAGGTGGTATTGGCGGTACGGCGTTTACGCCGATTGTTAACTACCCAGACGTGGCTATTTTAGGTGTATCAAAATCTGAAATTAAGCCAAAGTGGAATGGTAAAGAGTTTGAACCTAAATTAATGTTGCCGTTATCGTTGTCATATGACCATCGCGTTATTGATGGCGCAATGGCTGCACGCTTTAGTGTGACCTTGTCTGCGATACTATCAGACATTCGTACATTGATTTTATAACCACAAAGGTCGCTCATATGAGCGACCTTTTTATTGTGATCGGTTTCAAACAAATTGATTTGAGTATAAAATGCGCCCATCCCAATTTTTTAGTCCACAATTGAAAGAAATTGGAAGTGAAACGTAAGTTTCAAGCTGGCGACATCGACATTTGGGCCGATCCGTCTTTCACACGGAATGAACAAGATTAGAGGAAATCATGAGTAACGAAATCAAAACTCAAGTAGTCGTACTAGGAGCAGGCCCAGCAGGTTATTCTGCGGCGTTTCGTGCTGCTGACTTAGGCTTAGACACCATAATTGTTGAGCGTTTCAGTACCCTTGGTGGTGTGTGTCTAAACGTTGGTTGTATTCCTTCAAAAGCACTATTGCACGTAGCAAAAGTCATTGAAGAAGCCAAAATTGTTGCTGACCATGGTGTTGTTTTTGGTGAGCCAAAGATTGATTTAGACAAATTACGTAGCTTTAAAAATAAAGTCATTGGCCAATTAACAGGCGGTTTAGGCGGAATGTCTAAAATGCGTAAAGTTGATGTGGTTAATGGTTTTGGTAAGTTCACTGGCCCTAATAGCTTAGAAGTTACTGCTGAAGATGGTACTGTGACTGTTGTTCAGTTTGAACAAGCCATTATTGCAGCGGGTTCACGTCCAATTAAATTACCGTTTATTCCACATGACGACCCACGTATTTGGGACTCAACTGATGCACTTGAACTGAAAGAAGTGCCTGGTAAGTTATTAGTGATGGGTGGCGGTATTATTGGTCTAGAAATGGGTACTGTGTATTCATCTTTAGGCAGTAAAATTGACGTGGTTGAAATGTTTGACCAAGTTATTCCTGCTGCAGATAAAGACGTTGTCCGTGTATTCACTAAGCAAATCAAGAAGAAGTTTAACCTTATTCTTGAAACTAAAGTGACCGCAGTTGAAGCAAAAGACGACGGTATTTACGTAACAATGGAAGGCAAGAATGCACCTGCCGAACCTGTTCGTTATGATGCTGTTTTAGTCGCAATTGGTCGTTCGCCTAATGGTAAGTCTTTAGCTGCTGAAAAAGCAGGTGTGAATGTTGATGAACGTGGCTTTATTAACGTTGATAAGCAGTTACGCACTAACGTACCGCATATTTATGCTATCGGTGATATCGTTGGTCAGCCTATGTTGGCTCATAAAGGTGTGCATGAAGGTCATGTTGCTGCGGAAGTGATTTCGGGCATGAAGCACTACTTCGATCCTAAAGTGATTCCATCAATTGCTTATACTAATCCTGAAGTAGCATGGGTCGGTTTAACTGAGAAAGAAGCGAAAGAGCAAGGTATTGCTTACGAAACCGCGACTTTCCCTTGGGCTGCAAGTGGCCGTGCAATCGCTTCAGATTGCAGTGAAGGTATGACTAAGTTAATTTTCGACAAAGAGACTCATCGCGTGATCGGTGGTGCTATTGTTGGATCTAACGGCGGTGAATTATTAGGTGAAATTGGCCTAGCAATTGAAATGGGTTGTGATGCTGAAGATATCGCATTAACGATTCATGCTCACCCAACATTACATGAGTCTGTAGGCTTAGCGGCTGAAATGTATGAAGGTTCAATTACTGACTTACCTAACCCTAAAGCGGTTAAGAAGAAGTAACTTACACTGACTAAATAGCCTTAAAAAAGCATTCCATTTTGGGGTGCTTTTTTTTGTCTTTTTTCTGATATTTTAGGCTAGTCTTAATGATTAATATGTGTGAGTTATATTACGTTATAGGGCATTTCACAACATGTTGATTTAGCAGAATAGAAAGCGAATCGAATAATGATTCAATCGGGGGTGACTTTCCTACTAAAATAATGTTAAAACTTTAATATTACTTATAAAAATCGCATTCAAGTCGTTAACAATAAAAATAAGTGATATTAACTTTTTTGGCTAGTAACCGATCCATCACAACACCAAGATGATTAATGTGTCGATGATGATAAGCCTGTTTTTTGCTACGTGTGGGGCTTGCCTGCATTTGATCACGTAAAGGATAAACTGAATTTATGACCAGAGCAGTATTGGTGAGCCTAGGCTGTTTTATATTGTCTTTATTTACTGTATTGCCTGCGTGTAGTGCAGACATTGTTCAGCGAGTCTTTAACGCCAAAGATGGCTTAGCTAATGCGACGATTCAAGACATTAGTTTTGACCGTTATGGTTATGTTTGGCTGGCGACTCAGCAAGGTCTTTATCGCGTTAGTAATAGTAAAGTAAGGCGTATTGATAAAGTGGGTTTTGATTCGGTACTTGATGACGAACTGATTACAACAGTAGTTAATTCTGGCCAAGACCATTTACTTGTTGGCACTAATTCCTCGCTATATCTTTACAGTATTTTAGATAATCACTTCAGTTTATTGCTTAAACCTGAAGATAATGATGCGACTAATATCAATAACAGTATTCGCGTGGCGGCAACTCAGCGCCAGCTTGATGGACGATTGCTGATACTCGCTTATTCTGGTCAAGTGTATTATTTTGATGATGCTTCTCAGCAATTGTCTTTATCTCCAAGTCATTCTTTAGACCATAATTTACCTTGGCGCAATGCGCTTGAATTGCACAATTCCCAGTATTTGTTTTCAACTAATCACGAGCTTCAACTTCACCAAGCCGATGGTAGCTTCATTGGTCTATTTTCGTTGTCTGATAAAAATGATTCCATCAGGAAGTTGTTTCAAGATAGACAACAACGAGTGTGGATGCTGACATCGAAAGGTTTATTTAAGGTCAATACCGAAACGCTTACGGTGCAATCTGTGCCTGAGATTCCCTATTATGTTGACCAAATGGAGCAAGATCTTAATGGTGACTTGTGGATTTCAAGCCGAGCAGGATTGATTTTTTGGAGTCCAGAAAACAACAAGTTAACCGTATACCATGACGAGCTTAAACAGCGAGCTAATATTGATTACATTCATGATATGGCGGTGGATTCTGAAGGTTTACTGTGGGTTGGTGGCTCTGGTGATGGGTTAGCGGTGATAGCGGGTAAACCTCATTTTTTAATTGAAGATTATTCTAAAAAGCCGCCTTATCAACTTGATAATGAAATGGTGTGGTCGGTATACAGCGAAGGCGATAAGGTGTGGCTAGGCACCGATGGTGGTTTGTCTGTCGTTAACACTCAGAGCCAAACCTCAACCATGGTCATCCCCAAAGGATTTGAACTGAGTGACAGTATTTATCGAATTGAGTCTTTAAACGCACATCATCTTGTGTTGGCCACGACCAGTGGCTTATATGTTGTTAATAAATTGACTAATGCCAGTACCGACTTTGCGACATGGAGTGGTGGTAAAGAGTCACTGGACGATAGAATCGTCATTGGGATTTATCGTGACGAGTTACTGAGTGATGTGATTTGGTTTACCACCACTAAAGGATTGTATTATTGGCAAGATGGTAATACTGATTTGACGTTACAAGTTTTATCAGATGGCCAGCAGTCATTAAGTCATACGCTATATAAAGCCTTATTAAGGGATGATGCTGATCATTTATGGATTAGTGGCAGTAAACATTTTGGCTATTTAACCACTGTGGGTGAGTATATTTCTAAAGTGGATGTATTTGCTGATTTTACAAATGTCCCAACCATGAATAGTCTTATGCAAGTGGCGCCGGGGGTTATATGGCTAGGCACGTCCCAGCAAGGTATATATCAATTCAATACTCAAACCGATGAGCTTATTTCGCTGGATCAACAGTGGAAGATCGATTGTAAAGTGGTGTTCTTTTTACAGGACTCTGAAACAGACCATATTGTTGGCTGTGCCAGTGCCATTATTAAGGTTAATAAGGCGACAGGTAAAGTCAGTTCGTTTAGCCATAAAGACGGTTTTATTTCCGATGAATTTAATGAGTCGGCAAAGTTTTATGACCCTGCAAAAGGCTTTTTTGTGGGTACGCCAGACGGAGCGATGTTAATCGACCTCGATAAACTGGCGCCGCGGACTGTAAATGACAAAGTGATACTTGAATCTGTGTCGGTGTTTTATGAAAACAATACCGAGGTTTATCTCATTCCAAGTCAATTGTCGCAAGTCGAACCGGGTGCCAGCTTAATTAGCTTTCAAATTGCCGTGCTCGATTACCTTGATGATAAGCCAATGACCATACAGTATCGTTTGGTCAAAGATGGCGCAGACTCTGGCAATTACGTGTTATTAGAAGGCCAGTCACAGATTAATATTACCGGTTTAAGTGCTGGGTCGTATGCACTTGAGCTTTTATATAAAAGAAATGGCGTGTGGTCGAATGAGCCATTTCAATATCGATTTACTGTAAAGCAGTTTTGGTGGCGCTCACAACAATTTAAAGGCGCATTGATTTTTAGTATTTTACTGATAGCCGCCATTATATTGTTATATAGACAGCGGCAAATTCATCGGTTTAAGCAAATGAATCATGCTTTGGTTGAAAGTGATGAACGCCTACGTCAATCGTTAAAAGGCAGCGATTCGGACCTATGGGAGTGGCATAAATCAACACAAGTGCTGTCACTCGATAATCGCGGTGGTGTATTAGGACCAGAGCAGCAGATTGACGTTAAACTAGAAGATATCCCAATTCATCAAGACGATGTTGAGAGAATCACATCGGTTTGGCAGGACCTTGTTAACGGTAACGTCGAGATGATTGATGCCGAGTATCGATATCGTAATCAGCATGATCATCAGTGGCATTGGTTACGCATTAAAGGCCGTGCTATTGAGGTAGATCTTAACAATGGAAGATTAATTTATGCTGCAGGGATGTATACCGACATCACTCAACAAAAAACCCTTGAAAGTGAGGTTAATTTATTAGCCCAAGCATTTGAAAATACTTCCGAAGGCATGTTGATATTAGACATGAAAAAGAACATCAAAATTAGCAATGCAGCGGCTAATTTAATTCTAGCGGCTAAAAAGAGTGATTTGGCCGGCACACCTTTTTCCGACTTAGTGTTTGAGACCGTAGAACCTTTTGATATGGACGATGTGTTCGATAAGGAGCGCTTTTGGACCGGAGAATGTGAATTTAATTGTAGTGATGGTAGCCGATGCCCTGTTTGGATCAATGTATCGACCATGTTCAATATGAATGGTTCGGCATTACATTATGTGGTGGTGTTTTCTGATATCACTGAGCGTAAACATAATGAGTTACATCTGCGCCGTTTAGCAAACAATGACATGTTAACCGGCTTAGCTAATCGAGCGATGTTTTCGCGCCGATTGGGCCAGGTTATTGAAATAGCAAAACAGCACAAAGAAACCTTAGCGTTATTGTTTTTAGATCTCGACAGATTTAAACATGTTAACGACTCATACGGTCACAGTATGGGTGATGCATTACTCGTTGAAGCCGCAAGTCGACTACAGTCTTGTTTGTCTGAAGAACATTTATTGTGTCGTTTTGGTGGTGATGAGTTTGTTATTTTGCTGCGTGATGCAAAAGACGTCGACACCATTAACCACATTGCCAAACAGTTATTAAAACAAATCGAAACGCCTTTTAAATTATACGGTCGAGAATTTTTTATTTCGACCAGCATTGGTATCAGCATTTGGTCTGGCGATGATCAAACGCCAGAAACCTTGATTAAAAACGCCGATTTAGCCATGTACCATGCTAAAGAAGAGGGCCGTGGTAATTTTCAATATTATTCAGCAGAACGGAATGCAGAAGCCTTATATCACTTACGCATAGAGGCTGATTTGCATCGAGCGATACTGTGCAATGAATTTGAATTGTATTACCAGCCTCAGATAGATGTTAACCAACAAAACAGTATTGTTGGCGTTGAAGCGTTAATTCGTTGGAAACACCCAAAAGATGGCATGGTTAACCCCGATGTGTTTATAGGTATTGCAGAATCCTGTGGTTTGATTGTTGAGATTGATCGTTGGGTGCTAACTCAAGCTTGTCTCGACGGTGCAGATTGGCATCAGCGATACCAAAGCGACATAAAAGTGTCGGTTAATGTGTCTGCAATGCATTTCAGACAGCCAGACTTTATCGACTTTTTAACCGCAACATTACATCAAACTGGCATGCCTGCTAAATGTTTGTCGGTAGAAATTACCGAAGGCGTATTGATGAAAGAAATTGCTATCGCCAGCCAGCATTTACTCGCGTTAGAGCAGTTAGGTATTGATGTTGCTATAGATGATTTTGGTACAGGTTATTCGTCGCTTGCGTATTTACGTTCATTCCAAGTCAATATTCTGAAAATAGATCGCTCGTTTTTAATTCATATTGACAACCATCAAGCCGATCAAGCCATTGTGAGCAGTATTATTGAATTAGCACGTAACCTATCGCTTGAAGTCGTGGCTGAAGGTGTTGAAACATCTGAGCAACTTGCACAAGTCGTTAAGCGTGGTTGTCATATTATTCAGGGATATTATTTTGCCAAGCCGATGCCCAAAGCCGAACTTGAGCTCGATATTAAGCGACAAATGGGGATTAATGAATGATGAGTTCATTAGTGATGCCAGGGTAATCTTGTTGCTGCTATCCATTAGTATGGGTATTGATTAAATTTTGTTAGAATAAGTTGTTTTTACTTACTTTCGGAATGATTTATGCAACAAATTTTGCGCCTTAACTTACCTACCTGGTTTTTGGCTAGCTGTATTTGCTTTAGCCTAGTAGTGCAACCTGTCTATGCTGCAAAAAAAGCCGCTAAAGAAAGGCCCACTATTGGCTTAGTGCTGAGTGGCGGCGGGGCAAAAGGTGCTGCTCATATTGGTGTGTTGAAAGTACTTGAAAAATATCATATTCCTGTTGATTACATTGCGGGTACCAGTATTGGTGCTTATGTTGCTGGCATGTACGCGTTAGGCTATAACGCCGATCAAATAGAAGAAATAATGCTTAGTGGTGAGTGGTCTAAAGGCTACTCAGACACCATTCCGCGCGATAAATTAAGCTACCGTGATAAACAGCAACGAGATCAGTTTAATATTCCACTGACCGTGGGTTATAACAATAATAGCTTAACCTCACCTAGTGGTTTGTTACGTGGCCAAAGCATGTCTCAATTACTGCGCCACTCCACTGGGTTAGTTGAACAGTTTGGTGACTTTGATGAACTCGCGATTCCGTACCGAGCGGTGGCGACGGATTTAGCAACCAGTGAAGCTGTGGTGTTATCCAGCGGCAGTGTAGTACAAGCCATGCAAGCATCTGCCACAGTTCCAGGTGCATTGCAGCCAGCATTGATTAACGGTCGTTTACTGGTTGATGGCGGAATTGCCAATAATATGCCTATCGATGTGGTAAAAGCCATGGGGGCAGATATCATCATTGCCGTCGATATTGGTTCCGCACTGACCAAACAAGAACATTTAGACAGTACCATTGCGGTTTTAGAGCAACTTTCAACTATTTTGACTCAAGCGAGCACAGCTCGCCAAAAAACCTTACTGACGTCTAGCGATATCCTCATTCGTCCCGCCATTGATAGCCTAAGCACCACTGATTTTTCAATCATGCCATTAGCGCTCAAATTAGGTGAAAATGCCGCCAATTTAGAGTTAGTGAAGCTGGAAGCGCTTGGTATTAGTGAGCAAGACTATTTAGCTTATCAAGCGGATAAATTACAACAAAGTTTACTGTGGATCGATCCGCTTAAAAAACCCATTTATAAAATTGCTTTCGACAATCAATCAAAAGTCAGTGAAAAATTACTGCGTGAGCGTTTAGGGATTACCGAAGGCGTTGTACTGACCAAAGAAGAGTTAAATTTAGCGTTAAATCGAGTGTATTCACTGAATAAATTCGAGCGTGTCGATGCCGAGTTTGAAGATGTTGAACAGGGCCGAATTTTAACCATTACCACCAGAGCCAAATCATGGGGGCCGAATTACTTTCAAGCAGGCTTTAACTGGGAAGATGATTTCACCTTAGATTCGGCTATTACACTCAGTTTGGCTTACACCATGACCGACTTAACTGAAAATGGTGGTGAGTGGCGTAACGAATTAGAACTGGGGTATAAAAAGTTAGTCGGCACTGAGTTTTATCAACCATTAGACCGTGATCAAACATTTTATAGCCTAGCGCGATTCCAGTATGAAATGAAAGATTGGGATTTAATTGATCAAGATAGCCGTTATGTAGAACTCGAAAATAATGTTGCTCAAATCGTTTTAGGTATCGGCTATAACTTTGATTCAGATGGTATTATCGAATTAGGTTTTGTCGGCGAAGATGGTCGGGTTAGCAGTGAATTTGGCTCGGTTGATTCACTAGATTATCATTCCACGGGTGGCTATTTAAAAGTGGCCTACGACAGCCTAAACAGCATTAGCTTCCCGACGGAAGGTAATCGAATTACCTTTGTCAGCTACTTAAGAGATGAATCCTACAATGGACTAAGCAATGTCGATACGACTTTTAGTGATGACTTAGCATGGCAATTTGAAGCAGATTGGAAAGGTGCGTTGAAACTCGGAAATCACGCCATTGTAGGTAAGATGGAACTGGCAACTGTTGAGAATGACGGTAACTTTACCTTGCATGTGGCAGATTTAGGCGGCTTCTTGAATTTGTCGGGTTTCCGTAAAGACACCTTAATTGGTGCACATAAAGTGTTTGGAGCCGTGATTTATCAATATGATCTCGGCCGTGATGTACTGATCACCGACTTGCCTTTGTATTTAGGTACCAGTCTTGAAGCTGGTAATGTGTGGTTTGATCGTGATGATGTCGATTTAGATGATTTGATTTACGCCAGTAGTTTGTATTTAGGTACTGATACCGACTGGGGCCCGGCAGCATTAGGTTTTGGTTTTACCGATCGCGGTGAAACAGCATTCTATTTGTTTGTCGGTAAAAACTTTTAGGCCGTCTATCTAAGCCAAAAGCCTAGAGCCTAGAGGCTTACGAGCTAAAATCCTAGAGGCTAGAGCGCTTCGCTGCTAGAGGCTATAAAATCTTGGTGACGAGCGGTGGCAAGCGATGACGAGAGATAACAATC